>JAYTGN010000100.1:0-2285 GCA_043733485.1 Gemmataceae bacterium
GAACTGTTGAGGCGAGCCGAGCGGCGTGTGCCGCCGGGGTAGTCATAACCCGGCGGCTTACGCCGCTCGGCTCGCCATTAAGCGACCGGGACCGGTTGATCCTTCCCCGCCATCACACCCGGCGGCGGTAGCTTCACATCCCACACGAGCCCGACCAGAGCCATCGTGCGGATCACCATGTAGCTCATGTCGTACTCGTACCAGGCGAAGCCGTGCCGCGCCGAACTCGGGGCGCGGTGGTGGTTGTTGTGCCAGCCATCGCCCATTGCCAAGAGTCCCAGCACGAAGTTGTTGCGGCTTCCGTCGCCCGTCTGGAACCGCTGCGGCCCGAAGAGGTGGCCCACCGAGTTCACGGCGAACGTGATTTGGAAGATGGCTGCCACGCTCAGGCAGTAGCCGTACACGAGCAAGCCCCAGCCGCCGATCGCGAAGCAGGCACCGGCGATCAGGAGCCCGGGCACCATCCAGAACCGGTCGAGCCAGACCAGTTCCGGGTACTTCTTCAAGTCGTGAACCACGCTTTCATCTGGATGCATGAGGTCGTTGGCGAAGAGCCAGCCCACGTGCCCGTAGAGGAAACCGTCTACCACCGGCGAGTGCGGATCGCCCGGTTCATCCGAATGGCGATGGTGCAACCGATGGTGGACGGACCACCAGAGCGGCCCCTTTTGCAGCGCGACGCACCCCGCGGCAGCGAGGAGGAAGTGCACGACGCGAGAAGTCTTGAACGCCCGGTGCGAGCAGTAGCGGTGCAACCCGATGCTCACGCCCAGCCCGGCGACCCGCGTGAGAACGAAAATTGCCAGCAGGTACCACCACGACCACTCGAGAAACGGAATCGCGATCAGGGCGAGGTGAACCGCGATGAGCGGCGAGAGCGAGAGCCCGATCCGGGTGGCGCGAAACCACGCAGACAGAAACCCCACGATCGCGGCGGGTGCGACGGCCGGAGCAATGGACATGTTGATGACCGGTCCGAGTGAGCCCGGCCATCCGGGAGGAAGAGCGAGTCGTCCGATGACTCGCGACTGAGGGGGAAGCTTACCCGAATAGGCTCGCGGAGGCGACACCGAACCGCAGGCGTTCGGCATTTGGTAAAACGCGGGGTCTACGTTGAAAGGGTTGCGAACGCATCAATGCGCCGTCGTCGAGGCTCCGGAGTTCTTCGCGGCAACCTTCTTCAAGCCTTGAGCGCGATCGCGGGCCTTCGTCTTGTTCGCGCGCTCGGCGGCATTCGTGAAGGGAAGCGCTTCCGCTTCGGCCGCCGCCTTCTCGGCCACTGATGACGTCACTTCTTCCGCCTTCTGAGCCTTCGCCGTGAGTACGGAGATGACGTTGTCGCGAACCTGCACGAAGCCGGGCTCGATGAAGTAGCGGGTCGCGTTCGTACCGGTCTTGAGGCGGAGTTCGCCGGCACCGAGGCGGCCGATGAGCGGGGCCATGCCCGGCAGCACGCCCAGTTCGCCATCGAACATCGGCAGGATCACCATCTCGGCAATCGCGTCGAGTACGGCCTTCTCGGGCGTCACGACCACGCAGCGCACCTTCCCCTTGAGGTGGTCCGCGGCCTCGGTTACTTCGCTCGGCATCAGGGTATGTTCGACGGCACTTTGCAAGGTCGGCTCGGTCACGGGTGAATTGGCCATGATTGATCCTGGCGAGCCCAGGCCCGTAAGGGCCGGGGTAAATGGTATCGCGAAAAACCCGCGTCCTGACGGACGTCGGCTCGCCTCTACTTCGCGCTGGCCATCTTCTCGGCCTGGGCCACGGCCTGGTCGATGCCGCCGACGTACATGAACGCACCTTCCGGCAGGTGGTCCCACTTGCCGTCGCAGATTTCCTCGAAGCTGCGGATCGTGTCTTCGAGCTTCGTGAACTCGCCCTTCTTCCCGGTGAACGGCTCGGCCACGAAGAACGGCTGGCTCAAGAATCGCTCGATGCGCCGCGCCCGGCCGACCACCGCCTTGTCGTCTTCGCTCAGTTCCTCGACGCCGAGGATGGCGATGATGTCCTGCAGTTCGCGGTAGCGCTGGAGGATCCGTTTGACGCGGTCGGCCACGGTGAAGTGCCGTTCGCCGACGTACTGCGGATCGAGCAACCGACTGTTCGAAGCCAGTGGATCGATGGCGGGATAAATGCCCTTCTCCGAGATCGAACGCTCCAGATAGATGAACGCATCCAGGTGCTGGAACGTGTTGGCGGGCGCGGGGTCGGTGGGATCGTCGGCCGGCACGTACACGGCTTGCACGGACGTGATGGCCCCCTTCGCGGTGGACGTGATGCGC
>JAYTGN010000101.1:0-16367 GCA_043733485.1 Gemmataceae bacterium
AGGAAACGATGATGACCGTGTTCGATCAGAAAATCCCCAAATGGAACTATCGGGTCATCCCACAGTAATTCCGACACTTGATGAATCGACGGTCCTAAGCGGCCTGATAACCCATCCCACCCCTATCACTGGGTTAGGATTTGAGAATCGGACCTTACCAAAAGGTTGCTTCGCCACCGATTGAGGCCCCTTTGGAGCATCCAACCATACTACCCTGATTGAAAACTCACGGTGCCCCTCAACTTCGTTTGTCCGAAAGAGTCGTGCATAAAGCCAGAATTCCTCGAATGTGAAGGGCAATTCCGCGTCGGCTGAGACGCCAAATCGATAGCACACACTTTCCAGTGTCCGGGGTGTATGTGGTCCTGCTGACCCTTCCCAGGCAACATTCAGGCACGCTACGAAATGCTGCACGCTAAATTTAGGTCTCGCCATTGTCCAGACTCCCTTTGAATTTTACCCTATTCACACCGCGATCATCGGCAGTTTCCGCCGGCCCAGGCCTTCCGATTCCTTCGACACGGGAATCCGATGCGCGTTCTCCTTCTCCCAGTCCGCGAGTTCCACCATCAGCGCGTCCACAATCTCGGCCTCGGGCACGCGGCGGACCATCTCGCCATTGCGGAAGATCATGCCCTGGCCGTTTCCGGCCGCGATGCCGATGTCCGCTTCCTTCGCCTCGCCGGGGCCGTTGACCACGCAGCCGAGCACGCTGATCTTCACGGGGAGGCGCTTGCCGGCGAGTCGCACTTCGAGTTCCGCGATGATCTTCTCGAGGTCGATGGCGAGGCGGCCGCAGGTGGGGCAGGCGATGATCTCCGGCCGGCGGACGCGGCGCTGCGTCGCTTGCAAGATGTCGTAGGCTGCCGCAATCTCGGGAACCGGGTCGCCGAGCAGCGAGATGCGAATCGTGTCGCCGATGCCGTCGAGCAGAATCGGCGACAGCCCGGCGGCAGACTTCGTAACGGCGTACGGCGGCTTCCCGGCTTCCGTGATGCCGATGTGCGTCGGGTAGTCCGCGAGCTTCGCATAGAGCCGGTACGCTTCCGTCGCCACCAGCACGTCGCTCGATTTCAGCGAGACGATCATCTGGTGGTAGCCTTCGCTCTCGGCGATCTCGATGTAGCGGAGGGCACTTTCGACGATGGCCGGCGGGCACGGGAAGCCGTACTTCTCGACGAGTTCGCGCTCCAGGCTGCCCGCATTCACGCCGATCCGCATCGGCAGGCCCTTGTCCTTCGCCTTGCGGATGACTTGCCGAAAGCGGTCGTGACTACCGATGTTCCCCGGGTTGATGCGAATCTTGTCGACGGGGTGATCGAGCGCTGCGAGGGCCATCTTGTAGTCGAAGTGAATGTCGCAGATGAGCGGGATGCCGATGCGCTTCTTGATTTCGCTCAGTGCCCCGGCGTCCTCCGGCTTCGGCACCGTCACGCGAATCACTTCGCAACCCGCTTCTTCGAGGGCGAGAATCTGCTTCACCGTCGCATCGACATCGAACGTGTCGGTCGTGGTCATGCTTTGAACCCAGATCGGGTTCGAGCCGCCGAAGGTGAGGTTCGCGACCTGCACCTCGCGGGTCTTGTGGCGCGGCTTGCCGGGAACCTTCTGGGCAGTTTCGAGTACGGAGAGATCGAAGCGGGAAGCGGCGGTCATCGTGGATTCTCTGATGGATGGCGTTCGTTCGCTGCGCTCATGCTAATGAGTGAACCGCGAAAGCGGCAACCGCAACACGAAACTCACTGAAGTGCGTCCAGCCAGACGCGGACCGAAGCATCGCTGGGCATGCGCCAGTCGCCGCGAGGCGAGAGGCTCACCGAGCCCACCTTCGGGCCGTCGGGCAGGCAGCTGCGCTTGAACTGGCTCGCAAAGAATCGCTTGAGGAAGACCCGCAACCAGTCCCGCACTTCGTCCGGCGAATAGTCGCGGTCGAACTTCGCGTGGCTGGCCAGGAACAGAATCTTCTCTGGCTCGGCCCCCCAACGGAGGAAGTGGTACAGGAAGAAGTCCACGAGTTCGTAGGGCCCGACCGTGCTCTCCGTCATTTGCACGGCCTTACCGTCGGCGGCCACGGGCAGGAGTTCTGGCGAAATTTCGGTCGCCACCACATCGAGAAGCGTACCGCGGGTGTCGTCGCCGAATTCGTTCTCCGCCGCCCACCGGACGAGGAACTTCACCAGCGTCTTCGGGATGCTTACGTTCGGGTTGTACATGCTCATGTGGTCGGCGTTGTAGGTACACCAGCCGAGCGCGAGTTCGGAGAGGTCGCCGGTGCCGATCACGAACCCGGCGTTCATCAAGAGGCTGGTGCGAACGCGAGCCTGCACGTTCTCGAAGACGAGATCGTTGCGGCGCTCGGGCGGCAAGTGCAGCAACTTCTCGCCGAGCGATTCGACCGTCTCCTTTTGGAGCGCTATGCCGAACGGCGAGTGGCCGAGAGCCTTCATTTGGTCGAAGCACAACTCGCGAATGTCCACTTCCCGAATGCTCACCCCCAGGGCTTTCATCAAAGCGTGGGCATTGGTTTTGGTGCGAGTCGTGGTGCCGAAGCCGGGCATGGTGATGGCGTCGATGCGATCGCGAGGCGTGCCGAGGGCGTCCATCGTTTTGCAGGTCACGAGCAGAGCGAGTGTGGAATCGAGCCCGCCGGAGACGCCGATGGAGACGCGGTGGTTGCCGATGTGGCCGAGGCGTTTGGCGAGCCCCGCGACCTGCGCATGGAAGATTTCGTCGCAGTGCTCTTTCAGCATGAGCGGGTCTTGCGGCACGAACGGGTGAGCGTCGACGTGGCGGAGCAGAGATGTCGGGGCCGCGGACTCGAGTTCGAAGTTCACTCGGCGAAACGCTCGGCCGTTCAGGTGGTCGCGGCGGTTGTCGTTGAACGTGTTCGTCTGAATGCGGTCGTGCCGCAGGCGATCCAGGTCGAGGTCCGTCGTTAAGAGTTCGCACTCGCGTTGGAAGCGGGCCGACTCCGCGAGGATCGTGCCGTTCTCGGCAATGAGGCAGTGCCCGCCGAAGACGAGGTCGGTCGTCGATTCACCGACTCCGGCGGAAGCATAGACGTAGCCCGCGATGCACCGGCCGCTCTGGCAGGCGACCAGTTGCTTGCGATAGCCGGACTTCCCGATCACTTCGTTGCTGGCCGAGAGGTTGGCGAGCACGGTGGCTCCGGCGAGCGCCTGAAGCGAACTCGGCGGCACCGGCGGCCACAGGTCTTCGCAAATCTCGACGCCCAAAACGAAGTCCGGCACGTTGACGCACTTGAACAACAAATCGGTTCCGAAGGGAGCCATCTGCCCCGCGATTGTCACTTCCTTGGAGACGGAGTTCTGGGCCGGGCTGTAATAGCGGGCGTCGTAAAATTCCTTGTAGTTTGGCAGGTACGTCTTGGGCACGACACCGAGCAACTTGCCGGCATGAACGACCGCAGCCGCATTGAAGAGTTGGCCATCCACCGCAAGCGGCAACCCGACGATGAAGACGCCGCGGTAAGCTTTCTGTTCGAGCAAGCGGAGTAGTGCGGCCTCGGCGGCGCGCTGCAGCGGCAGCGTGTGGAAGAGGTCGTAGCAGGTGTAGCCGGTGAGGCCCATCTCGGGGAACACGACGAGGTCCGCGCCCTGCTCTTCGGCCTTGGCGAGCAGGTCGAGTGTGCGGTCGGTGTTGTACGCGACATCCGCGACCAGTAATTCGGGACGGCCGGCGGCAACGCGAAGGAAACCGAGAGTACTCATATGGGAAGTGTATTCAAGCGAAGCTCCCCACGCCGCGTTTGCGTTCAACCCTCTTCCTCAATCGTCATCGAGGCACAGACGGCCCGCAGCACCGGTTCGTTCCGTTCGCGTTCGAACTCGGTCACCTGGCACATCGCGAGTAACGGCCCCGCGAGCGTCTGCACGCAGCGCGTCCAGCACGTCACGGACGTATCGAGCGTGAGGAAGTCGATGTCGTGGCCGATGGCGAGTTGACCTGCGAACGAGCCGACGGCGTTGACCTCGTCCAGTTCCTTGTACTCGGCCTTGAGCGCGTCGAGCGTCTGGTCCGCGAGTTCCGCCGCGTTGTCCGCATCGGGGCGAACCGACAACAGCATGAAGGCCGTCTCGGGGCTTTGCAGCGTGACGGACCAGCCGCCATCGGCGACCTCCTCCGATTCCAACGTCCAGTTCGCGGGATATTGAAAGCGAATCCCGTCTCGCTCGAAGGTGCGGATCATGTTCTGTCCCATCGCGAAGCCGCAAGCGGCAAAAGCTAGCGTGGCTCGACGACAAATGTAGGAATGATCGAGCCGCCGGCGGCGACGTTCACGGGAATCTCCGCCGAGATCCGCGTGAGGCAGCCGTGCATGAAGTCGCCGAAGGCCACGAACGGGCTCGTCTCCACGAGCCAGTCGCGAACCTGCAACTGCCCATCGGTGAAGCTCGGGTACGGCTCGGCTGGCAGGCCCACCTTCTCTTGAACCACATATGGCTCCGAGAGTGCCTTCGTCGCCGCGGCTTCCCACGCGCCCTGTTCCACGGTCCAGCCCGCGACCGTTCCCTCGGCTCCGTGCGAATCGTTCGGCCTCAGCACGAGGCGATCCTTGTTCGACATCACGAACGGCACGAGTTCGACCTCGACTCCGTCCACGACCGTGCGGCGATCCTCCAGCAATCGCGTCCACGGGATGTGCTCGGCAATCGCCTGCCGCTGCTCCGCTGTGAAGAGCCCGGCGTTGCGTTCGTCGCTGAGCACCGCAACGGAGGCCTTCTTGCCGAGCACCTTGCCGCGGAACGAATTCACCATGCAGACGGCCCGATCGCGGACGGCCTGCACCACAGGATGCTCCATGCCTCCGCGGCCGATCAGTTCATCGGTAAAGACTCGCTTGTAGATCAGCGTGATGTGGAACTCGCCGACGCGGAGCTTTCCATCGCGATACTCGACGTCGCGCGGATCGACGATGCGGGCCTCGACACCCATCGCCTTGAAGTAGTCGTAAAAGAGGACGAACTCGGCGAAGGTCGGCACTTCGCGCCAGTCGAGGATCGCGACTCGCGGCGGCTCGGAGGTGTTCCCGCGCCACTGTTTGAACGCGTCCATGAGGGCGTGCAGAACACCGGGCCGATCGAGCACCGGCCACACCTGATATTTGCGTTCGAATTCTTGGAAGACGGGCAGGCCGTAGAAGAGCCGGCCGAGCGAATCGGAGTACCCGGCCCCGGCGGGCGTCTCGGCGTTGAACTCGGTGAAGTAGAGTTCGTGATCCGAAGCGAAGAAGGCATCGAAGCGGCTGGTCGGGCTGGCGTCGCGGTAGCCGGGCTCGTAGGCGAGGAGCGTTTCTTCCCAATCGAGGAGTCGGAACTGCCGTCGGAAGCCGGCATCGGCGAAGGCGCGATCGTACACGGTCTGGAACGCGGGGAGCAGCACCTTCACGCGGTCGTGGAGCAACCGATACTGGGCAGGCGTGAGGAACCTCGGGCGAAGTACGGAGCAGACGGGCCGGTTGCCGTAAACGAGGCTGCGCGCTTCCTGACCGCGATCGAGTGCGGCTTGCGAATCGGCAGAGAGCGTGGCGTCGGCCGCGAGCAAATCGTGGTACGCGGCGACGGCGTTGGCTGGCATTACTTCTTCTTTCGGCGCTTCGTGGCCGCGAATAGCTCGGCAAGTGGAAGCTTGAACCCAGGCAGCACCTTGCCGCCATCCAGAGTGCCGCGAATGTCGAGTAGCTTAAATCGTTTGGCGGAAGTATGCACCTTTGCGGTCCTCGTTTCCGGATCGACGATCCATGCCAGTTGGCAACCGGCACCGAACAACTCGCGCAGCTTGCGCTCGATCTCGCGTTCCGTATTCGAGGGGCTCAACACCTCGACGCAGAGCCCCGGAGCGACGCTCCACCAGGTTTCCTCGGGAAGTTCTTCATCCGGAAAAGCCGACCACGGAAAAAACGTCACGTCCGGTGCGCGAAGCTGTTCCGCATCGACCCAGAAGAGTCCGTCTGCCCCGAGGATCACGCCAAGGTCGTCTTCCTTGATGAAACTCCACATGAGACCGTTGATGTAGGCTCCGAGAACTGATTCGCGTGCGCCCACGGGCTTCTCCACCAGGACTCCATCGATGAGTTCGCATAGCTTGTTGTCCGGTCTATCGAGATCGGCAGCGGTCGCGGTGCCCGGCGGTGGGTACGCCCGTATCCGTTTCAAAGGAATGTCGCCGAGGTCGCGAACGACCTCAGCAAACGACTTCGCCAGCGGTTTGTAATTGACGCGAAGGATCATCGCGATCCCCTCAGGAGTTGCGAGGCCGCTTCTTCAGCGACCGGAGTTTCGATTGGGAGAGCCCCGTGACGTCGGCAACCTCCGCGAGTGTGTGGCCCAACTGAAGGAGGCGTCGCGCCATGTCCTGCCGCGCCTCTTCCCGGCCTTCTTCCCGGCCAAGTCCTCGACCGGCTTCACGGCCCTCTTCCAGTGCCTCCTGAAAGACGCGAGTCTCGCGCACATCGGTGACTTGTAGCATTTTCTCGATCTCCTCGCGGGACAGCTTTGGAAACTGATAGAGGATCACCGTCTGAATGAATTGTACCACGCGCTTCCGAAACTCCACCGACATCCGGGACGACCTCACGCGCGGAACTACCAGATGTACGCAGGTCCGGTCTCGCGAGAGATCGGTTGAAAGACTCCGTCGAGGCGAACGGCCGTCTCCTTGAATTCGATCGCCTTCAATTCGTACTGCCGCGGGTCGATGTCGCCACGACCGATGACTTCAAAGAAGCCTCGCGGCAAGTCCCGAAAAAGCTCGAAGAACAGCGAATCCCGTTTCATGATGGTCACGCTACGGCGTATTTCTCGCGCAGCTTGTCCAGATACTTCTTGCTCTGCGCCGTCACTTCCCAGGCCTGCGGCCAGAAGCAGAGATCCACCGTCCACCAGTCGTGCGGCACGCCGCAGTTTTGCAGAGCGGGCACGAGCTTGTCGAAGTCGAGCTTGCCGGTGCCGAACGGGTTGTGCGTCGAGGTGTTGTGCTCGTTGAGGCTGCCGTCGGAGTCGATCAGGTGAATGTGCGTGATCTTCCCCTTCAGCTTCTCGAGGAGTTCGAGTTCGCCGCCGGGCAGGATCTCCTTCGTGCCGGTGTGGTTGGCTCCGACCGTCGCCACCATGTGAGCGTGGCAAGTGTCGTAGAGCACGCCGAAGTTGGGGTTTCCTTTCGCGCGCACGCCATCGACGAGCTTCAGGATTTCCGAAGTCTTGTTGAAGGCGAAGCCGGGCTCGAACTCCCAGCACACGTTCAGGCCGTAGTCCGCCGCGATCTTGCTGCACTTGTCCCACACGCTCGCGAGACGATCCATGCCCTTCTCGGCACCGATCTTCTTGCCCTCGACATCTTCCTCGAAGAACTTCGGTCCGATCACGGTGTCGACGCGGATAGTCTTGGCGTCGAGTTCCGAGGCGAAGACGCACCAACCGAGGAACGCGGTGAGATAAGCGGCGGGCGTCTCGTCCATAATTGAAGTGCCGGGCGTCTTGAACGCCCAGAGGTCGACGGCGATGCCCGAGAGCGCGAGGCCGTGGTCGGCGATTTCCTTCTTGAGCTTCTGACGGCTCGCCTTCGTCGGGTGCGACGCGGGGCTCGGATGCGGGCCGAAACTGCCCAGTTCCACACCGTCGTAACCCAGGTCTTGCAGCTTGTGCAAAATGACGTGAAAGTCGTTGGTCGGCTGTTCCTGGTTGAAGAGGTATGCCCAGGTGCCGATGGAAATGCGAGCCTTAGCCATTTTAGAGCCCTCGGGTGGAAGCGTGGGAAAGTCGGTGGAGTGTACGGGTTATGTCAGTGTAGAAAGTGAGGATGGGAAGTGGGCCGAATTTGGAAGGCTTCCGACCTCGACAACGCCCCGAATACACTCTATCTTAACCCCTCGCGATGCCCGGCCGCCTCTCCCGTGAGAAGCACCTACCTCGGGCGTCTGATCAACCGAAGTTCGCGATTCTGCGGGACTTCCGTTTCCTTGAGAGGATCTCAAAGATTTCAGCAATCTTCATTCTGCACGGATTCTCGCGCCGCGGGCGCAAGTTCGACCACCTCGGTGCGAACATCTTGGCAGAAGGCGTGTCGAGAATGGGCCAGGAATGGCCGGAAGGGGGACGATCGTGAACGGGAACCGAACGAACCACAGCGGCGGATGCGGATTGCTCCGCGAGAAGGATGCGAAGCAGAAGGCTGCTCCACGCATCGTAATCGCGGGCAGGCCGGGGTTCGCCGCACGTGCCGCGGAATATCTATATCTGTTGGGGCTCGATGTCTGCGAAGCCGACTGCCCGGCCGACTTGCACGCGCTCGCCATCCGACACCGGACTGCAGCCGTGGTGCTGCCGATCGAATCGTGCGGCGAAAGCGGCTTCCTCACCTGTGCGAAGCTCCGCCTGACTCGCCCGAAGTTGAAGTTCGTACTTGTCGGGGAAGCGACGCCCCGCATCGAGCGGTTCGCCCGCTTCGTCGGGGCCGGCTTCGCGACCGAGGAAGACACGGCGGACGCCGTGTTGAGATTGATCTGAGAACCGAAGCCCACCCATGGCCATGGGTGGGCTTTTTTCGTTTACTCCACTTCGAAGATGCACTCGACCTCGACTGCGATCCCACCGGGAAGCGTGTGGGCCGAGACCGCGCTGCGAGCCCCGATCCCCGCTTCGTCGCCGAACACGTCCTTCATCAGTTCCGAGAACCCGTTGATGACCTTCGGTTGATCCGTGAACTCGGTCGTGCAGTTCACCCATCCGAGCGTCTTGACAATCCGTTTCACCTTATCGAGCGAGCCGAGCACATCGCGGATCGTGGAGAGTACCGCGAGCCCGACCTGCCGAGCCGCGTCCTTGCCTTGGTCGAGCGTCATGTCCTGCCCGACGCGGCCGAGGATGAGGGACTTATCCGCTTTGAGCGGCCCGTGTCCCGAGACGTAGAGCATGTTGCCGACCTTGACGGCCGTCTTGTACACAGCGACCGGTTTCGGCGCGGGCGGCAGCGTGAGGTGAAGTTCTTGAACGCGCTTCTCGGGACTTGCCATTGCGTACTCCTGAAATGAGGATGATGTGTGTGATATTCGAGCGGCGCTAAAGGGGCCATGACGAATGGCAATTCCGTCATTGACGCTGGTGGCGAGCGGGCTCTTGATTGTGGCCTTCGCGATTGTGGTGGCCGCCGCGTCGGACCTGACCTGGATGCGGGCCAGCACGCGGGTGCTGCGCGGTCGGGCCGATCTGGACCGGTTCCGCCGCGCCATCAACCGCCAGCGGTGGGCGTCCCTGCTCGTCATTTTCCTCCTCATCAGTGCGGCGGCCGTGGCTCTGGTCGGGCAACTCGGTGGGTGGTGCCATTTGGAGGATCTGCCGTTGACGCTCGGGGCCGGTGTCCCACTGATGTTCGTGGAATGGTGGATGAAGTACGCCGAACGCCGATTCAAGGCGATCCCGGCGGCCAACGAGAAGCTCCGAGCCAGGTGGGAGCGGTTGCTGCAAGAGTGGGAGGAACGCCCGATTCCCGACTGGGGCTGAGACGCTATCTCGCCGAAAGCAACTTCAGCCCGTGTCCCGGTTCGCTGCTCGGTACGAGCTTGCCGCCTTCGATCATCGGGCCACCGGTGAACAGTTCCGCGAACCACGAAACGCAATCGACGTGAGGAACGGCCGCGAGGCCGCAGGCGAGATGCACGCCGACTTCGGGCAAGCGTACCGGCGACACCGACACCTGAAACGCCTCGGCTACTGCCGCAATCTTCAAGAACGGCGTGATGCCGCCGAGCCGGCAGACGTCGGGCCGAATCGTGCGAACCACGCCGCTGCGAATCGTCCGAAAGAATCGCTCCCGTGTATCGAACGACGAACCGATCGCGAGTGGAATCTCGGCGAGGCTCGCCAGCTTCGCATAGCCGATTTCGTCCGCGCTCGGGATCGGGTCTTCGAACCAGTCGATGCCGATGTCTTCGAAGAAGTGCGTGAGCGCTTCCGCGGTGCCGAGGTCGAAGCGACCGTTGGCCGCGACGCTCACCGAGGCCTCTTCGCCGAGGCCGTCCGAGATTTCGCGAACGCGGTCGGCGTCGGCCCGCACGTCGCCGGAGCCGACCTCGACGCGAACGCCCATCGCACCCTGTTTCACCAGCGGCTTCGCTAGCTTCACCACTTCGGCCGCGGTTCGACCCAGGGTCGCGATGTCCGAGGCGAAGAACGGTGCGGATGGTTTCGCGTTGCCGAGGAGCTTGAAGAGCGGCACCCCCGCCGCCTTGGCCTTGATGTCCCACAAGGCAATGTCGATGGCGGAGTAAGCGCGAGCCGCGAGGCCGGTGAAACCCGCGTGGCGAAAGCGCGCCTCGGCCTTCGCGAACAGCGGCTCGGCATCGCGCGGGTCCTCGCCGATCGCGAGCAGTGACAACTCGTTGTCAATGAGCCCGCGAACCGCATTCGCACCCGGCCCTTGCAGGTACGTGAAGCCGAGCCCGACGAGCCCCGCATCGGTTTCGACGTGAACGAGAATCAGGTCGATTGGCTCGACCGGCGCAGGCTTCGGTCCGGAAAGCGGAATGCGGCCCGGTGCCGTCTGCGGCACGCGAAGGTGATCGGTGGTGAGGCGAGTGATTTTCATGGGATTCATCACGAGTCGGAGTTCCCGACTTGAAGCTTGAGTGCCTTGTCCGCAATGTCCGTGCGGTAGTGCATGCCGGGGAAGCTGATGAGCTTCACGGCCTTGTACGCTTGAGCCTTTGCCGCGGCCAGGTCGAAGCCCAGAGCCGTGACGCCGAGTACGCGGCCGCCATCGGTGGCCACGCGGCCGATCGGATCGAGCTTCGTGCCGGCGTGGAACACCTTCACATCGGGAAGTGCGTCGGCGGCCTCGATTCCCGCGATGACCTTGCCGGTGTCGAACTTGCCGGGGTAGCCGCCGGAACAGAGCACGACGCACACGGCCGGTCGCGGGTCCCACTCCATGCGGTCCTCGAACTCGTGGAGCCGTTCGTCGGCCACGGCTTCGAGCAGGTCGAGCAAGTCGGTGCGAAGCCGCATGAGCAGCGGTTGCGTTTCCGGGTCGCCGAACCGGGCGTTGAATTCGAGGACGCGCAGGCCCTGATTCGTCAGCATGATCCCGGCGTAGAGGACGCCCTGGAATGGATAGCGGCCGCGCTTCATGGCGTGGACGATCGGCACGAACACGGATTCTTCCAAGTCTCCGATGAGCTTCGTCGTGCCGATGGGAGCGGGGCAGTACGTTCCCATGCCGCCGGTGTTTGGTCCGAGGTCGCCGTCGAACGCGGCCTTGTGATCCTGACACGCCGGCAGCGTGAGAATGGTGCGGCCACTGACCAGCGCGAGAACCGAAAGCTCCTCGCCTTCGAGCTTCTTCTCGACGACGATTCGCCGGCCCGCCTTCGCGCCGAACTCTTCCTTCGCCATGATCCGATCCACGGCCTTGCGAGCCTCGGCGTTGTCCTTACAGACGATCACGCCTTTCCCACCCGCGAGGCCGTCGGCCTTCACGACCACAGGATAGTCGCGACTCATCACGTAGGTGCGTGCCGGCTCGGGGTGGTCGAAGATTTGGAAGTCCGCGGTGGGCACATCCGCGTGCCGCATCAATTCCTTGGAGAAGACCTTGCTGCCTTCGATTCGGGCGGCGTCCTTGGAGGGGCCGAACACCTTGAGGCCGCGACCGCGAAGGTAGTCCGCGAGCCCTGCGGCGAGCGGGTCTTCCGGCCCGATGATCACCAGGCCGATTCCTTCCTTGATGCAGAACCGCGCCAGTTTGTCGGTCTCCGTGTGATCGATAGCGACGCTCGTGGCTCCGTCGGCGGCGGTCCCCGCATTCCCCGGCGCGCAAAAAATGCGGCCCGCCCGAGGCGACTGCTTCAACTTCCAGATCAGCGCGTGTTCGCGGCCGCCTTTACCAATCACCAGAATGTTCATCGAGTCAATCTAAGACCCCGAGCCGCTCGCGGCTTCGCGAATCGGCGATCATCTGGACATGCCCGCGACTTTCGTCTAAGCTAACTGTAGACATTAGCCTCACCTAGTGAGTCGGCCATGCTCGTTCGATCGCTTCAACTCCCGGCACTCTGCTTGCTCGCGTCCCTAGGACTCGTCGGCTGTTCGAACGGTGGCCCGCCCGCATTCGACGGACTGCCCGTGCGAGTGACGTGTACCACGACCATCGTCGCGGACCTCGTTCAACGCGTGGGTGGCGACCGCGTGAGCGTTCAGACCATCATGGGGGCCGGAGTCGATCCGCACCGCTATCAACCCGCACCCAGCGACATTCAAAAGCTCGAGTCGGCCCATCTCGTGTTCTTCAGCGGGCTGCACCTCGAAGGCAAAATGACGGACACATTCGAGAAGTCGAGCAACCGAATGCGAGGCTTCGCGGTCACGCGGGGAATTCCCCACAACTTGCTTCGCGAGGCCGAGCCCGGCTCCGAAGCGCAGCACGATCCCCACGTCTGGTTCGATGTGAAACTCTGGATGAAGTGCGTGGACTGCGTGCGCGAGGAACTCTCGAACCTCGACCCAACTGGAGCTGAGCAGTATCGGAAGAACGCCGAGAAGTATTTGCAGGAACTCGAAGCGTTGGATGCCGAGATTCGCGTGAAGCTCCTCACGGTGCCCACCGGCAAGCGCGTCCTCGTGACTTCGCACGATGCCTTCGGCTACTTCGGCCGTGCGTACGGCTACGAGGTTCGCGGACTTCAAGGCGTGAGTACCGCGAGCGAGACCGGCATCGCGGACCGGCAGAGCCTCGCGAACTACCTGGGCAAGAATCGCATCCCGGCCATGTTCACCGAAACCTCGACGCCGCCCGACGGCCTTCGCTCCGTTCTCGAAACCTGCCGCCGCGACTACAAACACGAGGTGAAGCTCATCGGCGGCGACTCCGCCCTATACTCCGACGCGCTCGGCGAACCCGGCACGCTCGGCGGCACGTACCCCGGTATGATTCGCCACAACGTGAATGTCATCGTGGAGGCGTTGAAGTCGTGATTCCCGCCATCGAGGTTCACGATCTCACGGTCGCCTACCGCGAGAAGCCCGTGCTTTGGGACATCGATCTGGTGGTTCCCGGCGGCGTACTCATGGCCGTAGTCGGGCCCAACGGGGCCGGGAAGACGACGCTCATCAAAGCCGTACTCGGGCTCGTGCGGCCTGTGGCGGGTGAAGTGTTGGTCTTGGGCAAGCCCTACTCGCCGCGAGCGCGGCAAGTGGCCTACGTGCCGCAACGCGGTTCCGTGGACTGGGACTTTCCCACGACGGTACTCGACGTGGTGACGATGGGAACTTATGGGCGGCTCGGGTGGTTCCGCCGGCCCGGCGCGAAAGAACGCTCCGATTCACTCGAAGCGCTGGGCCGCGTGGGCATGTCAGACTACGCTTCTCGACAAATCAGCCAACTCTCGGGCGGCCAACAGCAGCGAACGTTTCTCGCCCGCGCGCTGGTTCAGGACGCACCCGTCTACCTGATGGATGAACCGTTCCAGGGCGTCGATGCCGTCACGGAACGGGCCATCGTCGAGATTCTGCGGGAACTCCGGACTCGCGGTCGCACCGTACTCGTCGTGCATCACGATCTGCAAACCGTGGCCGAGTACTTCGATTGGGTGACGCTCCTGAATGTGCGGCGCATCGCGAGCGGCCCCGTAGCCGAGGCGTTCACGCCGGGTAACCTGCGCGCGGCTTACGGGGAACGCGCGGTGATCCCGGTGCGTCGTTCGGAAGCGTGAGCCGTTTACGGTCGAATTCGCCCCTTCGCCGTCACACCGGAGGCGAGTTCGTCTGGTGGAAGTTCCGACACATTCTTCGTCATCATTCTCGCGCCGGCTTTCGTACTTCGTTCAACCAATGCAGTCTGCTTCATCGGTGGCCGTTTCTCGACCTGCTCCCGAACGAATCGCGGTCGCTTCACCTTCTTGGGCCGCTCCGCCTTGGGGGGCGGCGTCTGACGTCGCAGCTTCTCGGCGGCTGCTTGCTCAACGGCCAACTTCGCGGCCGCGATTGCGTTGGCCTCGGCCTGCAATCGGGTTTCACGCGACAAGACGCTCTCCGTCTTTACCTTCTTCTTCGCCATCGATCGTTCCTCGGAGGGGAAGTGAATCTCATTTTGTAGCGAACGGCGTGCCTCGCGGCAGTTGCAATTGCGAGACAAGTTTGTGCGTCGAAGTAGGCACGGAGACGAACCGGAGTTCAACACCTCGCTCCCGGCTTTGCGGGGAGAGGTGAAGCCGGCGCATCGCTGCCTACTTCTGGAGTCACACCCTTCCTTCTTGCCTTCGGCACTCGCCTTCCACCCGAACTTGAACTATAAGACACTCTACCCTGCCGATTGCCCCGGGCGACTCCCGATCCGAGACCTGCGTCCATGAGCCCGGACATCCTCGATCAACCGACCCAGCTCGGCAACTACGACGTGCTGGCGAAGATCGCCGAGGGCGGGATGGGCACGGTCTACAAGGCGAAGAGCCGCATCACGGGCGAGATCGTCGCGGTCAAGGTCGTCTCGCCCGGGCCCGCACGCAATCCCGTCGTCTTGCAACGCTTCGAGCGCGAATTCGCCGCCGCCAAGGGGCTCGACCATCCGAATGTGGTTCGCGCCATCGAGTTCAGCGCCGCGGGGCCGCATCCGTTTCTCGTAATGGAATTCGTGGACGGCGAATCGATGGGCCAGCGCATCGAGCGCACCGGGGCCGTGCCGGAAGCCGAGGCCGTCGGCCTGATCGCGCAGGTCTGCGAAGGCCTCCAACGGGCTCACAAACAAGGCCTCGTTCACCGCGATGTGAAGCCCGACAACGTGATGGTGAACCTCGAGGGCGTCGCGAAACTCACCGACTTGGGGCTCGTGAAGGAGGTCGACAACGACCTGAACCTCACGAAGACCGGCCGCGGACTCGGCACGCCTCACTACATGGCCCCCGAACAATTTCGCAACGCCAAGACCGTGGACGTTCGCGGCGACGTCTACAGCCTCGGGGCCACGCTCTACGCGCTCATCACCGGGGTCATTCCCTTCGCGAATTCGAACCCGCTCGACTGTTGGATGAAGAAGATTCGCAACGAGTTCCCGGCTCCGAAGGAGCTGAACCGGGCGATTTCCGATCGCGTGGACTGGGCGATTCGGCGTGCGATGAGCGCGGAGCCGAACCAGCGGCCCTCGAGTTGCCGGGAGTTCCTCGAGGATCTCACGGGCCAGAGTCGGCCTTCCGCCACGCCCTCGTCCACCGCTCCGCCGCCGGGCCGCAGCGATGTCTGGTACATGGTTTACAAGGATGAAACGGGGCAGACGCATACCGTGAAGGGTGCGACCGAAGGGATTCGCAAAGCGCTCAAGGACAACTTGCTCGGCGACGCAGCAACGATTCTCTTAGGCCGGACCAAGACGGGTCAGTTCGTGCCGATCGGCAGCGTGCCGGAGTTCCGCGATCTGGTGGTCGCACCGGCTCCGATGGCGATGCCGGGGCGTGCGAGGGCGGTTCCCGACGAGAGCGCCGATCTGGGTGCGATGCCGCCGTCGGCTTCGGGGAACTCCGCGAACCGGCCTCGGATGACGCCCGCTCGCCCCACGCCGACTTCGGGCCGTTACGCGGCTCAGCAGGTCACAATACCCACGCCCAATGCCTCGCACGATTCGCAGGCGGAAACCAGCGGCTACGATTCGGCCAACCCCACTCCGCTGCCGGCTTCGCCCGCGAAGCCCCGAACGTCGCCGCAACGGGATCGCAACCCGCAAGCGGAGAAGCCCTTCGACTGGACTCCGATTCTGCTCGTGGTGATCGCGGTACTCTCGGGGCTCGTCGGCTACTTCCTCTTCATGCGCTGATCGCGCGGTGTTTCTTCCTCGGCCGATGCCTACAATTCCGGTAGCACGAACACTCAGGCTCCGAAAAGAAAGCATACGGTCATGGCCGGCGTCAACCCTTACATCACCAAGTCCGCGGCACCGCCCCCGAGCCGGCCCTTCCACATTACGTTCATCGACGAAGAATCGGGCGAGAAGACCGAAGTCGCCATCGATCCCGCCACGTTTCCGCTCGGGCACCTCGGCCTCGAAGGGAGCATCCTGGACATCGCGACCGAGGCCGGAGTCTCGATCAACCATTCGTGCGGCGGAGTTTGTGCCTGTTCCACCTGCCACGTTTACGTGCAGAAGGGCGCGGAGTCGTGTTCGAAGGCGACCGAGGATGAAGAAGACGAACTCGACAAGGCACCGGCCCTGACGCCCGAATCCCGGCTGAGTTGCCAGTGCGTGCCGAACGGTTCGCAGAACCTCGTCGTGCTCATTCCCAAATGGAATCGCAACCAAGTTAAGGAACGGGACCACTGACCGCGCGGGATTTTGGCGAACCGGCGACGTGAGTCGGCGGGTTGCATCTC
>JAYTGN010000102.1:0-16348 GCA_043733485.1 Gemmataceae bacterium
CGAAGCTGGAGAGCGTGCGGCTGATCGGTTCGCGCGAATCGTAGCTCACAGCCGCCACGCGACCGCCGTTGAAGTCTTCGAGCACCATGCTCTTGAGCAAGTCGTTGATATCCGTTTCTTGGAAGGCGAGATCGACGCGGGCATCGCCCTCGACTTCACCGGAACGGCTGAAGTAACCGACGCCGCTGTTGAACAGCACGACGCGGGTCATGGGCAGGCTGACGGCGGGTTTGAGATCTTGCTTGCCCTCGGCCGCGCCGGCCGCCAACCAGCGGTCCACACCGAAGCCAGCCGCCACGGCCCCGGCCACCGGCAGGCTCCACAACAGTTTCCGGTTCAACATCACTTACCTCCGTTGGAGAAGTTCGGGCGAGTACGTTCGCGTACTCCGGATGATACCCGAAAGACGCGAACCGCGAAGTGTTGTTACGGAGGCGTTACTGAGGGCGGGTCGGGGTGCCGGGCGTCCCGCGTCCCTAGACATCGAGCGAGCCGTCGGCGAGCGGGAAGACCATCTTCGCAAATCACAAGATCCATTTCCCTCGTCGCCCGCCACCGCGTGGCCCCGCCACTATCCTGATCCGTACCGAACCTCCCCACCGGCGCGAGCCACCATGAAAGCCATTCAACTCGAGAAGCCCCAGCAGTTCCGCACCATCGACGTGCCCGAGCCGCCGAGCCCCGGCCCCGGCGACGCGGTCGTGCGCATCCATCGCGTCGGCATCTGCGGCACCGACTACTCCGGCTTCCTCGGCAAGATGCCCTTCTTCAGCTACCCGCGAATCCCCGGCCACGAACTCGGCGTCGAAGTCGTCGCCATCGGCGAAGGCGTGAGCCACGTGAAGGTCGGCGACCACGCCGCCATCGAGCCCTACATCAACTGCCAGACGTGCTACTCCTGCACCCGAGGCCACACCAACTGCTGCGAGAACCACAAAACCCTCGGCGTCCACATCGACGGCGGACTGTGCCCGCTCTTCACCATCCCCGCCCGCAAACTGCACGTCTCGGCGAAGCTCACCTACGAACAACTCGCACTGGTCGAAACGCTTGGCATCGGCCTGCACGCGATCAACCGCGCCAGCCCGAAGCCCGAGGAAACGGTGCTCGTGATCGGGGCCGGCCCGATTGGCCTGTCGGTGATCGAGTTCGCGAAGATCTCCGGCTCGCGGGTCATCGTGATGGACCTGAATGAGCAGCGGCTGCGCTTCGCTCGCGAACGAATGGGCGTGAAGGAAACGATCCTCGCCAAGAGCTTCGATGAGGACGTGAAGGCCTTCACGGACCTGACTCATGGACGGCTCGGCAACGTGGTCGTGGATGCGACCGGCAGTTCCAAGAGCATGTCGACGGCCTACAACTTCGTCGGCTTCACGGGCCGCCTCGTCTGGGTTGGCATCACACAGGATCAGTTGGCGTTCACGCAGCCGCTGATGCATCGCCGCGAGATGACCTTCCTGGCGAGCCGCAACGCGCTCGCGCCGGAGTTCACGCGGATCGTGCGGCTCATCGAGGGCGGCATGATCGACACGCGGCCGTGGATCACGCACACCGCACCGTTCGAGGGTCTGATCGAGGCCTTCCCCGGCTGGATGAAGCCCGAAGCAGGCGTCGTGAAGGCCATGGTGGAAATGACATGAGTACGAAGACCGATGGAGTCGCACTGCTCGGAACGAGTGCCGGACTGGACGCGGTTCGTCGGGCGGTCGCGCAGGTCGCACCGACCGGAGCTACGGTGCTGATCCTCGGCGAAACCGGCACGGGTAAGGAACTCATCGCCCGTTCGATTCACGAGAACAGCCCGCGTCGAAGCCGGGAATTCGTGCCGGTGAGTTGTGCCGCGCTGGCACCGGGATTGATCGCGAGCGAACTGTTCGGACACGAGGCCGGCGCGTTCACCGGTGCCCTCAAGCGGCGCATCGGCCGATTCGAACAGGCCGAAGGTGGAACGCTGTTTCTGGATGAAATTGGCGAGATGCCCGCCGATGCTCAGGCGATGTTCCTTCGCGTTCTCCAGGAGCGCATCATCGAACGGGTTGGCAGCGGCGATGCGGTTCCGATCGACGTTCGCATCGTTGCGGCTACGAATCGCGATCTCGCCACGGAGGTGATCCAGAGCCGATTCCGCGCCGATCTCTTCTACCGGTTAAACGTCTTCCCCATCACGATTCCTCCACTGCGCGAGCGCCGCTCGGACATCCCCGAACTGGCCTCGCACTTCGTCCGGCAGTTTGCCTTGAAGCATGGCCATGAGGCCGCCCGCATCCGCCCGGACACTTTGAAGTCGCTCACGCTGCACGATTGGCCGGGGAACGTTCGCGAATTGCAGAACCTGATCGAGCGAGCGGTGATCGTCAGCACCTCGGAAGAACTGGCCTTCGATCCGGGCTGGCTGGTGGGCACCTCGTCGGCCGAAACCGCGAAGACCTGGGCGGCCCAGGAACGGCAGCGGATTCTCGATGCGCTTCAGGCGACGGGCGGGCGAGTCTATGGCCCCGGTGGTGCGGCTCACCGCCTCGGCCTCAACCCCACCACGCTTTACGGCAAGATGCGGAAGCACGGCATCGCACGGACCGGCAGCGACTGGACGTGAACCGTTCGCATTTGGTCAGCCGTCCAAATCGCATCGTCACTTCGATCCCGAAACGTCTCAATTCAGGCTCTTTTTCACACGGCACGCATCCTGCTTTACTCTCGGCGGAGTTCCCAATTCCGACTCGCCGAGGAGGCCGTTCATGATTGCCGTCGTCGCTCAACCGTGCGTGAATTGCAAGTACACTGACTGCGTCGTCGTGTGTCCGATGGAGTGCTTCTACGGCGATGAGGAGCAACTCTACGTCGATCCGGACGACTGCATCGGCTGCGAAGCGTGCATCCCGGAGTGCCCCGTCGAAGCGATCTTTCTGGATCGCGATGTGCCGCCGCAATGGGAGCGTTTCATTCAGCTGAACGCGGACCGCGTGGCCGTGCTCAAGCCGGCCGGTTCGCGAGTCACCGAGAAACAGTCTCGTTGAAGATGCTTCACATCGCGTCGGCGAGCGTCTCGATCTCGGCTTCGCTCGTATAGAAGTGATGGCTCACGCGGAGCAGCAGTCGGTCGGGCTGCTCGATTGGTGGAGATCGGATAGGCTCAAGCCGCGGAGCGCATTCGACACTACAATTCGCCTCATCCCCATCCGCGAATTGTCGAGAGCATTCCATGGTCATCGCACGTCAAGCCGTCATCACCGAACCGTTCAAAGCCGGCGTCCGCGAGGTGCAACTCGCGGACCCGAACCCGAATCAGATTCTGATCGCGGCGGAGTACTCCGCCGTGAGTGCGGGCACCGAACTCGCCGTCTACACCGGCACGCATCAGTGGCTCCAAGACCCGAACCTCCCGGATTGGAAGTTCCCGTTTCGTTCCGGGTACTCGGCCGCCGGCCGCGTGCTCAAAGTCGGAAAGGACTTCCCCGGCGGCTTCCAAGAAGGCGACCGGGTCAGCTTCCCCGGCAACCACGCCTCCGCGGAACTCCTCACCGTGGGCCACGAGCGCTGCCGCGTTTGGAAGATGCCGGACAACCTCTCGTTCGAGAAGGCGTCGATCGCGTGCATCTCGCGGTACGGCCTCGGTGCTTCGATACGAGCGGGACTCACGCTCGGCCGCAGTGCCGCCGTACTCGGGCTCGGCATCATCGGGCAATTCGCGCTGCGCTGCCTGATTGCCGCCGGTGCTTCGCCCGTGGTCGGCATCGACGCCGTAAAGATGCGCCGCGACGCGGCCCTCGCCGCCGGTGCGGACTTCACCATCGACCCGAACGCCGGCGACGTGAAGAAGCAACTCGCGGACTTCCTGGAAATACGCGGAGCCGAAGTGGTCGTCGATGCGACCGGCGTTCCCGATGCCGTGCCGGTTGCGATGTCCTTGGCGTGCGACGCCGGGCAGGTGATCGTGGTGGGCAGCCCGCGCGGGAAGGCGAAGGACGTGAACTTCTACGACGACCTGCATCGCCGGTACATCGAAGTGTGCGGAGCTCACGGGAACATGCTCTTCGAACCGGCCCACACGCGACTCGCCGGCAACTGGGACATTCACAAGGCTCAGATGTGGCTACTGCGGTCGCTCGCCGCAGGCCGTCTGAGTCTGGCCGGTTTGGTCACGCACACGATCCAACCCGAGCAACTCGGCGACGCCTACGAAGGCCTCCTCAAGGACAAGGACAACTACCTCGGCGTGCTCGTGAGGTGGGTTTGAGCTCAGGACTGCGGGAGCCAACTTCAACGATTTTGAACAATCTGAGGAAAATAGCCGGATTCCGTGTCCTCTTTTCGCCCCTTTTTGCGATTGGCTTTGTGTGCAAAGCCCGCGCAAAGGGGGATTCCCATTGCCTACCGCCAAAACCAAGCCGAAGTTCCCGCCGCAACTCCCGCCGCGTCCGCGATGGGTTGCGGACGCGCACACCCTGTGGCTGGACACCGTCCTCGTCAAAAAGTTCGACGTGCGGTCTCCGCTCCAGGAATTCATCCTGCAGTTGTTCCAGAATGCCAACTGGCCCCCGATCATCACCGTGAAGCACCTGCCCGGCGACTCCGACCGGCCGCTTCAGGACCGCATCCACGATGTGGTTTTCGGCTTAAACTCGAATCAGAAGGCCGCCAACATGTACTTCTTCCGCAACGGCCAAGGCAATGAGCTCGGTTGGGAACTGACTCCGACCCACAAGAAAGGACCGCGAAAAAAGGCCATTCCCCCAGCGGAGTGACGCGATTTCCGCAGCGGGCCCTCGAAAAGCGAGATTTATTTTGTGCGGCAACCATTTGCGAGAGAAGGACTTATTTCGAGTCGCCACTGGGTCACCACTGGGTCGCCACCGGCGCGTTTCCAGACTTCGGGTAATGTGTGGACGTAAGTAGTGGCGTAATTGGAAACACACAGACTTCTCGGGATGCGGTCAAGATGCTCCGGCTCACCGCTATCGTTCGAATTGGCATCGCGCTGCTGCTCATCGCAGCGGCGGGGCTGAAGTTCTACGGTCTCGGAATCTCCGCGATGCCCTCGGTCGGCTTGTTCGCTCAGCCATGGGTTCAACTCGCTGTCGCCGAATGGGAACTGGTACTCGGACTATGGCTGCTCAGCGGTTCGTTCCCGAAAGCGAGTTGGTTTGCGGCGGTTGGCACGTTCCTGACCTTCGCCGGTGTGAGCGGCTATCTCGGATTCACCGGGGTTGCTTCGTGCGGATGCCTCGGCGTGGTTGCGGCCAGTCCGTGGTGGGCCTTCGGCATCGACGCGGCGGTACTGGCGATGCTGGCGTTGGCTAGACCGATGTACCAACCTGCGACCTCGGCCAACTCCGGTCGCGCGACACTGGTTGGAACGGTTGCCGTTGTGCTGGCCATTTCGACTGCCGCAGGGGCGTGGTTCTTCGGCTCGCCGGAAGTGGCACTCGCACGACTCCGCGGCGACTCGGTCACCGTTTCGCCCGAACAACTCGATCTCGGCGTAGGCCCAATTGCAACCACCCTCATATCGAGTGTCGAGGTCCACAACTGGACCGATGAGCCCCTGCGCGTCTATGGCGGCACTTCCGACTGTGGTTGCATCGCCACGTCCGACTTGCCGATCACGATTCCGCCTCAGGAGACTCGGGCGGTGTCAGTTCGAATGAACATACCGAACTCCGCTCCGGGCACTCTGAGCCGGAAGGTGGAGTTGTTGACCGATCATCCGCGACAGAGCACGCTTCGTTTCGGCGTCTACTGTCGCGTGGTGGAGTGACCTGGGATGTTCCCAGGCTGCGTTCTGAACTGTCCACGAAGGGAGGGGTGAGTCGATGTACCAGATCATGTCGAGACTGTTTGGAGGTGTATCCGTGGCCGTTCTGGCCCTGGCCCTCCTCGCCGCTCCAGGCCGGACGGCGAGGGCGGATGATCCCGAGCCCGGTGTCGATACTGGCCTCAACGGCCCTCCTGGCGCTCCGGGATGCCCCTTCAACAACTTCGCGCGGCCCTGCGATGTGATGTGTACTCAAGCTGCGGTCCCCTGTGGCCTGTACCCGAACCTCTGCAAGGTTAACAACCAGTGTACGACCTGCACGTGCAAGGCCTGGACCTACCCGGTGGGCATTGTCTGCGAGTGTCAGTGAGGGGTCGTTTCAGATGTCGAGGAATTCGAGGTGGGAACGGTCCACGCCATCCCACCATTCATCAACATCCTCACGTGTAAAATAAGATGAGAATACATTTGTGGCATTTGGCGCTCCTGATCGTTGTCCTTCCGGCTGGCCCGGCCTGGGCGCAGGCACCGACACGGCAAGAGCTGTCCGATACGCTTCGGCGCGAGAGTGAATGGTATCTCGGCGAGCTGCGCCAGTACCAGTGTGAATCAGAAAACGTCAATTCGATTCAACCTGCTGGCGAGTTGTACGCTCGTATCACGACTCGTTGCCGCCAGCGCGGCCCTTGCAATCTGCAATGGAATAATACGGTGGCGGGTGCCTTACCAGCATCGGAACTGGTCATCGGAGTGAACTCGCGCTATGCGTTCCAGCTCCAACGCCAGCCGGGGAAGGAGTGGGTACTCGTGTCATTTTACGATCTCTCCCAAGTACCTTTGCCGGACGTTTTTCACCTCCGCGGGGTCGCCGACCCGGTCCTTCGAGTGATGAGCCCCTACTGGCTCGGAGGTATGCAATGGCTTCCGGACTTACTCGGCCGGGAACAGTTTCTCACACGTCAGATCGAATACGCAAAGACGGCCGAAGGCCCGCGGGTGATCGTCCGGTACGAGTTTCCCGACGCGGACCGCGAGGGCATGACCCACCATGGGTTAGTATCGTTCGATCCGGCCAACCACTGGATGGTTACCGGACACGAACACAATCAGGTGCTGAAAGGAATCACTAAACGGACCCTCAAGAAGTCCGAGTACGAGCCCGGAGTTGGCGGGTTACCGCTGACGAAGGAAAACAGCATCGTCATCACGTCGGACCTGCCCGGTTCCGCTGGGCGTTGGAGTACTGAACGGATTACCATGAGGTATACACGGGAGGAGGCGGATGAGTCGGAATTCACCCTGTCGGCGTTTGGCCTCCCAGAGCCTCCGGGTATGTTGCGAGAGAAGCAGACCCCGCGATACGTGTGGCTCCTCGTTGTGGCCGGATCTCTCGCGATTCTCGCCATCCTGTTTCGCTGGTTCGCTCGCCGCCGCCAGGCGGCGGCCATCTGAACCCAGGTGGAACATGCTTCGATTCGCCTCGCTGATCTGTGCCTTCGCCGCTGCCGGGATGCTCGCCTGGGCCGGCTACTCGGGCTCACGCGCTCCGTCACACGGGAACGAACCGGTGCTGAAGGAGGGCGATACCGGCGTGGTATCGCACGATGGAAGCGGGCTCGTGGTCGAGAACGCCGAACAGGAACTGGGCGACCAGACCGTTGGCGAACACCCGGTGACCGTCCGCCTTACCAACCCCTCCGGTCGCCTGGCCGAGATCGTCGGCTACCCCAATCGGTGCGGCGCAGGTGTCTGCCTGTCCTTCCGGGATCAGGGCCGAATCCCGATCCCACCGGGCGGGACAATCGAGGTCACCGGCGACCTAACGGTAAGCCGACTGGGCCCTTTCGAGTTCGAGGGCGAACTCTTCCTGAGGGAAAACGGCCTGCTTCGCCCCGTACATCTCAAATTGACGGGTGTGGGTGTTTCCGGAGGGAAGCCGAATGCGCCATCCAAGCCCTGACCGCCGCGCCTTCACGCTCATCGAATTGCTCGTGGTCATTGCGGTGATCGCGATTCTGGTCGGACTCACACTCGCCGCAGTGCAGCGGGTTCGCGAAGCCGCCGCAAGGGCCAAGTGCCAGAACAACGTTCGACAAATCGCCCTCGCTCTCCACCAGTATCACGACGCCAACGGCACCTTTCCGCAAGGCCATCGGCCGCTGTCGCTCTTCCGCCAACAACCGCTCTCCGGATGGTCGCTATCGATTCTTCCCTACCTCGAACAGCAGGCGATCTACGAACAGGCGCAGGCTGCGTACCGCATTTCGTTTCTGCCGTTCCGCAATCCGCCGCATCCGGGAATGAGTACCGTCGTCGCGGCGTTTATTTGCCCGAGCGATGGTCGAGTCGCTACGGCCCAGATCTCGCAGCGCACCAACACGCTGGCCGCGTTCACTTCGTATCTCGGTGTCGCGGGAACCGATGCGGTGACCGCCCGCAACGGGATGCTCTTTCAGGCGTCGCACACCAACTTCGCGGACATCGCCGACGGTTCCAGCAATACGCTCCTGATCGGCGAGCGGCCACCGAGTGCGGACTTTCAATTCGGGTGGTGGTATGCCGGAGCGGGCCAACGCTTGACGGGTTCGGCGGACATCGTACTCGGCGTCCGCGAGCCAAACTTGCAACTGATCACGGTCGGGTCGCCGTGTGGGCCGGGGAACTATCCGTTCATGCCTGCGACGGGCTTCAACGATCCGTGCGGCATGTTTCACTTTTGGAGCCCGCATCCGGGCGGGGCGAACTTCGCATTCGCCGATGGATCGGTACACTTCCTTAGCTACTCCGCCGATTCGATCCTGCCGGCACTGGCGACCCGCGCCGGCGGCGAGGTGGCGGAGATTCCCTGAGTTGGTCACTTGCCCGACAGCGCGACGATCATCATTCCTATGGCGGGCATGAAGGTGAAGAGTAGGCCCATCACGATGGCGAAGATGGCGCGGCCCTTTCCGTGTAACTTCGGGTTCTTCTTGAGGTGCCTCAGTGCGAGGATGCCGAGCAGCAGGGCGAACGGCGCGGGAAGGCAGAGTACCGAAATCAGCCCGACGTAGCCGGCCGCGATGGCGAGGCCGGACGTGTTGATCGGGATGACGTACTGAAGCCCCTCGTCTCCAGAATCTTCCTCCTCACGACGCCGCCTGCGTCGAGGACGATCGTCGTCGTCGTCCTCATCCTCGTCTTCATCTCGATCTCGACGGCGCGCCCGGGGGCGGTCTGCGTCGTCCTCATTCCGGTCGTCGCGATGTGGTGGGCGGGGCGTATCGTCGGACATGATTCACCAGATAGGAAACACTCGAAGGCGCTTGCGGCTTCGCGAGATAGTCGCGAAGCCGCAAGCGGCGAGATCTTACTGTCCGCCGGCGGCGGGGTCGGTGCCGTTCACCCAGGGGCCTTCGAGCTTCTGATAATCGGGCGGCGTGATGGTGTTGCCTTTATCTCCACCGGTCCAGCCGATGATGTTGTTGGGCTTGCCGCGCTTCTTGCTGCGGGCTTCCCACTGGCTCGACCACGACGCGTCCGCTTCCTTCGGGGCACGCTTCTCCTTGTCCCAGAACATGACCTTGCCCTGACGGTAGCTTTGCACGCCCATGTTCACGGTGCTGAACGCGGCCGCGCCAAGTTCCGGCGTGCTGAGCGTCTCGCGCTTGTTGTCGCGCACGCATCCCAGGAAGTTCTCCCAGAGGGCGTAGGTGGCGTTGCCGGTCTTCTCGTTGGTGTAGGTATGCACCGGCTTCTCGGTGCCGGTGTCGCTCTTGGGCTTCTGCGGACCGCCCGCGAGGCCTTGCGCGAACACGTCGAAGCCCTTGATGTAGTCGCCGCCGCCGTTGAACTTGATGGTGGCGAGCCGGCCGCGGATGATCTCACCGAGTTGGGTGTCGTTGCACATGGTCGCGGAGACCATGAACTGGGCACCTTCTTCGAAGTCCGCGATAACGGTCGCCACGTCGGGCACGTCGCGGCCATCGTATTCGAGGTAGATGCCGCCGGCCCCGACCACGCGGGATGGGAAGCGAAGGCCCATGGCTGCGAGCATGTGCGTGGTCTGGTGAACGAAGAGGTCGGTGAACATGCCGCCGCCGAACGGCCAGTAGCAGCGCCACTGCGCCCACACGGCGCGGTCGAAGGGCTGTTCCTTCGGGGTGGGCCCGAGGGGCGAGCCGTCGACGGTGGTGAACTTGTGGCCGAGCCACATGTCCCAGTCGATGTTCTTGGGCGTCATGTCGGCCTGGAGCGGATAGTAGCGCCATTGGCCACCGATGTAGTTGCGGAAGTAGCTGGTCTGGCCCTGGAGGACGTGGCCGATGTTGCCGGCGGCGATGTACTCGTGGGCGGCGCGCCAGGTCGGGTCAGCCATCGACTGCACGCCGACGGTTACGACCTTGTTCTTCTTCACGGCGGCATCGACGACCGCGATCGCTTCCGCGATCGTGCGGGTCATTGGCTTCTCCATGTAGACGTGCTTGCCGGCATCCAGGGCATCGAGCGCCATGCGGCCGTGCCAGTGGTCCGGCGTGGCGATGCACACCACGTCCACGTCTTTGTTGTCGAGGATGGCCTGGTAGTTCTTGTTGATGCGGTTCTTGCCCGCGTCCAGTGCGATGCCGCAGGTTTTGGCGCTGGGATAGAGCCCGCGTCCGGAGCGGCCTTTCTTGTCGTTGGTGCGCTTGCCGAGTTTCTCGTCGCCGTCCCAGACGTCGCACACGGCGTAGGGCACGACGGGCTTGCCTTCATCGCGCATGTCGACGATCACGTCGATGTGCTGCTGGCAGCGGCCGCCGGTGCCGAGGAAGGCGATCTTGATTTTGTCGTTGGCACCTTCGATGGCGGCGTAGCTCTTCGCGGGAAGTGCAATCGCGCTGCCCGCCACGGCACTCGCCGCGAGGAACGAGCGGCGATTCACGGTCTTCTTCGACATGGGAGAGTTCTCCGAGTGATTGGGATAGTTTGAGTTTATTCCGGTTTGAGCAATTCGTCCCACGAGGACGAGGTCTCGATCTTTGAAGCGAGGGCTTCGAGGCGAGAGACATCGGCAATGGAATCGATCGCGGTCGAGACCGATTGACCGGGCGAGCCGAGTTTGGGCTTGGCCACCAGCACGAGGAATTTTCGCGCCTCCTGGAGCAGGCCTTGTTGAAGGCCTTGTTGAAGGCCTTTCCTCACGATGGCTTGATAGGTGACAGATTCTTCCATCTGCAGGACTCCCGAGAGGAGGCTTTCGATCAGGGCCTGCCGATAGCGCAAACCCATCAACACATAACTCGCGGTCCAGAGTTTAAATCTCAGTGCTCGATTCGATTCGCTTCGAATTCGCTCATCGAGTTTCTCGACGAGTTCGGGCAGGTCCGCCCGCCGAACCTTAGCCAAGGGTGCGAATGGAATCAGCCCCACTGGTCCGTCCAAGAACTCTGTCGGCGAGCGTTCCCAAACTCTTAATACATCGTAGCGGAACGTCCATCCCGTTCCAATCGGAGGTCGAATGTCCATCGCCCCACTCAGCGATCGTGCATCCGCGGACGACCTCAGCAACACCGCGACCGAGGCCACCGGCAACCCGTGACGGTGGTGCAACAGCGCGTTGTAACGCAGCAGACGCCGGTCGAGAAGCGGATCCCCGCTCGCTTGGATCTCCAGGTGCAAGATCCACGGTGAGGGCAACTCCACCCGGATCACCTTATCGGCCTCGGCCGTCACGGTTGAGACATCGGCATCCACCAGCGACACTGCGGATGAATCGACCGGACAGCCCAGAAACGAGACCCCGCCAGCCGGGTCCGTCTCGATCAGGTCCTTGCTCGTTGCATCGTAGGGCTTGCTCACTTTCTCTTCTGTTCCAACAGCCAAGGGAAGAATTCCTTCTCGCCGTAGGCCATGTCCCAGCTATTGTGCCCGACCTTCGGGTACTCCGTGTACTTGGGCGTGCCGCCGGCCTTCTTGAGCGCTTCCATCATGTCGCGCGAACCCGCCACAACAACGGATGTGTCCGCGTCGCCGTGGAAGCACCAGCACGGAATGTCCTTGAACTTCTCGGCCGTCTTGACGTCGCCTCGGCCGCAGATCGGGACGATCGCCGCCCAGCGATCCGGATGGGCAGCCGCCAGGCTGAAGGTGCCCATGCCGCCCATGCTCAGCCCCGTGAGGTACACGCGCTTCGCGTCCGTCTTGTACTCCTTCAACACCTCGTCGAGCATCGCCACAGCGCGCTTGCCGTTCGCGGTGTCGGCACCCCAGCCGAACTTCTCTGCTTGCGGAATGATCGCGATGAACGGGAAGGTCTTCTTCTGCTTCTCGATCGCCGGCCCGATGCCGACTTCCACCGGCTCCTTCGTACCGCCCTTGGTCTCGCCCGCCCCGTGCAAAAACAGGATCACGGGGAACTCTTGCTTCCCGTCGTACGCTTCCGGAACGAACACGACGTACGGCGAAGTCGAGTCGTCCGCGTTCTTGAACGTTTTCTTGACGAATCCGGTTTTCACGGCATCCTCGGCGACGGCGGGTGCGCTCGAAGCGAACGCGATGGCGAGCGACGCGGCCACGATGCCGCAACGAGAGAGGAAACGCATGGCAAAGCTCCAAAGGTGGTGTCGAGTTCTGGAAAGTAGTGTATCGCGCCCACCGCGTTGGCCCCACGGGATTCGGTTAAGGCCGAAAAGAACGACAGCCGCAGGAAAGTCGATTGGGACACCTCTCCGTTGGACATGCCAACCATTCTTGGAGTTCAGCCAACCGGAACAAATCGAGGCTGTTCGATAGAGTGTCCAGGGGTTCCGCTTCGCTCCACTCCTGGCTGATATCGGACGCCGCATTCGCGCGAAAACTGATGACCTTGCACTCCTGACGGTATAAGCCGCGACGCGGAGTCCGCGGAGCGGAGCGAGGCGCTCCCACAACCTCACTTCTTCGGGGCAGGCATCAGCGGAAATAGCTTCTCCAGTTCCTTGTTGATCAACTCCTTGCCCACGCCTTTCAGGGCGTCGCGGGTCAGGGTCGCGATTGCCGTCTGGAACACATTGTGATCGACCACCGGCTTCGACACAGTTCCCGTTAACGGCACTTTCACGATCTTGCCTTCCAAGGCCTTCTTCAGTGGGGGGTTATTCTTGAATCCCGGAAACGACCCGGGGATCGGCACATCCGCGATCATGGACAGCGAGCCGTCGAAGCCCACCGAACCCGTCGTCTTGATGGCATAGCCGTTCACCGTGAGTGCCAGGTTCTCGTGGTAAACGCGACCGCCCTCGATGCGAATCGGCACGGTCATCTCGTTGGCGAGGGTCATGGTCGTCGAGTTGGAGCCGGTGAGTTTCATGATCTCGGTGATGACGGGGCCGGGGCCGATCGCGGCCTTGTGAACCACGATGTGGCCCTTCGCGGAGGCCTTGGACACATCCGCGAGGGGCAGGCGGTTGTCGTCGATGATCACGGAAATTTCGCCTTGGGCCTGGGCCGCGTTCGCGATCACCGGCAACGCATAGCCCAGCGCGCTGGCACAGGCCGCCGGCGTGAGCTTGGCGTGATCCACGAGTTTGCCCTTCGCAAGACTTGCCTCGGCAGGCGGCGGATCGAACCGCGCCGAAGGCGACATCGCGATCTTTCCGCCACCGAAGTTTGCGTGAATCGGGCTGAGCGTCGCCTTGCCGCCGGTCAGCTTCACGGTGAACTCGCCGGCCCCCATGTCGAAGCCGAAAGCCTTAATCGAATCCCAGCCGAGCCCCGCATCCGCGGTCAACTTTGCGATTGCGTTTCCCGTACCCAGACTACCGGAGAGAGCGAACGCGCGGTTCCCCTGCCCCGCCGCTTGGAATCCGCCACCGATCGCGTTGCGAACATCGGGGCTCAACTTCGCGAGGTCGTAGATCAACGTGCCAGTAAGGTTCGCATCCTGGGTTGTGTCGAAGTTCGCCATAGTGCCCTTCGCATCGACCGCGAGGCCGCTGCGTTCGAGCTTCACTTGATGGAACGTGACGCGGTACGGCGTGTCGTCGTATCGCGCGTCGAGGTCGAGCTTGAGCACCGGCTCGCTGATGCCGGTGACTTTGGGATCGCCGTAGGCGAAGTCTTTGAGGTCGAGCGTGCCGCCGAAGGTGGTGGTGTCGCCCTGCCAGCGGAAGCGAATCGGCCCGGTGCCGCGGCCGTGAAACGCATCGCTGCCTTTCGGATCGCTTTGCAACTTCAACATGCGGCCGAGGCGTTCCAGATCGGAAGTGGCTTGTCCATTTCCGCTCACCGCCATGTTGCCATCGGCGGGCATCTCGATGAGAAGCTTGCCCTCGGTCAGGCTCAACACGGCGGAGGCGATGCGGAAGCTCGCAAACTCGACGGCGGTATTCTTGATCGAGAGTTCGGCGAAAGCTTCGAGGCGCGGCTCGTCGATGTTCAAACCCGCTCCGCGAAACTTCGCGGCGTCGATGCCGAGCGTGAGGCGATCGATCGCGATCAGATCCTTCGTGAACCGCACCGTGCCCGTTGCGACCGCTTGCCCGGCGTAGCTGTAGGCCGGCATGCTCACAAACCCGCGAACGCGGTTCATCCACTTGCCCGCGTCGCCGGTGAGCTTCGCACTGAGCGTGCCGCTCATCGGCTGCCCGGCATCGGGGATCGGTTCGAGCAACTTCAGTTCCGCGGTATCGGCACCCGCCGTGAAGCTGAGCGAGCCCGTCTCGACGCGAATCGTTCCGTCCTTCGGCCACTGCCCCGTTGTCGAGGCTTTCAGCGTGAGGGCGGGTTCCGCGAGCCCGCGATGGGTGCCATCGGTGAAGGCGAACTGCTTCAACTCGACGCCGCAATCGGACTTGAACGCACCCACGGGAGTTCGACTCGCTACCACCCATGCCGAGGCTTCGCCGGCGAGTTTCGCGCCGCGGAGATCGACGAACTCGCCGAGCCGTGCCGAGAGTTGATCGAGGTAAATGTTCGCGGCCGCACGAAAGGATTCGGGCGAACCCTTCGCGTTGATCGCGATGAAATCCGACTTGCAAATGAACTTGTCGAAGGTCGGCAACTGCCCGGCGGGAACGCGGCCGCTGAACTCCACGCTCAGCGGTTCCTTCCACTCGATCGGCTTGCCATCGCGTTCGGCCTTGAGCGCCGACGTGCGCAACTCGCCGTCCCAGGTCGCTCCGGCCGGAGTCGCCCGGCTCGCGAGTTTGAGCACCACCTTCCCTTCGCGGATCGCCGTGCCCTCGCGAACCCGCAAAAGCCTCGGGAGAAGCGTGGCGAGTTTTGCGAGGTCGAGGTCGCCCTCGACCGCGACGCCGGGCTTGTCGAAGAGCTTGTCCATCGCGGTGTCGGGGTCGAAGGAGCCGCTCGCGGAGAGGGTTCCGACATCGCACTTCAATTCGGCGCGATCCACCTTCACGTTCGAGCCGGTGATCTCGGCCTTGAGGGGCAACTCGGCGGACGCAAGCCGCAACCGATCGCCGTTGAGCCACTTGCCGCCTAAATCGAGATCGCGGAGCGAGGTCGAACCTTCGACGGTCGCGATCGTGCGTTTCTGTTCGTCCGCGTGCCAAGTGGCGGTCACGTTCGCGGTCAACTTTCCGGCCACGGTCGTGGAAGCTTCAAATCGCTTCACGATTGGTGCGAGCGATTCGAGTGGGAAGCCGACGGCCACGAACTTCGCGGAGTTGCGTTCACCCAACGCGAGATCGGCCTCAAAAGTTCCTGTAGAACCTGCGACGCCGGTGCGGGCCTTGATCGCGATCGGTTCCGTTCGCGCGGCCGGGATCGCGATGTGAGCTTCGAGATTCTCGAAGGTCGATTGCGTCCCCGCATCGTGAAGCACGAGCTTTCCACCAGCCACCTTCACGGCCACGCTCGGTCGCGTCGGCGAAGGCGGGCTCTCGTCCTTCAAGAACTTCGCGAGTGTATCTTCGACATTCGTCGAACCGTTCTCGAAGGCGACCTCGACCACGGGCCGATCGATGGTGAACTCACCGAGGTCGGAGCGATCGCGAAGCAGGGACATCAGCGACTTGGTGGACGCGATTCGCGGTGCGGTGAGCAGCGTGCGGCCCTGGGCATCCTTGATCGCGACATCGCGCAGTTCGATGGGCGAGAACCAGCCGAAGGACGCGCTACCAACTTCGACGGTCCCCTTGAGGTCGGCTAGCGCTTCGCGTGCGATCCGATTTCGCAACGGCGTCTTGGCCGCGATGGTCGGCGCGAACCAGACACCAATAGCAAGCAGGACGAAGAGAATCGCGAAGCGCCGAAGCCAGCGTCGCGGTTTGCGGATGGGCGGAGGCGATTTCGGCGTCGAGTCCATGCGGGCATCCTGCGCGAGAAAGGCGATGCCGGATTAGACCGCGCTTCAACCTGAGTTCGCAACCGCAACCGCGCGGCGGATTGCGTCAACGATGCGGCTCAGGGAATCGTTCGACGTGCAGAGTGGCGGCATCGCATAGATCACGTTGCCGAGCGGCCGGAGCAGAACGCCAACATCGAGGCAGGCTCGTTTCATCGCGGTGCCGGACTCGGCGAGGTAGCCGCCGGGCAGGTCGAGTTCCACCGCCGCGATGAGGCCGCGAATGCGGACCTGCTTCACAGGCAGATCTTTTCCGGGTGGCACCGTGCTTCCAGCCGGTGTTGAGTCTGCAC
>JAYTGN010000103.1:0-36948 GCA_043733485.1 Gemmataceae bacterium
TTCTCAATTGAGCATGACGAGGTAGCTCGTCAAGTTGTCATGAATCTCACGATTTCCAGGCCTTTTGCACGCTCCCGAAGATGTTTAATGCGTTGGGGCAACGCCCTGGGATTCTGGCTTTCAGCCTGAAAGCCACTTCGACGATGACATTCTCGAACTCACCTCAAGTCTCCACCGCTGTGGAAGCCCTCATTTCTAGCACAGGCAAGAATGCCTGTGCCACCAAACCCCTCTCAATCCTATGCCGTACTTGGGCGGCTCCGCATCAGGGTCGCGGCAGTGGCCTCGGGTTCGCCGGTCCGCCTGGAGAACCTGTAGCGACCGGGGGAGAAAGGAGGCTCTCCACCTGTTCCCGCAGCAAGTAGCCCGTCTCCGGACCCACTCCGGTGAACGTCCAGCGGAGCTTGCCACCGCCATCGATGGCGAAGAACCGCGGGAAGCTTTCGATCCCGTAGGCCGTCTCAGCCGCCGCTCCATCGTATACCGGAACGGCCAGTTTCAAGCGATCCCGGTTCGCAATTCCCGCCTCCAACTTGGCGAACACCGAGAGCGGCACCACCGTCACCCGCGAGCCGAACTTCTGCTGCACGGCGTCCGCGATGGTCAGCGATCGGTCCGTGGTCTCTTGGCCAGGCATGAAGAAGATCAACACGAGCGGCTTACCTCGAACCTCGGACAGCCGAAATTTGCCGGCGGTGAAGTCCGGTGCGGCCAGCCCGACCGTCGCGATTCTGGGAGCGAGAATCGGGAGTTCCGGGGCGAGCGTGGAAATCGCGATCGCTTCGCCGCGTCGGGCCGCGTCGAGTTGCCTGCGCACGGCGAGTACCGCCTCCCGATAGGGCGTGCCGGGCTCGGTCGCGGTCAAGTGTTCGTCGAGGCGAGCGATCCGTTGTTTGAAAGGCTCCGCGCCGAGCCGAGCCGCGTCCTTGAACAGAGGTGCCATCTCCGCGGCCGCGAGGTACGCGGTTTCGATCTCCAAACGGTAGCGGTCGTAAGTTCGACCGATGGGCCGGCCTTGTTCCTGCAGTTCGAATTTCACCTCGATCCGCACGGCCGCCTCCGGCGCGATGCCGTCGCGATGCCGAATCGCGCGATGCACCCGACGGGCGAGCCCGTTCTGCGCAGTCCAAACGTCGTCCACGCGCTGCCACGAGGTCAGCCCGCCGCGCGGCTTCTCCCAGTCCGTCGAGCGCTGAACCATCTGCAACTGCACGCACCGCTCGTTGTTGATGAAATCGTGCCCCTTGAGCGACCACGTTTCGTCGATGAGACTCGAATTGGTGGTCGCGACCGACCACGTCTTCTCGTCCGATTTTGGTCGGGGCGGGAACATGCCGAACTCGAACGGCGCGAAGCCATCGAGGGGCAGAGCCGGAAGTGCCCGGGCCGGCGTGTCTGAAGCGAACCGCAACGGTGCGGGGCCGAGCGGCGCGAGCAGGTGAACGGTCCCATCTTCGTGAATGCGAACGAAGTCGAGGCGGGCCGCGGGCGGCGAAAGGTTCGCGCGCTTCACGCCGGTCACATCGGGCAGCACCCCGGCGACGGGCGCGTCGTCCGTTCGCCTGAGCAGTGTGAGCACGGCGGCATCGGCCCAGTTCTCGCGCCGTTCGAACGCGAAGACCCGCACTTCGAGTTCGTGCGTGCGGCGGAAGCGCATCCCCGGCCGATCGACGGCCTCGGTTACGCTGCCGGTGTAAATGAGTTCGTCGCCGCGCTGCAGGTTCGGACCCGCGGGCGGTGCGGCCGGAAGGAGCAAAGCCAGTGTGAGGAAGCCGGCGGACGACACGCGATTCTCCAAGGCGAGACACCTTCGCGAGGACTATAGCCACAGCCTCGGCGGATGCAACCGCAACTGCAAACCGGGCAAATGGGGAGGATTGGGTTCCGGTTGGAGCAAACTTGCTCGATAATAGCGACATGAAGAACGCGGGATACGCCTTGCTCGGTTCGAGCCCAGGACTGGATGCCGTTCGCCGGGCGATTGCGCAGGTGGCCTCGACCGACGCGACCGTTTTGATCCTGGGTGAGACCGGGACTGGGAAGGAACTGATCGCGCGAACGATTCACGAGCAGAGCCCGCGGCGCGGCCGGGAGTTCGTGCCGGTGAGTTGCGCGGCGCTGGCTCCGGGATTGATCGCCAGCGAACTCTTCGGTCATGAGGCTGGCTCGTTCACCGGTGCGTTGAAGCGGCGCGTGGGCCCGCCGAGGAGCTCAAGGCGATTGACCTTGGCGGTGAGGCGTAGTCGCGACGAGTGACCACGCGAGGGCAACGGTCCAGCCGACCAAAGTCCAGCCGAGCAGGAGATTCACGACGAAGATCGGGGCTTGATTTGGATGTGATCGATGGATAGCGATGATGGTCGGAATGAAGTAGACGCCGAGCCCGGCAGTACCCGCCGCGAAGAGGGCCAGGGCCTCGCCAACTGAGACGGCGGGGAACCATTCGCGGGCGAAGATCGCGACGCCAACGGCCATCGCGATCCAAGTGAGGCCTAAGAGCCAGAATGGAGCGGCGCGATTTGAGGAAGGCTGTACGCCGTAGCCCGAAGTTGGCGGCGGCAGTTCGCGCTCGGGTGCAGGCGATGGGTACTGCGTCGAGCGCGAACATGCGGGGCAACGGATTAGGCCCGAGCATCCGTTGGCGACCTCGAGAGCGACGCCGCAGTGACGGCAGGTGATTTTGATCGACATCGGTGAGCCTCTGATACACGGATTGCGTCGTCGTCTGCCCCTGCGAGTGCTTCTACCAAGACGAGCGGCAGCTCTACATCGACCCGGAGGACTGCATCGACTGTTTGGCGTGCATCCCGGAGTGCCCGGTCGATGCGATCTATCTGGATCGCGACGTGCCCGGGACGGATCACGTGGGTTCGAGGCAGCGGACGACGCAGCGGTTGCGACCGCCGTCCTTCGCTTCCTTGAGCCCGGCGGCGGCCTCTTCTTGCAGCTGATCGCAGACGGCCGGTACGCCGGTATCCGCGACCGCAAAGCCGATGCTGACCGTGAGTTGGATGGCTTGGCCGTTGTATTCGGTGTGGGCCGCCTCGACGTGCGCTCGCAAGCGTTCGGCGAGTACCGCCGCACCCGCCGCATCCGTATCCGGAGCCACGACCATGAATTCTTCGCCGCCCCAGCGGCCGAACGAATCCGTGGCGCGGATCGCTTCGCCGATGATCCGGGCCAGCCAGGTGAGAGCGTGATCGCCGCCGGTGAGCAGGTGGTTCGTGTTGATCTGCTTGAAGAAATCGACGTCGATCATGCCGACGGCGATGGGGCCAGGCACGCGGACGCGGCGAATCAGTTCCTTCCGCGCGATGTGTTCCACGGCCCGGCGATTGGGGACCTGCGTCAGCGTGTCCGTCAGGGCCATCTGTTCCAAGATGCGCGTCTTCACTTCGATCTGGGTGAGTGCGTCTTCGAGTTCCCGCGTGCGTTCGACGACGCGCTGTTCCAGGTCCGAGTTCAAGAGGCGGAGTTCGTCGAGGAGTTGCTCGTGGCTGCGTTCGAGCAGCAGGCCGCGGCCGATGGTGTGCAAGGATTGAATCAGATCCTCGGCTTTCCAAGGCTTCAGGACGAGCCGGTGAACTTGAGCGTGATTGATGGCATCGATGGCATCTTCAATTCGGGCGGTGCCGGTGAGCAAGACTCGGGCGGTTCGCGGGCTGGCCCGGCGCGTGCTGTCCAACAAGATGATGCCGGATTCGTCCGGAAGCTGAAGATCGCAGAGCAGGATGTCGATGGAACGTTGCGCGAGTACGCCGCGCGCTTGTTCGCACGTGCAAACCGTGACGACCTCGAAATCGACGGCGAGCTGAGCGGCCAACAGCGCGAGCACGCCGGGATCGTCGTCCACGACGAGAACGGAACTCTTATATCGGGTAACGTTCATGAATTCGGGGGAGAATGCGGCACCGGGCGAGATCGGCGGCGTCCGAAAACGGCAGCGGACGCCAGCAAAGTTCCACCTTCATGTATATCACGGTGAGAAAGTTGAGGCCGGGGAAATGCGGAACTTTGGCGAATCGGGCGGGTTTTCGGATTGAGCTGAAGCGGTAAACGATGCCATCTACGGCACTTGGGGAAGGCTCGCGAACCTGGGGCGAGCTGCCGATTGGGCAACTCCGCGAGAAGTTCGGAAAAAATACCCCCGAATACCGCACTTGATTCTTGATCCGCCTTCTCCCGTCGTTTACAATCCCGTGCTGTAGGGGTTGAAACCCGGAATGGAAATGTCTGCGTTCGAGTCGTTCCGACGGCTCGGCTGGGCCGTCCCGCCCGACGGATTCGCTCGCTCCGCCGTCCTTGTGAAATGGACCGTGTGAAGTTGGGCCCGCCGCACGGAATACGACTCCCAGTCGAGTCGCGGTTTTTTTGTCCCGATTCCGACCCGAGAAGAAGGCCTCGCGAACCCTTTGAACCGAACTGGTGTTGGGTACAGGGCGCAGGCAGATCGAAACTGCAACAACCGGAGAAGCGACCTTATGGCGATTCAAGAACCTCAATCTCCCGCGAAGGCAAAAGCCGTGGTGAAGACGGTGAGGCGCAAGCGATCGGCTCAATCGGCCAAGGTGGCCGATTCCAACATCACGACGTTTTCCTCGGACCTGCTCACGCCGGAAGAAGAACGCGAGTTACTCACCGGTTTCTGGGATGTGAAGAGCGAACTGGTTCGGGTGCTGGTGCGCCACTTCCCGGCCGAGTTGCGGGCGGTGCGTCCGCCGCTCGAACCCTGGCCGATGGCTCAATTCATCCGCGAGCACTGCACCGACGAACGATCGACCGTGATCGCCATTCGCCGGCTCCGCGATCGCTACGTTCACTACAAGCATCGGCTCGCCAGCGCGAACATCCGCCTCGCGGCCCACGTCGCCAAGCGGTTCCGCCACCACAGCCTCGCCTACAGCGATCTGCTGCAGGAAGCCGTGTGCGGCCTCATGCAGGCCATCGACCGCTTCGACGTGTCGCACGGCACCCGCCTCGCCACCTACGCCACGTGGTGGATTCGCCAGACGCTCCAGATCGCGGTCGCCCGCCAGAGCCACCTCGTGAGCCTCAGCCCGCACCACCTTCAAGAGCTCGGCCTCTTGCAGCAGGAAAGCGAGGCCCTCGCCCACGGCGGCAAGCACTTGCCCAGCCCGCAGGAACTCGCCAACCGCACCGGCTCCAGCCTCGAACACCTCACGCACCTCCAGACCGCGACCCGCACGCCCGTCAGCCTCAATGCCGTCCTCGACGACGACAGCGATTTCAAGCTGACCGAGGCGATGCCGGATACCGGCACCCTGGTGATGCAGGAGAACAACGAGCGGCAAGAAGCCCTGGCGTTCCTGATGGAAAACCTGCGGCCCCGCGAACGCAAGGTCCTCGACCTCCGCTTCGGCCTCACCGGCAACGGCACCCACAGCCTCCGCCAGATCGGCCACCTCCTGCGGATCAGCAAGGAACGCGTTCGCCAGATCCAGAACCGCGCCCTCGAGAAACTCCGCGCCAGCGCCGAACGCGTCGGCTGGGAGCCGAGCCTGCTGCTGGAATAGTCGGCTTCGCAAGTACGAATCGAGAAACGGACCGGGGCAACCCGGTCCGTTTTGCTTTGACGCACGGTAGTTTGCAAATTCTTCTTGCACTTCGTCTGCAGCTCCATTCTAATTCATACAGCCATCTCCCAACCGGATTCGACATGAAGATTCGCAAGCCGCTCTTCCGTCCGAACCTCGTGCAGCTCGAAAGCCGCGACGTGCCGGCGACGATCATCACCATTCTCGACAGCGGTGCCGGCACGCTCGACGGCTTCCTGAGCGCGACGGACGGCACCATCGCGGCCACCGACAACGCCGGTGTCGCGGGAAGCGTTTCCCGCGCGGCTCTCCAAGGTGTCAACGCAACCACCAACATTAGCATCACCGCGGAAACATCGATCGTCGTCAACAACCTGACCAGCACGCTGGCGCTGCTGACCGGCGCGGGCAACACGGCGACATTCACCGCCAGCGCGGGATCGCTCACGTTCACCGACACGAACGATTCGATCACCACGGCTGGCGGTGGGATCACTCTTACCGCCACCACCGTAGCGGCGCTTGGAAGGCTGAGCAGCAGCGGCGGCAACATCACCGTGACCGCGACCAACGGGAATCTGACGGTCCTCGATGGTAGCGGAGTCGATGTCGATGCGAGTTTCGGATCGCTCTTCCTCACGGCGGGATCGGTTTCCAACGATAACGCGGTCATCATCTCTGCGGGTGCCCAGATCGTCGGTGCGGGGGGGATAATTCTGACCGCCGACAACCTCAGCCTCGGTGCTGGGTCCGTCGTCAATTCGGGAGCCGGAACCACGACGCTTCGCCCCTTTGAAGCGGGGACGCTGATCGACCTCGGTGGTGCGGATGCGGCAAATACCCTCGGCATCACCCAGACGGAAATCAATACCGTCGTCGCGGGGGTTCTCGTCGTCGGGCGCGCCAGCGCAGGCGATTTGACGGTCTCGACGGCGATTACTCGCAGTAGTGGCGGCCAGCAACTCGAACTGGTCACGGGCGGCGCGATTATCGATGGCAACGCAGCGGGCGATGACCTCACGGCGCTCCGGCTGGCACTCACGGCAGGAACCGGAGTGGCCACTTCGGGCAATCCCCTGGAGATCGCGGTTAGCAATCTCGAAGGCGCGACCAACTCCGGCGGTTTCTTCATCGCCAACACCGGCACGTTGAGCATCGGCGGCGTCAACGCCACGCTCCTCGGCGTCCAGGTCACCGCCGGCGGCGACATCGTCCTGAACAACAGCGGCTCGATCCAGGCACTCACCGCCGGCGACATCCTTCGCTCCGCCAACGGCAATGTCACGGTCGCGGCAACGGGAGCAACGGCCGATGTCACGATTGCGACCGGCAACAGCCCAGCCGTTCAGGCCGCCGGAGCGGGCAGTACGGTATCGATCACCGCGGGACGCGATCTGTTCCTCGGCGTCGCGGCCCAGGCCGATGTCACGGCAACGAACGTGACTCTCAGTGCTGGCCGCGACATCATCCTCAGAGCCGATTCCGACGTCTCCGCCGCCGGCGGGTCGATTAACGTCACCGCCGGCCGACATGTGTCGTTGATTCAAACCGGCGGTGTCGGCTCTTCGATCACCACCACGGGTCCAGTTATCAACATTACCACCGGGGCGGCCGGCATCTTCACCCTCGACTCGGGGGCGGGCGGGCTCGTTACGACCACCAATCAACCCATCAATATCACCGCGGACGATGTGGTCATCGTTGCACCGGCCGCGATTACCGCCGGGAGCGGACTCGTCACCATCAAGCAAGTCACCGGCACCCGCAATATCGACCTCGGCACCAACACCGCCGGCCAACTCGGCCTGACCGACGCGGAACTCGACCTGATCACTTCCAGCCGCCTGGTGATCGGCGCGACGGTCAACACCGGCAACATCAACGTGACGGCCCCGATCAGCCGGGCGGGCGTCGCCACACTCAGCCTTCTCAGCGGCGGTACCATCAGCAATACCGGGGCCGGCAGTCTCGCCGTCACCAACCTACGAGCGAGCGCGCTGAACGACGTGATTCTGGACGCGGCGACCAACGAAATCGGCACCCTGGCCGGCGGCGTGACTGCCGCCGGGGGCGACTTCATCTTCCGCGACGCGACCGGTTTCGCGATCGGCACCGTGGACGGAGTCGCCGGCATCACCACCAGCACCGGCGCCAATTCGCAGATCACCCTCACGGCGGGAGGCGCGGTGTCCCAGACCGCGGGGGCCAACCTCATCGGCCTGCAACTCGAACTGCTCGGCACCGGGTCATTCACCCTGAACAACACCGGCAACGACGTGGTAACAATCGCCGCCAACCTGACCGCCATCGCTACTGGTACGCTCACTTACACCGATGCCAATAACCTGACCATCGGCACCGCTGGAACTACCAACGGCGTCACAACCAACAACGCGAGTATCACAATCAACACGGTCGATGGCAACCTGACCGTGTCCAATACCAACGCTGGGGCCGACGCGAACGCCGGCACGAATACTGTCTCGCTGACTGCCGGCAGTGTCGGTGCCGCGGACCGGCTTCTCGACATCCAGGCCAACGCCGCCATCACCGGCACCGGCGGCGTCACACTAATCGCCGACAACATGAGCATCGCCGCCCCTGTCAACGCTGGGGCGAACACTGCGATACTAAGGCCGTTCCAGGCCGGCACGCTCGTCAGTCTGGGCGTTGCCGATGCGGCGAACACTCTCGGCCTGACCGACGCCGAACTCGATCTGATCGCCGCTGCAACCTTGCTGATTGGAGCCGGCAACACTGGTACGGTCAGCGTTCAAAACGACATTACCCGCCCGGCCAGCACCAACCTGCAACTCATTTCCGGTGCGGGTATCGTGCAGCAGTCGGGAAACGGGTCGATCAACGCGAACGGCGGTACACTGCTCGTGACTCCCGCCACCAATTACCTGCCGCAACGCAACGGAGTCGACGTCACCGCGAGCACGACGAGCTTTGCAAACGGCAGCGACTTGCTCATCAACATCACCGGGGCCACTGTCGATACCCAGTACACCCAGCTCAACGTCGCGGGGACGGTCAATCTGACCGGGGTCGATCTCGTGCTGAGTGGGGCCTTCAATCCCCTCGGCGGAACTGTGTTCACGATCGTTTCGGCGACGAGTCGGACGGGTACGTTCAACGGCTTGCCGGAAGGAGCCACGCTGGTGTTCGGCAGCACGACTTTCCAAGTGCAGTACACGGCGACGGCGGTTCGATTATTGGTAACCGGCTCACCACCGACGGGCGGCCCTCTCCTCGCGGTCGGTGGGCCGAACCAGACCGCCTCGCTGTTCGTTCCCAACGCCGGCGGCACCTACGGTTCGCCGGCGGCGACGCTCGCGCCCTTCGGCGCGGTCGCAGGCTCGGTTCGCACCGCCACCGCCGACGTGAACAACGATGGCACCGAGGATACGATCCTCGTCACCGGTCCGGGCACGCCGATCCGGTTCGCCGTGGTCAGCGGTCTGAACAACACCACGCTGCTCATCCCGCCGACCGCACCGTTCGCGGGAAGTGAAGACTTCCTCGGCGGCGGGTTCGTTTCCGCGACCGACCTCGACGGCGATGGCCGCGCCGAGATCGTCATCACGCCGGATCAGGGCGGCGGACCGCGCGTCACCATCTTCTCGCTGGTCGGAACCACCCCAACAGTGAGGGTGAACTTCTTCGGCATCGACGATCCGAACTTCCGCGGGGGTGCTCGCTCGGCGCTGGGCGACGTCAACAAGGACGGAAAACCAGACCTGCTGGTGGCGGCCGGGTTCGGCGGCGGGCCGCGCGTGTCGCTGTTCGAGGGAACGACACTGTTCACCACGCGAACCAAGCTGCGGAACGACTTCTTCGCCTTCCCGGAAGATGCGGCCACGCTTCGCAACGGCATCTTTGCCGCGCTCGGCGACATCAGCGGCGATGGCTTCGCCGACCTGATCTTCGGCGGCGGGCCGGGTGGCGCGCCGCGCGTCTTCATCCTGTCCGGGGCGTTGCACACTTCGAACAGTCCCAACCTGTTCTCACAACCGGTGGCGAACTTCTTCGTGGCCGGAAACGCGAACGACCGCGGCGGCGTTCGCCTGGCGGCCAAGAACGCCGACGGCGATGCGAAGGCCGACCTCGCCGTCGGCAGCGGCGAAGGTTCCCCGGCGAACGTGCGGGTCTATCTTGGGAAGAACTTCACCGGCGGCGGCGAGCCGTCCGCGTTCCAGGACATCAGCGTCTTCGGCGGAGTCGCACTGACGGACGGCGTGTTTGTGGGGTAGTTCAAGGTAAAGTGGTCACTTCGCGTGGCCCCGTTCCTCGATCAGGATCGCGCAAAGTGCAATTCCTTGCTTCCTGCCAGGCTGAATGTAGCCTTCTCGCAGCATCCCTTCTCGCCCGAAGCTCATCCCGTCTCGGAAGTCCGCAATTGAGGTGATTTGATGCCAGTTTCACTCCAAAACGGCCCCGTTAGGGCCGATGTTTTGCCATATTCCAACCCTGAAATCCACGTAACTCCTAACGCCATCAAGGCGTTGCGTCCGATCACCGCAGGGGCCACGTTCGCGATTTCGCGCAACGCCATTGCCCGCCGCGAATTGCGACGAGGTCTGGAAGTCGCTTCCACCGGTTCGCCGCAGGTGAATCGACGCAACTCGATGACCCGCAAGGCGAATCCGGCGGATGCGAAAAATGATTTCCAAGGCGGGCCATCGTCGCGAGGCCCGAAATGGCTTGTTTTACCGCTCGGCTCGGAACTGCAAGAGGCCCATGCCTTCGGGGCGGGGTTCGCCGTCGGTTGGAGTGCTCCACGCTTGCACGCCCTTGCCGGGCACCACGCGGGTCGCGTTCGCGGCCCAGGTGCGGCCCGTCGAAGGCTTGTCGCCGGTCAGTTCCACGATCGGAATCGCGATCTCGGCCGTCCAGCCGGTCTCGCTCGGGTTGAACGCCACGAAGTATTTCGGGTTCCAACTCTTGTCGCCCCAGCAATCCTCGGCCAGGCAGCCGCGGTGGTCGATCTGAAAGCGGTAGTAGGTTTGGTAGTCGCGGTCCATGTCCAGCAGGATGTCCACGCGGTCGTGGCCCTTGAGGTCCGCGTCGCGGTCGCGCTTGGCCGCGGGCGGCACGCTCTGGCCGGCCGGATGCGAGCACGACACCGCGATGTAAATGAACTGGGCATCGTAGGCGAAGCGCGTCTCGGTCTTGTAGCCTTCCTCGAAGGCCTTCACGTCTTCCGCCTTCTCGCTCGCCGTCGTTGCGACCTTGAGCGGCAGCGGCTTCAGGTCGGTCCAGCAGGGGTCGTCCAACTTGCCATCGAGGAACGGCCGCGTCTCGGTGAAGCGGCAGTAGCCGAGCGGCTTGGGTTGAATGGGGATCGCGCCGCGATCGTTGAGCCAGAGTTCCGCGGCGAGGCAATCTCGCCACGGGTCGAGGCCCGGAGCCATCGCCGCCGCACCCGGCGTGGCCTTGAAGTAATCGCGGATGAAGACCTCGGCGTCGGCGTGCTTGCCGACCTGTCGGCGAGCCGCGAGGAAGTTCAACCACGAGGCGGGATCGCGGGCATACACCGGCCCGAACGCCGCGAGCTTCGGCTCGTAGTCGATGCACGCCTGGTGCCACTTCAGGATCATGTTCTGGTCGTACATCCGGTACACATCTTCGGTCGTGCTCACGCCGGTGGACGCGGTGCTGGAGCCTCCGGCGGGGATGACGTTTCTGCCCGCGCCGTCGCGGGGGTCGAACGACACGCGGCCGAAGGCGAGCTTCTGTTGAATCTCGATGCGGCGGCGCGTCTCGGTACTCGCGTGATAGCGGAGCAGCCAGCGGTAGGCGTCGATGGCCAGCGGGTGGCTCGGGTATCGTTCGGTGAGCAGGGCGAAGACTTCGCGGGCCTCGGCCCACTTGCCGGTCCGCATGAACTGCATGCCGACGGCGAACGCGGTGCGGGCCGCGGTGTCGTCGGGCAACCGCTTCATCTCGGCACCGAGGGCGGCGATCGCCCGGTCCGCGCCGCCGAGTTCCTTATCCATCGTCGAGGCGAGGCCTTCGAGGTGCTTCCGCGTTTGCAGCGATTTCTTCAACACGTCCAAGAGTGCGGGATCGAGCGTGGGCGAAGACGGCGCGCGCCGCGCCGTGCCGCCCGCCGCCAGCGTGATTCCCTCCATCAGGTTCGTGTGCAACTCGGCATCTTTGAGCCGGTGCGCGAGCAGCTTGAAGCAGCGTCGCGGCACGGATGCGAATTCATCCGCGATGATGCGGACCGCCGGTTCGGCGAGGTCCTTCGCCGCACCCGCCAGCTTCAACTCGAACTCGGAGACGTCGATCTTCACCGCGGCCGCCGGGTCTTCATGACTGAGCGCGTAGAGCTTCTTCGCTTCCCACGGCTTCAGCCCGAGTTCCGCGATCTGCTCGGGGAAGGCATTCGGATCGGCGGCGATTTTGAACGCCTCCTTCGCGGCGAAAAGCACCAGCACTTCGGCCGGCGTCGCACTCGTGGCGGCGACATCCGTCACGATCACTTCCGGTTGCCACATTCGGATGGCGAGCACCGTTTGGCGGAGGAGTTGTTCGTTCGCCTTGCCGCCGTGGGCGCGATCCCACGAGGCGAGCAGATCGCGGGGCAACATGCCCTCCGTGTGCGTGGAGAGGGGGAAGGACCAGACCGTTTCCGCGCTCGCGCCGCCGGCCATGCGAACCGCTTGCCTCAACTTCGCCGCATCGTTCGCACGCCTCGGATCGACCGCGTTCGCATCGGCACACATGACGCCGACCGCGGCACAGAGGTAGCCGTCGCCGAAGCCGAGGACGGTCATGGTTTCGAGTGGCGTGCTGCGGCCCTGAGCGTGAATGAAGAGTGCCGCGGCGCGTTGACCGCCGGCCCGTTGGAGTTTCCAGGTCTTGCCGCCGTCGGTGGTCGCGGTGATGGTGCCGAGTTCGCCCACGATCCAGCCGGTGTTTTCGTCGAGGAAGTGCATGCCGTTGATCGGGCAGGCGAGGTTCGTCTTCTGCACGTTCCACGTCTTGCCTTCGTCCGCACTGTGCAGCACGAAGCTGCCCGGCCGCCCGGCCGCCCACACGTGCGATCCCTTGACCTCGACGCATTTGAAGTCGCAGTTCGCGAGCGTCGCGGGGGAAAGTCCGAGGTTCGCGAAGCCCCACTTCTTGCCGCCGTCGGAACTCATCATGATGAGGCCACCATCGCCGACCGCAAAACAGTGGACTTGGAAGTTCAATGGTCCGGTGCCTGGATGATCTGTCGTTGCCTTGCCGATCTTGACGCCGTGGACTGTGCGGCCCGAGAGTGGATCGAGTTCGGATTCTTGGAAGCCGTTTGCGGTGAGGGTGCCGAGCTTGGACCACGCGCCGGCGAGGACGCCGTGCATTCCGTTGGCGTTGAAGTCCGCCGCTCGCCAACCTGGAACGCGCGCACCGGCCACGGGCTTCCAGATGCGTCCACCGTCTGCCGTGCTGAACATGCCGGAGGGGAACGCGTCGCTGCCGTCGCCGCAGACGAAGCCGTTTTTATCGTTGATGAAGCGGACGAAGTGGAGCCCCGGGAGCACGTTGGTGCCGACTTCTTCCCACTTCAGGCCGCCGTCCGAGGTCTTGAGCATGACGCCGAGGGAAGGCCCGTTGGCGGGCGTTTCGAGCCGGCCGACGGCCCAGCCCGTGTACGGATTCTGGAAGTGGACGCTCTTCAGGCAGGCCCGCGTGCCACTCTTCTGCCGTTCCCACGCTTTGCCGCCGTCGATGGAGTGCCAGATCGCGCCGTCGTCGCCCACGGACCAACCTTCATCCTTGTCGATGAACTGCACGGCGTGAATGGCGGCGTCTTCATACGGGGTTGCGGGCTGGGCACTTGCCGGACCCGCGATCGCGGCGAACAGAACGACGAGCAGGTAACGAACGCGCATGGCCGACTCCTCGGGAACTTCGAGCGGCGGGGTAATAGGCGAAGGCAGCGGGAAGTGGAAGGGGAGTTTTCAGGAGGTGATTGCGCGGGCGGCACGGAGAGATGTCTGGGGCTCGACCGCGACCGATGGTCGCGCCGAGCCCCACGCGGACCTCAGACCAATTCCGGCAGCGGCTTCGCGTTGTCTTCGACCAAATACTGAGGGCGGCCGGTGAGGTCGGGCAGCGAGGCGGCGTTCGGGTCGATGCCGAGGTTCTGATACAGCGTGGCGAACAGTTCGCCGAACGTGACGGGGCGCGAAGCGGCCTCACCCGCGATGCGGTCCGTCGAGCCAATCACCTGGCCATTGCGCATGCCGCCACCGGCGAGCAGCGCGCAGTTCACCTGCGGCCAGTGATCGCGGCCGACCTGAGCGCTGATCTTCGGCGTGCGGCCGAACTCGCCCATCACGATCACGGTGCAGTCTTCATCCAGCCCGCGTTCGTGCAGGTCTTCCACCAGGGCACTCACGCACTGATCGAACGGCGGGAAGTCTTCCGCTTCGCGCAAGAAGATGGAGTTGTTCGCCCGGCCCTCGGCGTTCAACCCGCCGTGGAAGTCCCACTTGCTGTAGTTGAGCGTGACGACGCGGACTCCGGCCTCGATCAGGCGGCGGGCCATGAGCAGGCTCTGCGGCACGCGTGGAGCACCGTTGCCGTCCATGAACACTTTCGGGTTGCCCGTGCCGTAGCGGGCGATGGTCTTCGGGTCTTCGCGCGAAATGTCCAACGCCTCGGCGAGTCGCGACGACGTGAGCAGCCCGAACGCCTGTTGCTCGAAGCTATCCATGCCCTTGAGCGTGCCGGTGGAGTCGATGTCGCGGCGGAGCGTGTCGAAGCTTTTGAGCAGGGTCTTGCGGTCCGCGAGCCGGTTCACCGAGATGCCTCGAAGGAGCATGTCGTCGCGGGACGGACCCATGGGTCGGAATGGCGACGCGGCCGGGCCGAGGAAGCCCGGGCCGGGCTCGTTGTACGGCCCGTGCGTGCAGGTGTAACAGAGGCTCAAGAAGGGTGGGATCGCGGGATCGATCGGGCCTTGAAGCTTGGCCACCGCGGAGCCGAACTGAGGCCAGCCGCCGGTCGGCGTCGGCTTCTTCGGGTTGTGCCCGTTGTAAACCTGGATCGCGTCGTGATCCGCCTGATTGCCCACGAGCGACCGCACGATCGTGAGCTTATCCATGATGCGGGCGAGCTTCGGCAGTGCTTCGCAAATCTGGATGCCGGTCACGTTGGTCGGAATCGGCTTCCACGGACCGGCGATCTCTTTCGGAGCTTCCGGCTTCAGGTCGAACATGTCCTGGTGCGGAGGCCCGCCGACGAGGTACACGAGAATGACGGACTTGTTGGACGTTCGCGTTCCAGCAGCGGCTTCCGCCTTCAGCAACTTCGGGAGCGCCAAGCCGCCGAGGCCGAGGGCACCGATCTGGAGGAAGCCGCGACGAGGGAGGCGATGCATGAGCGATCTCGCGGGACGGGAAAAACTGGCGGATGCTTCAGGATGCCCGAACTCGGTGTGCGGGTCAACGGAAAACCCGGAAGAAAACGGGCGTTCGCTTCACACGCCGTACTGCTTCAACGCGTCGCGATTCAACGTCACGCCCAAACCGGGCTTCTCCGGGATCGGCAAGAAGCCCTCGGCATCCACTCGAAACGGTTCGGCGACGATCTCTTCCATGTACGGCGAAGGCGTGAGGTACTCGACGTAGCGGGCCACGGGCATCGCCGCGGAGAGTTGCAAATCCGCCGCGAGGCCGATCGCCGTGTTCCATCCGTGCGGCACCCACTGCACGTTGTGTTCGTAAGCCATCCACGCGATTCGCCACGCCTCGGTGAGCCCGCCGCACTTCGTGCAATCGGGTTGCACGATGTCCACGGCCTGCTGCTGGAACAGCGGCCAGAAACTCTGACGTCGGGTGAGCACTTCACCCGTGGCGATCGGCAACGGCGCGTTTCGCCGCAGTTCCGCGAAGCCGGCCACGTCGTCGGGCGGCAGCGCTTCTTCGAACCAAACCACGTCGTAGTTGGCGAGCATCTGCGCGGTGCGCAGCGCCCACTTGTACCCGTGCGGCCAATAGGCGTCCGAGCCGCCAGCATCGACCATGAGTTCGACGCCGGGGCCGACCGCCTCCCGCGCCGTGCGAATGAGCAGTTCATCGAGCTTGGAATCGACGCGGCCGAACGGCTTCCACCCGAGCTTGAGTGCCTTGAATCCCCGGGCGACCGCCTGTTTCAACTTCTCGCGCAGGGCGTCGGGATAGTCGAAGAGGAGCGAGCCGTACGGCTTGATGCGGTTGCGGTAGTTGCCGCCGAGGAGCCGCGACACGGGTTGGCCGGTGATCTGGCCGAAGAGATCCCAGAGGGCGATGTCGATGCCGCTGATGGCGTGTTCGACGGCCCCACCCCGGCCCTGCCAGAAGGTGTTTTGGCGCAGTTTCTCGGAGACGCGGGCGGGTTCGTCGGCCCGTTCGCCGATGAGGAACGGCCGCAGTAACTTCGCGCCGCCCTCGACGAGCAACTTGCTGGTAAAGACCGATCCGACGCCGATGCGGCCATCGGTCGTCAGGACTTCCACGATCGTGTGAACGTTATCGGTGGGAACGAGTTCCTCGGCCCACCCGCCTTCGACGGTGCCGCCCGTGAGCCCGGTGATTCGCAAATCGGCAATGGTCATGGGGGTGCCTCACTTCGCCGCGATGGCTCGCTGGAGCGGGTTGATCACGTGCGGCACCACGTAGCTGTTCACCAGTTCGTCCAAGACGCGCCGCTGATTCTGATACGAATCCACGAAGCTCTTGAACGGCACCTTGCCCCAAAATTGACGCACCGTGAAATACACGCTGATCGGCGTCTCGGGGAACGAACCCATCCGAACCTGATACGCGCTCGTGCGGGTTTCCACGCTCAGCCGGCACTGCAACTGGCAGGCGTCGTCTAGGGCCAGCATGATGGTCGGCTGGTAGTTCAGCACGCGACCGCCGGGCACTTGCGCCAAGCCCTCGAGGGGCGTGCCGAGGGCCAGCGCCTCCGCGACTACTTCATCGTGGTTCCCCTGATAGAGTAAGTCGAAGTAGTAGAGCACGTCGATCGATTCGGTCTGCATCGCGTGCAGGTCGAGGTGGTACGGGGCCATTTCGAGGATGCGTTCGTTGTGCTCGTCGGCGTCTTCGATCGAGGGCGGGTTCACGAAGCCGCTGCAGAGGCGGCGGGCATCCAGCGAGCACCATCGGTAGCTGCCGGCTTCGCGGTCTTCTTCGAGCATGTATTCGCCGTCGGTGCGCTTTTCGAACTCCGTCATCTTCGGGGCGGCTTTTTGCACGGCTTCAAAGAAGTGCAGAACCGTCTCGCGGGCGCTGGGCATCTCGAGCTTGCTGTGGATGTACGCCGAAACTCCGAAGTCGTCGCAGAGAGAGGCGTAAGAGTTCATGGGGTGAATACTCGCGGGGTCAGCGGGTGGATCGCGCGGACGGCAGGCCGGAGAGGTGCGGCCCGTTAGGGTTCGGCTACCGTCGGGTCTGTTCTATTGTTCGATTCGGAGGGCCGGGAAGCAAGCCCGGCGGAAGGTCCGCTTACGTTTCGGACGCGGTTCGTAGAGATTGCTCCGATTCACCCATGCTACCGGACAGTCGTTGGGCCGGGCAGGTTCGTTGCCGATTGCCCACCCGTGTGCGAAGATAAGCGATGCGGGAGCGGTCGCACTCGGAGAGTGCGGACTACCGACGAAGCTTCGGAATCGAGGAACGCGGATGCGGAAGATTGTGTTCGTGCAGGGTGGCGGGGTCGGGCTCGATCAAGAAGCCTCGGTGCGCAAGCTGTTTGAGGCTGCCCAGGTTCCCGTCGAGTTCGAAGTGCATCCGGCGGGTCGGGCCGCGCTCGAACAAGGCCGCGCCGTGCTCGCGCCCGAGATGTTCGAAGCGATCCGAACCCTTGGCCTCGCACTGAAAACGAAGTTGCTCCAGCCGAAGGGTGCGACCACACCCACGGCCCACGGGCCGAAGGTCGCCCCCAACTTCAACCTCGCCTTTCGCCGCGGGCTCGGGCTCTTCGCGTCGGTCCGACCCGTTCACAATCTCACCGGCCTGCCCAGCCGCTTCACCGGCGTCGATCTGCTCCTCGTTCGCGAAATCACCGAAGACCTGTACACCGCCAGCGAGCACGAGCTCGTGCCGGGCGTCGTGCAGAGCTTCAAGGTCGTCACCGAGGTGGCGTGCCTCCGGTTCTTCCGCTTCGCGTTCGAACTGGCTCAGCAGCAGGGCCGCAAGACGATTCACTGCATCCACAAGGCGAACATTCTGAAACTGGCGGACGGTTTGTACCTCAATTGCTTTCGCCGCGTGGCCAAGGATTTTCCCACGATCGCGGCCAAGGATCTGATCGTGGACAACGCCTGCATGCAACTGGTGAGCAAGCCCCAGCAGTTTGAAGTGATGGCCGCCGGCAACTTATATGGGGACTTGCTCTCCGACCTCGGCGCGGGGTTGGTCGGCGGCGTGAGCGCGACTTCGGCCATCAACCACGGCAACGGCGTGAAGGTGTACGAAGCGGTTTACGGTGCCGGGCACGAGTCGGTTCCGCCGGACGCCGGGAACCCATTGCCGCTGGTGATGCCCGCGCTGGCGATGCTCCAGGACTTGGGCGAAGCCGAGAAGGCCGCACGAATCCGGAGCGCGATCGAGGCGGTGTTGATCGAGGGGAAAGTGCGGACCGCGGACCTGGGCGGAACCGCGACCACGACCGAATTCACGGCAGCGATTGCGGCCAAGATTTGAAGCGAACGACCGGCCCAGCTGCACGAGGATAAGTCGAGAATCTTCAGCTTCCAAGCGGAGCCAGTCGCGAGGAGTGGCTCTTCAAGCGATACGTCTCGAACGCAGGCGAACTCGTCGTGACTTGCCACTCAATCGGTCCTGCTTCCTCCAGGATCGCGTCGATTGATGCAGAAATAGACTCCTCGATCTCCGGCGAATCGAACTTCCAAATTGGAAACCACACCGGCCAGTTCGGAGACTTGTGCTGTTCGAGCACACCGACAATCCGATCGAGCGCATCCGATGGGAGTGCTCGAAAGAAATACTGCCTTGAAGGTGTCGCCAGCGAACTTTCCCGCGTCGTCTGTAAGAATTGATACTCATCACCGGAATCAAACCGCACGACGCCTTCCGTTGGCCCATCGAAATAATCGAGTACGAGGATGCGAGTCGCATGCCCCAATGGGAATTCTTCGTAGGTTCCGTTTGTGGTCGGGTTCATGCTCCACCTCGTCCGAAGAGGCGATTGAAAAGTTCGGCGACGTCCGTCGTCACCGGTCTCGGCAATTCTATCATGCGATGCAGCCGATCTCTACGGGAAGGCGTGTCGTGAATCGAGAAGTGCTTTTCGATTTCGGAGCGGAAAGCCTGAGAAGCAGAGGCAGAAGACTCTCGACCTGTTGCTGAAACTCCATGAATCCCAAGCACACTTTCTGCTTTGGCCGCATCGGAAGCGAGTTTTTCAGAGGATTCGGGGTCGGTGCCGAAACGCTTGAGAACTTCGTCGGAGACAGACACCGTTCACTCCCGTTTTCAAATTATCGGCCCAACTGCACGAACTGCGTGACGCCCTGCTGGGGCAGTTCGCCCTTCTCCAACACCGAGTCGACCAGGTAATACAGGAACTCGCGGAACTCGGTCGGCTCCACGTCGTCCGCCAGCGATTCCGCCTTGGCCCGGAACTTATCCACGAGCTTATCCGCCTTCTCGAAGACCTTTGCCGAGAAGTACAAGCGGCGGACGCGATCCACCGTCGAATCGGTGTCGGCTTCGCCGTGCCGTGCCTTCCCGATCAGGTGCAGGAGTTCTTCTTTCTGCGCGGGCGAAGACCCTTCCAAAGCCAGTGCCAACAAGAGCGTCGGGCGGGCGGCGAGCACGTCTTGGCCCGCGACGAGTTTATTGTCGTCGTCACCGGTCCAGTCCTTGATGTCGTTGAGGATCTGGAAGGCAACCCCGACGTTGCGGCTGAAGTCGGCGATGAGCTTTTCGTACTTTTCGATCGGTCCGGCGAGCCGAACGCCCGAGTAAAGTGCGGCCTCGAACGCGGGGGAAGTCTTGAGCGCGTAGATCTTCAAAGCGTCGAGCGTGGTGAGGGCTTGATCCTCGGCGTCGCGCCAGAGCAGCTCCGCGCCCTGGCCTTCAGAGAGTTTCAGGTGGGCGTCGGCGAGTTTGTCCAAAATGTCCGCGGCGGTCTCGGCTCCGAGTTCCTTGCGGTCGCGGCTCACGAGGCGATACCCGAGGCCGATGAGGTAGTCGCCGACGTTGATGGCGACGCCGTTCCCGTGGACGCGGTGCAGCGTTTCCTGGCCGTAGCGGTACGAGTCGTCGTCTTCGATGTCGTCGTGAACGAGGCTGGCTTTGTGGAAGGTTTCGATGGCGAGGGCGGCGTGCTTCACGGTATCGGGAATGGTCCAGCCGCTGTCCGCGAGCGTGGCGGGAGCACCGTTCAGGGCATCGTACGCCGCAAGCGTGATGAACGGCCGCGAGCGCTTCCCGCCGCGAGAAAGGAAGTCGTAGGCGATCTGCTCGTGCTTCTGCAATGGATCAACCGCGAACCCGCCTAGCTCGACCGGTGGACTCAATCGGGCCTTGGGAATCAACCGCGTGAGTTCCGGTTCCTCGAACATCTGATTCGAGGCCCGCATCAGATGCACGTAGGTCTTGGTCTTCTTGCTGGTCGGCGGCGTGTGCAGGTCGATCGACTCGAACACCCAGTCGTTGTCCACCGACGTGTTCTTGCAGTTGCTCGAAAGCAGCGGCGTTGCGATGCACGGAATCCCGGCGAGAAGTACCTTGTCGAAGGCCTTTTCCAGCACGTTCAGGCAGGCGACGCCGACGATGGCATCGACGTGTCCCGAGACGATGATCTTGAGTACGATCGGCGTGCCTTCGCTGACCAGCACCTTGTAGCCGAGCTGTTCGGCTTTGGTGCGGAAGTCGCCGACTTCACACGCTCCGCACTTCTTGCAGTCGAGGCCGAACTCGTCGTAATCCGCCGGGCAACCTTCGGCATTCTTCAGACAGTGCGGCAGCAGCATGAGCCGGCGGTGGAACGGAATCGCGGCCACCTGCTCCCGCCAGAATTCGTTCGTGAGCATCACCATCGTGAAGCCGAGATACTGCCCGCCGAGGTCGAGTTTGCTCAGGATCGCTTCCGAGGAATCCTTGGAGAATTCGCGGGTGAGCGGCTTCGATTTATCGAGGGTGGCGCAGAACGCTTGCACGGCGGCGCGCACGGCGTCCCGGAGTTCGCGCGTTTCTGGCACGGCCTTGAAGGCGGCCGTGTTCAGCTTCGGCGGCTTGGTCGGGGCGCGTTCAATGTGCGATTCAAAGGCGACAGCAGTCGTCACGATAATCGGCCCTTGGCGTTGCGGCGGGTCGGTGGGCAGTGGAGAGAATGATACGGAATCCGTTCGGCGGTCGGCGTCCGGTTCGCATACCGGCTGAGAAGGCGGGTCTTACAGCGGATCTACCCTGGGAGCGCGGCCGTCCCGGCCGCTTGGCTTAACTTCGCGTGAAGGCCTCGCCGGCAGGCCTGTCCCTTCACGAAGGTTCGCTTATGCGGCCAGGATGGCCGCGCTCCCAGGGTAGAATCGGCGAGCTACCCAGGATTGCTTCAACTCAGTTTGTCAAAGCCCGCCCCGGATGCAACCGTAATCGCAGTTCCGGTCGAAGTTCCGGACGAAAAATGGCCCGAGAAGCGGTCTGCGGGCGATCGCGAGGCGGATTGAACCGCAGGACCGGTAACTTCCCTACCCCGAATCGCCCACATCCGCCACTCTGCCGGTTCCCCACTTGTGTGCGCCCGGCCAGGGTTTACAATCAGTATCAGTGAACCGGACTACCGGCTCGCACGTCCATTCCGGCCGCTCGCACGAGGCCCTCATGGCTGCTCAGTTTATCACACTCGATGAGGCCGCGAAGCGGCTGGGCATTCCGATCGACGAATTCAAACGCCGCCTCAAGACGGAATGGACGCATCTCGTTCCCATGCGAGACGGCCCCACGCTCCGCTTCCGCGATAACCAGATCGACGAACTGGGCCGGCAGCTGGGCGCGGCCAGCGACCCCGAGCTGCCGCTCGCCGCGATGGACTCCGCCGAGCACGGCTCCGACGATTTCAAAGTCGAGAACAAGGCGAAGCCCGGCAAGGCGAAAGCCGCGGACGAGCCGCTCGCGTTCGACGCCTCGGACGACGACATCTTCTCGCTCTCGGCCGAGCTGCCCAAAACCGGCAAGCCCAGCGGGTCCACCTCCGGCGATTCGGACGTCCGGCTCGAAGTGGGCAAGATGCCCAAGAAGAAGAAGAGTGCCAGCGACCCCGAGGCGATCCCAACGGAAGAAATCGCCCTCGATGCCGGCCCGAGCAGCGCCGTGATCAAGGGCGGCAGCTCGGCCAAGCTCTCGGCCCCGAAATCGTCCGGTAAGCTTTCCGCCGGTGCCGACGCCGTCAAGAAATCGCTCGCGAACAAGCCGGGCACGGGCGATAGCAGCGAATTCGAACTGAGCCTCGACGCCGACAGCGACGATTTCGAACTGCAACTCAACACCGATTCCAGCGATGAAGTCGACCTCGGCAGTTCCCCCATGGAAGAAGCCGGCCGCGGTGGGAAGAGCGGCATCAACCTCCGCTCCCCCGGCGACAGCGGCGTCTCCCTCGAGAAGGGCAAGAAAGGCGACTCCGGCCGCAACCTCGCCACCAAGAAGCCCGACTCCGGAAAGGCGCTGTCCAAAAAGAAGGCACCACCGCCGACCGACAGCGATTCAGACGTCGATTTCGAACTTTCACTCGAAGGCGAACCGACCGCGGCTTCCGGGGCCAACCTCGGTTCCAAGGGCCCTAAGTCGGGGAAGTTGCCGGTCACGTCCGATTCGGACAGCGAGTTCGAACTGACCCTCGACGATTCTGGCGAAGGCTCGAGCCTCGAAGCCGCGGCACTCGAAGGCGACGAGAGCAAGGGCGACATCTTCGAGACGGACTTCGAAATCCCGCCGATGACGGACGAATCCGGAAGCGAGGCCGTCGCGCTGGAATCGGACACGGACCTCGAAAACGCCGACATGGAAGTGGCCCTTGACGATAGCGATGTCGTTGCGGAGGAAGAGACTGGCAGCCAAGTGGTGCTGCTGGAAGACGAAGCGGACGCGCCGCGGGCCAAGGGCGGGAAGAAGCCCCGCAAGGTCGCGGATGCCGACGACGTGGATCTGGCGGATGTGGACGAAGACGAAGGCGGATCCGCGAGTGCGGCGCTCAAGGGCGTGAAGGGCCGCCGCCTCGACGACGACGATGAAGTGGAAATTGCGGCGACTGGTCGCGCCGCGCCCAAGCCCTGGGGGCCGCTCCCCGCAATCATCCTCTTCCCGTCGCTCCTCGTGATGACCCTGTGCGGGCTCATGGGCTACGAACTGATTCACACCATGATGGGCTACCAACAACCGCGGAAGACCACCGCCCCGCTCGTTCGCGGCATCGCCAAGACCTTCGACATGGAGTTGAAAGACCAGTAATTTGGTTCACTGCGGAACGCACGGAAAAAGAGCGAGCCGTGGGGAACCATCCCCACGGCTTTCTTCGTGGAATGTGACTCTCGAAATAGGCAAACGTACTCGTTCTTGATGTGCGACGACTTCTTCACCTCTCCCCTGCAAAGCCAAGCCGGGAGAGAGGTGAAGAAGCCACCGCTTTATCGCTAGTCCGTCGGTTGACCTCGCCCGCATCGGTGTTACAGTCCTTCTAGCCCTCACTGCGGCGACAAGGGGACTGGCATGCTCCGTTGGCTGTTCGCGCTGGGTCTGAATCTGGCGTTCGCGTCGTTCTCTCCCGCAGCGGTCGTGGTACTCGGCAACTTCACGCCCGACGAAATCACCTGCACGATCACCGAATTCGAGAAGAAGCCTCAAACCATCATTCTCGCCAGGGCACAGGTTCTGCCCATCGCGGTGAGCGGTCCGTGCGAAGTCACGTTCCCCGCGAAGCCCGCGAACGCCAGCCTGATGCTCGACCCGTACCACGCCTACGTTTTCCTCCCGGACAAGAATGCCGAGCGCAAACTCGAAGGCCTCTTCATGCCGGGCGACCCGCCACCCGAGGATGCTCGCCCCGAAAAGAACCCGCTTCCGCGAACGCCCGTCACGATTCCCGTGACGCTGTTGGTCGACGATGCCGACCCGCGGGCCGACGCGCTCTGGCAGAGGACGCTTCGCAAGCGGTTCGATGAAGCCGCGGAGATTCTCGAGGCTCACTCCGGCTTCAAGCTCGAGTTCGCGGGCTTCGACACCTGGACTTCCGATCCTGACACCAAGGACATTACCGAACTCCTTGCGGACTTCAGCACGAAGGTGAAAGTGAAGCCCGGAGCCCTGGCGATCGGGTACACGAGCCGCGTGAAGGTCGATCCGAAGGAGCCGCAGCACTTGGTTCCCTTCGGGGCTGTGAAGCCTTTTCCGACGAACCACATTCTGCTGCGCGAATCGGGACCGCGAGCCGATCCGGAGAAGGTCGAGGCCCTCATTCACCACCTCGGCCTAGCTCTGGGTGCCACGCTGATCGACCCAGAAAAGGACGGCGGCAGCGTGATGCGGTCGAAGATCGCGGACGGGCTCGCGCTCCATCCGCAATACCGCTACCGCTTCGACCCACTCAACGTGCTGGCGATGAATATTTGGGCGGAGGAGGTGCGTCGCGCTCCAGTCGGGAAGCCCGCCGATATTTCTGAGGCCGGGAAGATTCGCCTCGCACGAGTCTACAAGGCACTGCTCAAGGAGCGGCCCGGCGACTCGAGCGCACTGGCTTACCTCAACGAGTTCGATCGCGAGATCGCCAAGGCTCCAGTTCCCAAGGCCAAGGATGCCGATCCCGCCAGGGTCGACCCGCCGCAGCCGATGGCCTTGGCTCGAGCGCAGGTGGCCCGGCATGTGATTCGCGCCATCGTCGCTCGAGCCAAGGCCAATGTCGGCCCGAACGCGATCACCGGCGATGCACTCACAGTCGAATACGTGAAGGCCGGCACGCTCGCGGCTTGGCGCGAAGATGGCCCCCCGGGCGATCAGGAAGACCGGATGAGTGGGCTCCTCGTGGGCCTCGCCGTCGCGTTGGACGATAGCGACTTATTGCTCTCGGAACCCGGCACGGCCGAGGCCGCAAAGGCCGTCGAGACGGAACTGGAACGGATCGAACGCTTGAAGGTGCTCGGAAACCCGACTCTGCGGGGGCGGCGCGATCTCTGTCGTCGATTTGCCGTCGGCTGCGCCACCGGCGAACTCCTCCGCACCACCTCGCAGGCGGAACAAGTTGCCATCGGGCGGTCGTTCTCGAAGGAGGCCCTCGCTCGACCGACCGGGGCCAGTTTCACCGCGCTCGCCGCCGAGTTCGCCGGTATCGAACTGGCTCGCCTCTCGATGAACGATCTCATTCACGTCCGGCGGCTCACGGGCGACACGAGCTTCGCCAATCACCTTCCCCTGCTCGACGATCTCCGCGAAGGGCTTTCGCCGGAACGGTTCAAGGACGACTTCGGCGACTCGGCCGACCCGCGCTTCCAGAAAGTACTCAACGACATCCGTGGCCGCGTGCGGAAAGGGAAGTAACTTCACTCCGGCAGCGGTTGGCCCTTCGTTTCCGGCGCGAACGCAATCAACACCAAGCCCACGACGTAGACTCCCGCCACGACCGTACAGGCCTGGGCGTAGTCATTGTCGAACAGCCCCAACAGGTTGGCCATCTGAAGCTGGCCGGCCGCGGCGATGATGCGCCCGAAGTTGAAGCCGAAGCCCTGACCGGTGGCTCGAACGGCCGTGGGGAACAGTTCCGGCAAGTAGAGCGGAAGCCAACCGTAGAACGCGGCGGAGATCAGGCCGAGCCCGCCCGCGAGCAGCACGAACGTCGTCCCGTACTCGGGATTCGGTTGTCGATAGAACGCGATCATCGCAATCATCGACAGGATGCACAGTGCGGCATACACGGGCTTGCGGCCCAGCATTTCGCCGAGCAAGGCACCGCTGAGGCAGCCGATCGCGGCCCCGATCGACGTGCTGATTTGCAGCCACGCTCGCGCGTCCGGATGCTTCCCGTTGGGCAGCGAACCGACCCACATGTAAACCCACATGAGTCCGGCCCAGGTGCCGAGCAGCGCCACGCCGCTGAGCCCCGCGGCGAGCAGCATACGGCCGAGCGTCCGCCGTTTCACCTCCGCCGAGAGCCCACAGCGCGAAAGGTATCCGCGGGCCGGCATGAGGTAGCCGAGGACCACGATGACGAGCCCCACGAGCGAACCGGCAACTTGAATTCCGAACGAGAGCGTACTCGCCCACAGCGCGATGATGCCGAGGGCAGCGGCCGCACCGATCAGCACGCCGATGAGATCGCGCTTCGCCCAGAACGAGGCCGCACCGGAATCCCGTTCCTTCTCCCATTTCTCGGACTCGGGCACGAACAGCCGGATGAAGAGCGTGAGCAGCGCGGGCACGGCCCCCGCGAGGAGCAAGAGTCGCCAGTTGTTATTCGCGGTCAGCGAGACGGCCCACTCGCCAGGCATACCGGCTGAAGTGAGTGCGTCCGGGATCTGGTCCTTCATGCGATTGAGGGCGAGGGCGATTCCGCCGCAGAGCGTGTAGCCGAAGTTTCCAAACGCGCCGATCCACCCGGCGAGCCAGGCCCGCGACGCATTCGGCCACACCTCCATGACGAGTGCCACACCGAGTGCCCACTCTCCGCCCATGCCGAGGGCACCTAAGAACCGCAGCACGGCGAGTTCTTCGGCGGAACTGGAAGCGGCACTCAAGCCGCTGCACAGCGAGTAAAGCAGCACCGAAACCGTCATGGCGCGGACGCGGCCGATCTTGTCGCCGAGCCATCCGAAGACGACGCCACCGGTCGCGGCCCCGACCAGGAAGCACGCCATCACGATGCCGAACCACTTGTTTACGATCTCGGGGCCGGCGTCTTCGTGAAGTAGTTCGCGCAGGGCATCGCGGCCGACGAGTGGGAAGAGGCCCATCTCCATGCCGTCGAACATCCAGCCGAGGAGTGCCGCAACCAGGGCGAGGGTGCGGCCGCGAGCGGAGGGCGGAGAGTGCGACATGAACGAACTCGGGGAGGGCAGCGGGAAGTCTCGTTATAGCGAGGCCAAGTCACGGTTCGCGGCGATTCAATCGCTCCAAAGCGTCCTGGGCTTCGATCGTCAATCGAACGGCCGGTGGGCCAGCGGACCACTTCTTGAGGAGGTCGCGGGCCGCGGGAGTGTCGATTCCCTCGACGACTTCCACCGCGCGCAGTGCCCGCAAATCGTCGGGCTTCAGCGCCGCGCGATCGATCTTCGCCAGCACCTCCGTCCCGAGCTTCCGCACCTCCGGGTTGGGCGGCTTCCGCACCGCCGCGAGTATCGCCGGCGCCGCCTCGGGGCCGATCGTCTCCAGTGCGGCCACTGCCGCTTGCCGCGTTTGAAAGTCCTCGCTGCCGAGATCCTCAACCAGCTTCGCGATCCGAACGGCGGGCGTCGCGGCCGGTGCGACGATCTTCTCGCCGAGCATCTTCACGGTCTCGTCCGGGTTGCGAGAGAGGAACGCCAGGCCGCGCTGGGCCTCGGCCGGATCGGGCGATGCGAGCAGGTGGATCGCCTCGTCAGCACCGATCGCGCCGGCTGGCCCCTTCACCGCGACAGCCGCCGCCGTGTCCCAAACCAGGGCGGTGCCGTCCCGCGCCGTCGAGATGAGCCGCTTCCCATCCGGTTCGAACGCGAGCCCGATCACCAGCCCGTCGTGGCCGCTGAGGTTCAACACCGGGTCTCCAGTGGCCGCGTCCCAGATGGTGATGAACCCGTCCGCCCCGCTGGCGGCGACTCGCTTCCCGTCCGGGGTGAACGTGGCGGCGACGAACGGTGCTGCCGACCCCGGGTAGGCGTCGAACTGGCGGGACACGGCTCCGTTGCGAATGTCGAAGAGGACGAGCTTTTCCCCGTCCCAGGCGGCGAGTGTCCGGCCGTCCGGGGAGAATGTTGTCCCGATCGTCCGGGTCATCGCCGCGACCTCGAACCGCCGCTTGCCGGTGCCGACCTCCCAGACCGAGAGCGGCGACGTGCCGACGACGATCAGTCGTCCGTCCGGCGACATGGCCTCGGCCGGCGGAAGACCGTTCTCGTTCCTGACATGATTCTCCCTCGGCCCGACATCGAAGTTGCGAACAGGTTTGCCGGTGGAGACGCGGGCGATCATCACCGCCCCGTCGGTGAAGACGACGAAGCGGTCGGGGTCGGTCGGGTGGAGTACGGCGGCCGGCGTCGTCCAACCGGGGACCGGTATTTTGGCGAGTACCTTGCCCGTCGCCCCGTCGATGACGTGAACCTCCGGGGGGTCGAACGATACACTGCCATTTGGCTCCCGACCCCCGACGGCCACGATGGCCCGACTGGTTCGCGCGTCCCAGGTCACGATGCCTGTCGGCGGAACCGGCACAGTTATTACCTTCCCGGGCTGGCCCGTCGCCGGGTCGAAAGTATGAACGCGGTTCTTCGCGTCGAGGCACGAGGCCGTCTTCCCGTCTGCCGAGAACCAGGGGGCCATGAGCATTGGCAGATGCTCGACCGGTGGCCCCTTCCCGGTTCGCGGCTCCCAGATGCGGATGCCTCCGGTCTCGTCCACCGCGGCGGCATAAGTTGCGTCCGGTGCGAGTGCGAACGGGAGAGGCGACCGGTTCGTCTTGGCGGACCCGACCCACGAGTCCTTCTGCTCGCCGGTCGCGGCGTCGATGCGGACAATCGCCCCGGCTCGATCGAGCAGACCGAACACCGATTTGCCGTCGGTCGAAAACCGGGGGTTGATGAGCATCTTCTGGGGCGGGGCGTAGCCGTCGTCCGCTTCGTCGGAATCGGTCGGGAAGACGTACAGCCTGTCGGCCGCGATGGCGATCCGGTCCCCGTCCGGTGAGAAGGTCATCTGGGGCTGGCTCTTATCGTGCAGAGGCAGGTAGGTGCGAACCCGCTTGCCGGTCTTCACGTCCCACAGCAAGACGCCGGTTTTGCTGGGGCCGGCCGCCGCGAGCCAGCGGCCGTCCGGCGAGAACGCCGCATGGATCGGATTGGTGTGTTCGCTTTGGAGTTTCAGCTCGGCCCGCGTCTTGCCGGTTTGCAGGTCGAGCAGGGTGATCGTGGTCGGGGTGCAGGCGGCGACGGTGCGGCCGTCCGGGTGGACGATCAGGATGACGGTATGCTCGGGAAGCGTCTTTTCGGAGAACTCGCGGACGGCGTGCCCGGCGGCCGGCATCCAGACCTTGAGCCGGGTACCAGAGGCCATCACGACGCTGCCGTCCGGAGCGAACCCGAAGCACGACACCGTCGCAGCCAGCCGGGCGACTTCCTGGCCCGTTGTCGTGTTCCACAGTCGGATACCGTCCTCGGCACTGGACGCGCTGGCGAGAAGCTTGCCGTCGTGAGAGAACGCAAGTTGCCGCGGTTCGGTCCCGTGCCGCAGCCCGATGGTGCCGTACCGGGTGATGGCCCCGGGCGGGAGCGGGTCGCCGTGGCGGTCGCGCTTCGCCGGCCCGGTCGGGGTGGGGGCGACAGGGCGAACCGGAGGCGAGTCGGCGATAACGGACGCCGCCGACAGCAGCACGAACGCGAGACTGGCGCGAACCATGAGGAACCTCCGTGTGAGGCCCACCCATTGCCATGTGTGGGCTTTCAAAATGCTCACTTCGCCGACTTCAACTCCGTCTTCGTCGACCAGGCCAATCCGTTCACGAGCAAGCGGAGGAAATTCGGATCCTGGAAATCGTCCGGCGTGCCCAGCGAAGTATAGAAGACTCGCCGGCCGTCCTTCTCGCGGACCCAGGCCACCGGCTCGGATTCTTTCGGGATCGACCCCCGAAGTAGAACGGTCACATCGTCCGCGACGTTGGGGTTTTTATAGAGGCCACCCTTCGTTTTGAACTCGGTCACGCCCTTGAGCACGGGATGATCCTTGGCTTTCGGTTCGAGCTTCACCTCGCACTCGACGTTCTGGCCGAAGTGATTCTTGTAGTCGCCGCCGAGGATGAGCTTGTCCATTTCGAGCCAGTTCTGGAAGCCGTGGCTCGCGGTGCGGATGCCGACGATCGGCTTCTTCGACTCGACGTACTTCTTGACGTGCGCCAGCGAGTCGCCTTCGATCTGGAGTCGCCTCGTGAAGAAGATCGCGACATCGCACGCGGCCAGTTGTTCGATGCCGGGAAGGTCCTTGTCCTTCTCCGCCTTGGCGAACGCCCGCTTACACTCGACCTCGTAGTTGGCTTCGAGATATTTCTGGAGGCCTTCCAAGGACGAATCCGACTTGTACTCGAAGGCCCCGGAGATGAGCAGAACTTTCAATTTAGCCGCCGGCTTGCCGGCGGTCTTGGGGGCAAGATCGGAGCCCAGGTACGCGAACAGGTCCGCGATCTCCGCATAGCTCAGCACGTCGAGCGCTTTCTCAGGCATGAGCGAGACGCTCGATGGCGTCATCGTCTCAATGTCGGCTTTCGCGATCACCTTGCTCTCGGGCTTGTCGTTGACCACGTTAGTGAGCGTGATCGTGCCGCCCGATTCGGTGGCGATGCCCGACAACTTGCGGCCATCGATTGTCAGCACGTTCTGCATCACGAACTCGGGACGAATGTACCCGGACGGATCGACGATGTTGGCGAGCAGGTAGCCTCGATTCTTGCGGTCCGCGGTAGTGAGATCGGGGCCGATCTTGCCGCCCTCGCCGTGCATCTGATGACACGCCGCACAGTGCTTGGTGAAGAGCACTTTTCCGTTGGCGATGTTGCCGGGCTTCTCGCGGCTGAGTTGAACGCTGAGCCAGGTGATGCGGGCTTGCTTCTCGCCGGCGGTGGCCGGGGCGAGCTTGCCGAAGTGCTTCTCGACGATGGCCGTCGCGGCCTTGTCGTTGAGCAGCACCGCGACCTTCGCTTGATCGATGGTGAAGTCCGCCTTGGGGAAGGTACCCTTCTCGAACTGCTGAAGGAGCGCGAGCGCCCACGTCGGCCGGGCGAGGAGCATCTGCACGGCGCGCTTCTTGACGGCGGGCGAGTAGCCGGGGTAGCCGGTGAGTATCTTCTCGCCGATGGCGGGATCGTCGAACACTTCCAGCCCGGCGAGCAGGGCGAGCTTGAGTGGTTCGGACTTAGCGGAGACGAGTTGGGCAAGGAAGAGATCCTTGGCCTTCGGATCGCGAACTTGCTTCAGAAGGTCGATGGACTTGAGGCGCTCGGCATCCATAGACTTCGGGTCCGCCGCCATTTCGCGAAGCGCCGCCCGCACCGGATCGTGGTTCATCCGAGCTAGTACTTCCATCACGAGGAAGTCTTTTGGAGACTTTGTCCACAGGCCTTCGATCTCTGGTCTTAACCCCTGCGGGATTGCCTCAAGTGGCTTCGTTTGGAGCGCCGTTGCCATGCCTCTGAGAACGGGAGTGACATTGGCACTGTTGTTTTGAACGAGGCTAAAAAGGTGCTGGATGCGTTCGTACCCCCTGATGTCCCCTGCCATGAGTCGCCGGGCAACTCGTTCATTGAAGAAGTCTGTGAGTGGGGTCGTCGCTCCGCTCGGGAATGGAAACCGTACTTCGTTCATCTTGTCGCAAGTGTTGGAAACCTCCATGGCCCACCACACGAGCAGCGGCAACTGCGGGTCTTCTGCGACCACCTTGTTTTCCATGAAGGACCTGACAAGCGTGTAACACTGCTCTGGAGGCAATTTCCTCGCGGAGCAAGCGAGTTGCGCGACCACTGCCGGGCTCGATTCCGAACGGGCCATCTCTTCGAGTGCCGGGAGGATGAACCCCGAGACGGCTTGCTCTTCATCGCCGAGGAAGCGGATAGCCCAGGCGCGGACATACTCGTTCGGATGCGTTCCAATTTGATCGAAGTCGCGGTCGGACCACCCACCCGAAACGTACAGCGCCCACAAGGCTTCCAGCGCGAGGTCGCCCTTCTCGGTCATCACCATCTGCCGCAGCTTCGGATGAACGCTCTTGTCCTGACGTTCCGCGAGCAGTCGCCGCGCCTCGATGCGCCACCACTTGTTCGGATGCTTCAACAACTCCACCAGTTCCACCGAGGTCTTCTTGCGAAGGTCGAACGCAGGCACCTTCGGCGTGCCCTTGTATTCGAGCTTGTAAACGCGGCCGTTGGTCTTGTCCCAGTTATCGACGGGGTCGAGGTGCGCCGCACGGCGATCGTAGAAGTCCACGATATACACCGAGCCGTCCGGGCCTTGCAGGCAGTCAATGGGCCGAAACCAAGGGTCGTTCGCCTCGATGAGTTCGCCGCCGTGGCTCGCCTTGAACGACGACTTCACCGGCTCCATTTTGTGCCAGTAGATCGCGTTCGAAAGCACGTTCGCGGCAATGTATTGGTCGCGGTACTCCGGCGGGTAGGCATCGGCCTGATAGACGATGCCGCCACAGGTGACGTGCCCGCCCTTGAAGCCGGTGTACGGCACGTGTTCGAAGTAGCCGTACGTGTGCGGGTTGTGCAGCGGGCCGTGCTTCGAGAAGCCCTTCACGTAGTAGGCGCCTTGCATCTGGTGGAGCATGGCGGAGCCGCCGTAGTTGGTGCCGGCGACGGCCTGGCCGTGCTTGTCGAAGTCGAGGCCATAGGTGTTCCCGCCGCCCTCGGAGAACAACTCGAAGCGTTTAGTCTTCGGGTGGTAGCGCCAGATTCCTTGTTGAAACTCGACGATGTCTGCATTCTGGGGTGGCACCGTGCTTCCAGCCGGTGCAGTGGGAGATTTCGCACCGGCTGGAAGCACGGTGCCACCCTTGATCTTGCAGGTGCTGGTGCTGCCGGCGGCACCGTAGAGCCAGCCGTCCGGGCCCCACTGCAACGAGTTGGCGAGCGAGTGCGTGTCGTCCATACCGAAGCCGGAGAGCAACACCTCGGGATCGCCATCGGGCACGTCGTCTTCGTTTTTGTCCGGATAGAAGAGCAAGTACGGCGGCTGCACGACGTAGACGCCGCCGTGGCCGAGGCAGAACCCGCTGGCGATGTTCAGCCCCGTGACGAAGTCCTTGCTCTTGCGGTAGACGCCGTTCTCGTCCGGGTCGAAGCAGATCGTGAGGCGATCCGCGCCCTTGGGTCCGTGAGGCGGCGGCTCGGGAACTTTGTCCCAGATTGTGCGCAGATATTGGTCCTGCTTCACGGGTTTGAGGCCGGCGTAGTTCGGGTACTGCAGGTATTGGAGCACCCACATGCGGCCGCGGTCGTCGAAGCTGATGCTCACGGGTTGCCGGATCATCGGCTCGGCCGCGACGGCTCGCACGCTGAAGCCCGGCGGCAGCTTCATTTTCTTGGCCGCTTCCTCCGGGGAGAGGCCGTCGGCGAATGCCATCGAGGGGAATGCGAGTGCGATCAGGAGGGGCAGAAGGCGGTGAAGCATGGTCGGCAGGCTCCGGAGACGGGAACCGGTGAGATTCCTTGAGCATCGGGGAAATCCGGACGAATTGCAAGGGGCAGGCAGCAGGGATATGATAGCCGCGCTCGTTCTCCCTCCGAGGCTCTTCCCATGGCTGAAGCGTTGCGTTGCGTGCCGTCCGATGCCGTCATCGTCGGTTGGGATTTCAGCACGACCGCCGCGAAGGCGCTCGCCTTCGACCTCAGTGGAACGGTCGTGGCGCGAAGTTGGTTCAAAAACGACGTCTGGACGGATTACGAACGGCTCAAGACGCCGGGGCAATTCCTCGATCTGGGCAACCGCGAAATTAACCTCGCCCAACTGGAAGGGCACGCTCGGGCCAGCACGCGCGATCTCGCGGCAAAACTCATCGGCAAGAACTGGCTCGCCGCCGGCATCTCCGCCACGCACCACACCGCGGGCTGGATCGACGAACACCGCAACCCCATTCGCCGTGCCTATTGCTGGGACGACCAGACGCTCGCCGAGTATCACGCGATCGGCCTGGCTCGACTCGGCGGCCCGGCGAAGGTCCGCGAACTCATCGGCGGACCCTGGGCCGTTCGCTACTCGCTCAGCCATCTCGTCAAGGATGAAGCCTGCCTAGCGGAAGCCGATTGGAAGCGAACGAAGTGGATGATGGGTCACGGCCCGCTCGCCGCGGGCTACCTCACGGGCCGCTTCGGCGTCACGAGCATTTCCTCCGCGGCCTCCACCGGCATCCTCGATCTTCGCACGGACAAATGGTGCAAGGAGATGCTCGGGGCGATCGGCCGCGAAGACTACCGCCAACGTGCGTGGGCCGGACTGCCGCACGTGGTCGAGACGTTCGAAGCGATCGGGCCGCTCGCCGAGCATCTCGCACTCGATGCCGGGATCGGGGCCACGCGAAGGCCGCTCGTCTTCCCCACGTTAGACGATCAAGCTGCCGGTCTCGTCGGCGGCGGTGCGACCAACCCCGGCGAACTCGCCATCATTCTCGGCACCTCCGCCGTCGTGAATTCTTCTTCCGACAAAGCGCCGGCCACCGATGCCCTCGACGCCATGAAACTCGGCTGGGACGGTGCCTACTTGTGGATGCGTTGCTACTCGAACGGTGCGCAGTTCGTCGAATCCGTGGAGCCCTTGGAGAAGCGACTGATCGTGGAACCGCAGGCGAGCGAACGCGTGCCGCCGCTCTGCAACGGCGTCGCGGTGCTGCCGTTTCTCAAGTCCGAACCTTCGCTCGGCATCCTCAAGGAACGCGTCGAGTGGCAACCTTCGGAGCCATCGGATCCGGCGGTGCGGGTTCGCGCTTCGTATGAAGCGCTGGCCTATCTGATCGCGCTCGGAGTCCGGGCCCACGTGGAAGCCGGCCAGAACGTGACGCGCATCACGGTGTCCGGCGGGTTGGCGCGTTCGGGGTTCATGTGCGAAATCCTGGCGAGCGTGTTGGAAGGCGTGCTGTCCGCGAACTTGCCACTGGTGCGACTGGCCTCGGATGAAGGCTCCGCGCTCGGTGCCGCGGTTCTCGCGCTCGCCGGACTCGAAAACACGCTTCGTGTCGAGCGCGGTATCGAGAAGGCGTTCCGCATTGGCGACGCCGTGGCGACTCTGGTTCGCACCAGGGACTCGGTTGCCGCTCGGTCCGATTGGGTCGAGCCGTATCGACGAGGCCTCGCGGCTTTTGAGAAGTCGCTGACCGGCCGTTGACCCTCGCGGATTCCCGAATTTCTTCAGTGTCTTTTGCTCCCGAAAGCGGTTAATCTTTAATTTCCTGCCCGCCTCGCGGCGTTCTCCCGGAGCCGCCATGCTGCCTCGCGTTCTCGCTTCACTCGCATTACTCCTCGCGCCTACTGCGGTTCGTGCCGCGGAGAAGGTCGACTTCGGCCGCGACATTCGGCCCATCCTTTCGAACGCCTGTTTCAAGTGCCACGGGCCTGCCGTTCAGAAGGCGAAACTGCGGCTGGACACGCGCGAAGGCGCAATGAAGAAGGGTGCCATCGTGCCGGGCAAGCCGGCCGAGAGTACCATGCTCGACCGCATCTGCGACCAGGATAACGAGACTCGCATGCCGCCGGCGGAAGTCGGCGACCGCCTCAAGCCCGATCAAATCGCGAAGCTGAAAGCCTGGATCGAGCAAGGGGCGGAGTACCCGCCGCACTGGTCGTTCGTACCCGTCAAGCGTCCGGCGGTTCCTATCGGGAAGCTCGCGAATCCGATCGATGCCTTCGTCCTGAAACAACTGAGTGACAATCGGCTGTCACTGAGCCCGGAAGCGGATAAGTCCACCGTCATTCGGCGGGTCGGGCTCGATCTCACCGGGCTGTTGCCTTCACCGAAGGAAGTCGAAGACTTCCTCAAGGACGAGTCGCCGAACGCTTACGAGAAGGTCGTGGATCGGTTGCTCGCGTCGCCGCATTACGGGGAGCGTCAGGCCCGACACTGGCTGGACCTCGCCCGCTACGCGGACTCGAACGGCTACACCATCGACGGTGCCCGCTCCATCTGGCCCTACCGCGATTGGGTTATCAAGGCTCTCAACGACGACCTGCCGTTCGATCAGTTCACCACCTGGCAACTCGCCGGCGATCTGCTGCCGAAGGCGACGCTCGAACAGAAGATTGCCACGGGGTTCCACCGCAACACGTCGTTCAACGAGGAAGGCGGAACCGACGCCGAACAGTTTCGCGTGGAGCGCACCGTCGATCGCGCGAACACCACGGGCACGGTGTGGCTCGGCCTCTCGATGGGCTGCTGCCAGTGCCACGACCACAAGTACGATCCGCTCGCTCAGAAGGATTACTACCGCTTCTACGCGTTCTTCGATTCGTGCGACGAGCCGACGATGCCGGTCGGCGGCAAGCCGGACATCGAGGAGACGATCGGGAAGTTGAACCACATGGAGTTCTGGCTTCAGAAGAACGGCGGAAGCCGCGAGGACATCGACGCGATTCGGAAGGAAGTCAAGAAGGTCCAGGGTAAGGTGCCCACGACTTTGACGATGCGCGAGCGGCCGACGCCGAGGCAAACGCACGTCCAGATTCGCGGCGACTTCTTGCGGAAGGGCGAACTGGTGAGCGCGGGGTATCCCGCTGCGGTGTCGGCAAGCCCACCCGTTGTCACGGGGCTTTCGCGGTTGGATTTGGCGAGGTGGCTTTGCTCGGCAGAGAACCCGTTGACGGCCCGCGTAACCGCGAATCGCGAATGGCAGAAGTTCTTCGGGAAGGGACTCGTCGACACCGAAAACGACTTCGGTATTCAGGGCAGCTTCCCCACGCATCCGGAGTTACTGGACTGGCTGGCGGCGGAGTTCATGGCCCCCACTAAGCCCACGGACGGCCGTCCGTGGGCTTTGAAGCGCCTCCACAAACTGATCGTGACCTCGAACACTTACAAGCAGGCGTCCACCGCTCGCGCCGATCACTCGAAACTTGATCCTTCCAACAAACTGCTCGGCCGGCAGAACCGGTTGCGGCTCGAAGCGGAAAGCATCCGCGATGTGTCGCTCGTGGCCAGTGGCTTGTTCAGCCCGAAACTCGGCGGGCCGGGCGTGTTCCCGCCCCAGCCGAAAGAGGTGTTCTCCTTCACGCAGAGCAATCACAAGTGGGACGAGAGCAAGGGTCCGGATCGCTATCGCCGCGGGATGTACACGCACATCTGGCGGCAGAGCCAGCACCCGCTGCTCACGACCTTCGACGCGGCCGATGCCCAGACGAGTTGCACGCGCCGCAACCGGAGCAACACGCCTCTCCAGGCACTGCACCTGGCGAACGACCCGGTGTTCGTGGAACTCGCCGAAGGCCTCGGCAAGCGCATCGAGAAGGACGGCCCGCCCGACGACGCGGGCAAGGTGCGGTTCGCGTATCGGGTCTGTTTCTCGCGCGAGCCATCGAGCGCCGAGGCGACCCGCGTGCTGGCCTATTACGAAGCGCAGAAGAAGTGGGTCGCGGTGGCTCGGGTGCTCATGAATCTGGATGAGTTCATCACGCGAGAGTGAGTCGAAGTGAAAAATACGTTACCGTTTAGCCGCGACGCGGAGTCCTCGGAGCGGAGCGCGCT
>JAYTGN010000104.1:0-6477 GCA_043733485.1 Gemmataceae bacterium
GACGTGCTCGTGCAACTCGCGGTGGATGGTGTCGCGGCTCGACGGCGGGAGTGGGGTCGTCATAGCTGATTCCTTCAGAGGGACGCAGGAAACCTGTCCCTCCTGCTTGCAGCTCAGAATACACCCGCCTCCAGCTCGCAGCTACGGGACTGCACCCCTTGGCATACCCGGGGTTGACACCGATGCGGCGCTATGCCATGAAGCCGAGTGTTGGGTAGGGACCGGTTCCCGCGGAGGATAGGGCAAGATGCGAATTCTGAGAAACTGGGCGATCTGGAAGGCCGGCGCGGCTGCGGCGGTGGTGCTCGTGGCGGCGAGCCCCGCCTCGGCGTTCTACTGGACCTTGCGGGTCGCGCCCTCGATCATCACCCCCAACGATCAGCCCGGCAACCCGCCGCCCACGCCCGGCGCGAATCCGATTCCACTGCCGCCCGATCCCCCGCCTCCTCCCGGCGGTGGGCCCGGCGAACCCGGCACGGCTCCCGAACCGACCACCGCCGCCGCAGGACTCATCGGCCTCGGAGTAATCGGAATGCGACGTTGGCTGAAAAAGAATCGGTGATTCGGGAAGTGACTACTTCTTCGGAACGGGGTCGGCCTTCTTCGGCACTTCGACCACCGGTGCCACGACCACTCCGACCGGCGTGGAGGCAACCGAGAACGCCTGGTTCTCGTTCTTGATCGTCAGCGGTGCGGTCAGGAGCGGCTTGTTCGGATTCTGGGCATCGTACACTTCCATCGCGACCGCTTGCGGCGCGTAAAATTCGCGAAGCGACTCCCCCGGTAGCAGCCGCACTGGCTTCCCCCGACGCACCTGCCCATTCACCGTCGTCGCACTTTGAACCACGATTACGCCCTTCGTGTCGTTTTGAATCGTGACCCAAGCGGCCGAGACCGATGAACCCGCCCCCGCCACGGCGAGTGCCGCGACCAGTCCGATCACCAGGATTCGCGGGAAACCGAACATCGTCGCCTCGCTACGGATTGATCCGATGGTGAACGCGAGGGAATCGGCGGCTTGCGCGATTATTTCGATTCCAGATCGAAGATCACCAGAACGGCATTGGAGACGAGCGGCGGCCCAAATTTCGCCAGGACCGCCTGCAAATCGGGTTGCTGGGCCCATTCCTCCATGTCCGAGACGACGAAATAGCGAAGGCTCCCACCTCGGACCATTCTTCCAAGATACTCCTCGGCGGAGAAGGTTTGCGAAATTGCGCCGGCATGTTGGAGGTACGGGCGGTCCTCGATGGAGGGCCACTTCAACGTTCGCACCCAGCCATCGAATTGGAGCGGGTAGCCGTAGCCTGGGGTCAACTCGATGACCCGCGTGCCGTGGCCCACCACCGCGACAATTTCCGCCGCACGCTCGGCCTGACTCCGGCGATCGACCGACACGCGCTCGTACTCCGCGCGCCGTTCGGGAAGCCACCGCCAGGGACCAACATTCGATTGTCGCGTGGCGAGAAGGTAGCCTGCGACTCCAGCGAACAGAAGAATGGTGCCGAGACGCGGTCGAGGGACAATGTCGTTTCGTTTGAGGAATCGCTCGACGACTGCGATCGGCCACACGATTGCGACCGCGCCGATGACCAAAAGCGGCACCTGATAATAGGTGTGCGTTGCCGCATGAAACGTGAAGACCGCCTGCGTTGCGAAGTGCCCGAGCATCAATCCCAGGGGCCAGTACGCGCCAGCCCTCAGTGCCATCGCTACTCCGATGGTGGCCAGGATCGACGCGGGGAGCCCCACGACCTCGCACGCGTTTCGGGCCACCCCTTCGTAGAACCAGAACTCGCCGAGCAAATGCGGCATGATTCGCCCGCCGTGTACCCGCAGCAGGAACGCGGCGTACATCGTTCCTGGAATGCAGACCAGCGCGGCGAATGCGAGGAGGTGTGCCGACTTTCGCATTCGACTCCCCGGCACGTTCCAATGGAAGATGATGGAAGCGAACCCAATCAGAAGTGGGAAGAAGAGAATGCCCGGCTTGACGAATGCGGCGGCACCGCACGCTGCTCCAGTCAGGAGTGTCTCGCGCCATCGAAGGGTCCGGTTCGGCCGGGTCAAGCTCCAGACGGCACCGGCGAAGGCGAACGCCAGTACGGGCTCCGTCTGGAAGCTTCGGCTCATGAGCATGCCGTAGGGGCAAAGCACGAACCACGCGCAACTCAGCGCCGCGGCCCACGGGCTACCCGAGAGCCGCAGGCCCGTCGCAAAGATCAAGGCACCGCCTCCGAGCCAAAAGGCGGTACCGAGGATCCGCGACACCCACGGCACCTCTTCACCCGCCAGGCAATAAATCGCGGCGACCATCGCCGGAAGCACCGGCGGAGCGACCACGTATTCCAAGCCGACCGCGTCGCGCCAGGCCAATCGCTCCGGCGTCTGGGCCGCTGGCGAGATGCCGATCCAAATGGAGCGGGCGGCCAGGGCCGACTCGTACTGCAAGGTGGGGTACGCTTCCGAAGGCCAATCGCGGACATCGACCAGCCGCCAGAAGAGCGCGACGAAACAGACGACAGTGAGGAAGAGAACGAGACTGCGAGAGAAAGGAAACATGAGGTCTCGGCCCACCGCTATTCGATCGCATAAGCGAACGCGCCGTCCTCGCCCACAGCCACCTTCACCGTGGAGACGGCGCGGCCCTCGGAGCGCCGCGCCAGAATCTCCGACGCAATCGCCGGCAGCAGCGTCTTCGTCATGATGTGGTCCACGTTGCGGGCCCCGCTCTCCACTTCCTTGCATCGCGCCGCGATTGCCTCCACCACCTTCGGATCGTACTCGAACGCCGCCTTGTGGTTGGCCCTGAGCCGCGCCTGAATCTTCTTCAATTGCAACTCGATGATCGTCTTGAGAACCGCGTCCGAGAGCGGCATGTACGGCACCACGCTCATGCGGCCGAGCAGCGCGGGCTTGAACGCCTTCAACAGATCGGCCCGCAACAGCTCCGTGAGCTTCGCCGCATCCGGGGCGGGTTCCTTCCCCGAGAACGCCTTCTGAACCGTCGCCGTGCCGACGTTCGACGTCAGCAAGATGATCGTGTTCTTGAAGTTGACCTCGATGCCGCGCGAGTCGGTCAGCATGCCCTTGTCGAAGACCTGATAGAAGATTTCCTGCACGGACGGGTGCGCCTTCTCCACTTCATCGAGCAGTACGACCGAGTAGGGCTTGCGGCGAACGGCCTCGGTGAGCACGCCACCCTCGGAGGAGCCTTCGTAGCCGCGCGGCGAACCGATGAGTTGCGAGACCTTGTACTCTTCCTTGAACTCGGACATGTTGACGACGACCATGTTGCGGTCGCCGCCGTAGAGCAGGTCGGCGAGGGCGAGTGCGGTTTCGGTTTTGCCGACGCCGGACGGCCCGACGAGGAGGAAGACGCCGACGGGGCGGCTGGGGTCGCCGAGTTCCGCGCGCGACGTGCGAATGCGTTCCGCGATTTCGCTCAGCGCGTGATCCTGACCGATGACGCGTTCGCCGAGCCTCTTGTCGAGTTGAAGCAAGAGATCGATTTCGTTGCGAACCATCTTGCCGACGGGGATGCCGGTCCACCCGCCGATGATCTGGCTGATCGCGCTGCCATCGACGACGGGCATCACCAGCGGGTGCTCGCCCTGAAGGTCGGCAAGTTCCTTGCGGAGGCGGGTCAGTTCCCGGCTCCCGGCCTCGGCCGTATCGGCGTCGGGGCTCTCCGCTTCGGCTGCAGCTTTGTGAACCGCGGTCACCAGTGCGCGCTCCTTCTCCAACCGCACCTTCAGCACGTCGCGGTTCGCTTCCGCAGCCTTCTTCCGCTCGGAGAGCTCGACGAACCGCGTGTCGTGATTCTCCCAGCCGCGCCGTTCCCGCGTGATGCTCGCGATTTCGATGTCGAGGTGCTCGATCTCGCGGATCACGTCTTCGAGTGCCGGCGGGGTCGCGCCCTGGCTCAGCTTCACGCGGGCCGATGCCGTGTCGAGCAAGCTCACGGATTTGTCCGGCAACTGGCGCTCGGGCAAGTACCGGATGCTCAGCCGCACGGCCTCGACCACGGCCTCGTCGAGGATGCGTACTTTGTGGTGCTTCTCCATCGGCTCGACGATGGCGCGCATCATGCGAATGGCCTTCGCCTCATCTGGTTCCTCGACCCGCACTTCCTGGAAGCGGCGCTTCAAAGCCGGGTCGCTTTCGAAGTACTTCTTGTATTCGTCGAAGGTGGTGGCCGCGATGGTGCGGAGTTCGCCGCGGGCCAGGGCGGGTTTCAAGAGGTTGGCCGCGTCGTTCTGCCCGGCCGCGCCCCCCGCCCCGATCATCGTGTGAGCCTCGTCGATGAACAGAATGATCGGCACGGCCGACGACTTCACTTCTTGAATCACGGACTTGAGGCGGTTCTCGAACTCGCCCTTCATCCCGGCTCCGGCCTGGAGCAGGCCCAGATCGAGGGTGCGAAGTTCGACGTTGCGAAGGGGCTCGGGCACGTCGCCAGCGACGATCCGCACCGCGAGCCCTTCGACCACCGCGGTCTTGCCGACGCCCGCTTCACCCGTGAGGATCGGGTTGTTCTGCCGTCGCCGCGTGAGGATGTCGATCACCTGGCGAATCTCGGCATCGCGGCCGAGAATGCGGTCGATCTTCCCCTGCTTCACGGCAAGCGTGAGGTTGTGCGTGTACTGATCCAGGCTCGGCGTCTTGGAATCCCCCGCGGCCCGAGGCGTGCCGTCCGGCAAGGTCGCGGGTTGGGCGGAAACCGCTGCGGCCTCCTGGGCGTTCTCGTCCGTCGAGCCACCTTCCAGAATCGCCTTCAGCTCAGCGTGCAAGCGGTCCGCGGGAATGCGGCCGAGTTCCGCCGAGGAACCTTTCAAGTGCATGGCCAGAGTGCGTTCGGTGAGTGCCGCGACGAGCAGGTGCCCGCTGCGAACCTGCGGGCTGCCGTACTCCAGCGACGCGAGCACCCACGCTTCCCGCATGAGGTCGAACACTTCCACCGCGAGGCTCGGAGCCCGGCTATTCCCGGTCTTGAAGTGGCGAATCGTCGCTTCGAGTTGCTGCTTCACCTTGCTGGGGTCGATTTGGAAATGGCGGAAGATGGCGGCGAAATCGCTGCCCGTGCCCTCGCACAATTTGATGAACCAGTGTTCGATCTCGATGGAGAAGTGGGTTTGCGAGAGGCACAACCCCGCGGCCGAATCGAGCGTTCGGTGGCAGGTTTGGTTGAGTTTCTCGATCAGCGAGCGGGGGTTGATCGCGGGCATGGGCGGCTTCACGTGGAGGATTCGGGGTGATGGGGAAAGTGTACCGAGAGAATTGGCGAGAAGCGAGAGCCGACTGATTGGGAAGAGCGACTCCGACGTTCGGGAGTGGACGAACTGCCAGCCCGGAGACTTATTGTCTCAAGTTGAGAGGCCAGAGCGGTTCGGCCTCCGAGCCTACGCGGGCCGAGCACCAAGTCCACCGCCCAGCAACCCCGGACATGCGGGCCGGGGCCGCGGCAGCCCACAGGCGGTCAAGCCGCGGTCCGTCTCTGACCGTCATTCGCCCGGCTTGGCCAGTGGCTGCGGCGTCGCTGCCTCTGGTGTAAAGGTCTGGGTGAACGCCGGGCAGCCGAGCAAGCCGCTGAATCGCACTTGGAATGGCTTGTTCACATCGATGGTGTCCGGGACCCGGCAGCAATACATAACGAAGGTGGAGTCGTTCTGCGGAACGCTGAGTGTCACCGCCGGCCACTTATACAACTCGTTCACCCTCACCGCCTTCGACCTCGCTTCGTTACGGTTTGTGACGGCGAAAAGCGCATAAGTTTCAATGGCACGTTGGTTGAAACGGACCGACTCGAACAACGGCCGCACTGCGGAGGCGGGGGGAACGTCCGACGGTCGCCCCGGCTGCCCACCCGTGAATTCGCGAAACTCATTTCCGTCAGTGAGGCGAACGGCTTGGAGCACAACGGCAACCCAAGTCGGCGGCGGTTGCGCTGGTCCGGCTCCGCCGGTGTTCGGGATTGGCTGGTTCCCTCGCAAGAACGCCATGGTTACGCGCTCACCCTGGTCGAAAACGTCCCAAGCCACCTCCGCATACTCTGCCGTGACGAGCCGCAACTCCCAGTGTTCCGAAGCCGTAACCGCCGGCCAGCCGGAAGCGTGATCGACCGAATCGTTCCGCTTTGACACTCGTGACAGCCACACGCCACCGGCGATGAGCAGACCGACCAACAGGAACCCGACGACCATAGCTCCAGGCGTCCGCAAGAAGTTCCGGCCGCTCTCGCCGGCTGGTTCCACATTCGCAGCGCTCGGCCGAATGGAAGCCGCCGACGAATTGTCTTGCCCCGGCGCATTTGAACTAAACAGGCCGTCGATCGAGTCGACACTGAACCAATCGCCCTCGGGGCCACTGCGGATGAAGCAGTCCTGGGTCAATACGCCGTCGCGGGCCAACTGCGCTAGTTTCTCCCACGGGATTGGCCCGATCGCCTCCCCCATAAGCTGGTAGTACCAGTGGCCC
>JAYTGN010000105.1:0-6463 GCA_043733485.1 Gemmataceae bacterium
CGATTAGCCGCGACGCGCAGTCTGCGGAGCGGAGCGCGGGGAGCTCGCCACGCTCCGCTCCGCAGACTGCGCGTCGCGGCTAACCTTTGACGTTATCCACAGCGTCTATCGTCGGATCATCCACTCCGGCTTCGGCGAAGCCCTTCTTGCGCAGCAAGCACGAATCGCAGTGGCCGCAGGCGCGGCCCTTCGCGTCCGGGTCGTAGCAACTCAGCGTCTGCGAATAGTCCACACCGAGGCGCACGCCTTCGCGGATGATCTCGGCTTTCGTCAGTTTTAAAAGCGGCGCGTGAACCCGGAAGCGCCCGCCTTCCACGCCCGCTTTCGTGGCGAGGTTGGCGAGGTTCTCGAACGCGGTCAGGAACTCGGGGCGGCAATCGGGGTAGCCGCTAAAATCGAGGACGTTCACCCCGATAAAGAGGTCGAAGGAACCGACGACTTCCGCGTAGCCGAGGGCGAGGCCGAGCAGCATGGTGTTCCGTGCCGGCACGTACGTGATCGGGATGCCGTGGTTCATGTCGGCGTCGGTGCGGTCTTTCGGCACGTCGAGGTCGGCGGTCAGGGCCGAGCCGCCAATCTGGCGAAGGTCCAACTTCACCGTGCGGTGTTCGACCGCGCCGAGTGCCTTGGCGATAATCGCGGCTCGTTCGAGTTCCACGCGGTGCCGCTGGCCGTAGTCCACGCTGAGTGCGTAGACGTCGAAGCCCTCGGCCTTCGCGAAGGCGAAGGTCGTGGTGCTATCGAGCCCGCCGCTCAGAAGTAGGACCGCACGCTTCACCGGGAATGGACTCCATCGGGGATTCACCTATCAAAATAGGAGCCCGCGAACGAACAGGAATGCCAAAATGGAACCGACCCAGACGCCTTCTTCCGATCAGTTGGAAACGTTTCCGAACCCGCGGCCGGGCCGCGAGTTCACGATCGAGATCGTGTGCCCCGAGTTCACGAGCGTCTGCCCGAAGACGGGCCAGCCGGACTTCGCCACAATCACCTACACCTATACGCCGAGCGAGTTGTGCGTGGAACTGAAGTCGCTGAAACTGTACCTCCAGCGATTCCGCGACAAGGGCATCTTTTACGAAGCGGTGACGAACCAATTGCTCGACGACTTCGTGGCTGCGAGCCGTCCGATCCGGTGCAAGGTGGTCAGCGTTTGGACCCCTCGCGGCGGCATCTTCACGAACGTGACGTGCGAGTACGTACAACCCGGCCCCTGACGGGGCTCGGCTCGCCTGGCCTCATCCATCCTTCAAAATCTCGCGTGCCGCGTTCATGCCGCAGGCACCCATGACGCCGCCCCCGGGGTGCGTTGCGGCGCCGCACATGTAGAGGCCCTTCACCGGCGTGCGGTAGTTCGCATAACCCGGTGCGGGCCGCAGGCTGTACATGTTCGACATCGACATCGAACCCTGCATGATGTTCCCACCCGTGATGCCCCACAACCGCTCCATGTCCGGCGGCGCGATCACCATCCGATGCAGCACGGATTTCTTGAAGTTCGGTGCGTACTCGTTGAGGATGTCGAAGCAGCGGTCGGCGAAGCGATCGCGTTCCGCATCCCAGGTCGTGCCCTTGAGTGCATACGGGGCATATTGCACGAACATGCTCAAGATGTGCTGGCCCGGCGGGGCGAGGGTGTTGTCCAGGGCCGTGGCCATCGTGCATTCGAGCATCGGGTTCGCGGAGGGCTTGCCGTACTTCGCGTCGTCGTAGGCGCGTTCGATGTAGTCCATGTCCGGGCAGATGTGCATGGTGCCGTGGTGCTGCGGGCCGATGCCGGTGCCGGGCAGTGCCGTGAATTGCGGCGGCTCGGAAAGCGCCACGTTAATCTTCACCGTGGCCGAGGAATAATCGATCCGCTTCACTTGCGTGAGGAACTCGGCGGGCAAGTCTTTCGGGTCCATGAGCTTCACGAAAGTCACATTCGCATCGGCTCCGGAAATCACGCGCTTGGCCAGGAATTCGGTGCCGTCCTTGAGCGCGACTCCGGTCGCCCGGCCATCCTTCACGAGAATGCGACCGACGTCGGAGTTGGTGCGAATCTCCGCGCCGCGTGCTTTTGCCGCCGCCGCAATGCTGTTCGAGACCATGCCCATGCCGCCGCGAACGTAGCCCCAGACGCCGCGGACGCCATTGCATTCGCCCATCACGTGGTGAAACAGCACGTAGGCCGTGCCCGGATGCGAAGGCGGCGCGAACGCGCCGATCACGGCATCGGTGGCGATCGTCGACTTGAGTTGATCCGATTCGAACCAGCGATCCAGAATGGGCCGGGCCGCACCGGTGAGAATCTCGATGGCTTCGGTCGCCACGTTCTTGCCGAGGCCGCGGAATCCCCAGCCGGTCTTGGCGAGCTTCCACAGATCGCCAACACGATTCGAGAACGGATCGGGCGGCGTCTGCGTCAGCATCGGTTCCAGAAAGTCCGCCACGCGGGTGAGCATCGCCTCGTACTTCGGATAAGCTTCCGCGTCCTTCGGGCTGAACTTCGCGATCTCCTTCAACGTCATTTGCTGATCGGGACCCATCATCAGGTACCGGCCATCCGGGTACGGCGTGAACGACGACGGCGACCGCGGCAGCATCTCGAAGCCGTGCTTCTTCAGTTCCAGATCGCGGATGATCTCGGGCCGCAGCAGGCTGTTCACATAAGCCGCCGTCGAGACCTTGAACCCCGGCCACAACTCTTCCGTGATGCAGCAGCCGCCGACGATGTCGCGCCGTTCCAGCACGAGTACCTTGTACCCGGCCTTCGCCAGATACGCGGCCGTGACGAGCCCGTTGTGCCCGGCTCCGATGATGATCGCGTCGTGTGTGCTCGGCATGGCAGGAACCGTTGAACCGTGGGGATTGTCTGTCTACAGACTCACACAGCGAGTGAACAATGAAAAGCCCAGCCGCCAGGAACGGCGTGGGCACTTTGGCGAAACGGAGGCCTAAGCCGAAGGTTCGCTCGCCGGCACTTCGAGCCCGACGCACGGCCGGAAAGTGCTGGAACTTGTTGCGAGAACCGGGTAAGATCCGATTTGTCGGTGTTGGTGCGATCCCCCCGCCTCCGCGAGGTTTTCATGCTCACGATCTTCGGTCGCCCCCATTCTCGCGGCGGCTTCTGCGATGGCGTCTCGCGCCGCGATTTCCTCACCGTCGGCGGCACGCTCCTCGGCGGGGCACTCGCGCTGCCGCACTTGCTGGCGGCCGAAGCCAAGAGCGGCACCCGCACCTCGCACAAAGCCGTCATCAACATCTTCCTGCCCGGCGGGCCGCCCCACCTCGACATGTTCGACATGAAGCCCGACGCACCCGAAACCGTGCGCGGCGAGTTCAAGCCGATCGAAACCAACGTGCCCGGCATCCGGATTTGCGAGCACTTCCCGAACCTCGCCAAGATGATGGACAAGTTCGTTATCGTCCGCTCGCTCGTCGGTTCGTCCGGCGACCACGACGCCCATCAATGCATGACCGGCGTTCGCCGCGAGCCCGCGAAGATGGGCTACACGCCTTCGTTCGGCGCGTGGGTCTCCAAAGTGCAGGGGCCGGTGATTCCCGCCGTGCCGCCGCACCTCACGCTCATGTACCGCACCGGCGAACCGAAGTGGGGCTACCCCGGCGACGGCGGCTTCCTCGGACTCGCTCACTCGCCCTTCCGGCTCGCCGGCGGCAAAGGAGCCATGGGCTCCGACAACATGACGCTCAAGGGCGTCACCCTCGAACAACTCCGCGACCGCAAGGGGCTCCTCCATTCGTTCGACGACTTCGATCGCACGGTCGACCGTTCCGGCATCATGAACGGCATGGACGAGTTCAACCGTCAGGCGTTCGACATTCTGACTTCATCCAAGCTGAAGGACGCACTCGACCTCTCGAAGGAACGGCCCGAGGTGCTCGAACGCTACGGCGTGGACGATCCCGCGTTCGAACGCGACGGTGCCCCGCGCATGGTCCGCAACTTCTGTGTGGCTCGCCGTCTGGTCGAGGCCGGTGCCCGCGTCGTGAGCATGAACTTCACCCGCTGGGACTGGCACGGTTCGGACGGCAAGAACTTCGTGCAGGGGAAGAAGGACATGCCGTTGCTCGATCGCGCGGTCACGGCTCTGGTCGGCGACTTGCACGACCGCGGGCTGGACAAGGACGTGACGGTACTGGTGTGGGGCGAGTTCGGGCGTACGCCGCGGATCAACAAGGATGCGAGCCGCGACCACTGGCCGCAATTGAGTTGTGCCTTGATGGCGGGTGGAGGCATGAAGACCGGCCAGGTGATCGGCGCTTCGAACCGCCTCGCCGAACATGCGACCGAACGGCCCGTGACGCATCAGCAAATCTTCGCGACGTTGTACCGCAACCTCGGCATCGACCTGAACCCGATCCGCGAGTTCGACCCGAACGGCCGCCCTCAGTACCCGGTGGAAGAAGGCACGCAACCACTCCGCGAGGTGGCGTGAGGCTACGGCCGGTCTTCCCTGGGAGCGCGGCCGTCTCGGCCGCTTGAGCAAATGCGGCCGAAACGGCCGCGTTCCCAGGACGATACCTCCTCTCCCAGCATGACTTCATGCCTCCGGTTTGACGCCGCACGCCCTTCCGTGTAAACCTATCCCATTCGTCGGGCCGGAACCGCCCGCCTCTTTCCGTTCGACCGCGAGGTCAGGATGTCCAAACTGCTCGTCACCGGTGGGTGCGGGTTCATCGGGTCGAACTTCATTCGACACCTGCTCGCCACCGATCCCACGGTCCGCATCGTCAATTTCGACGGGCTCACCTACGCGGGCAACCTCGCCAACTTGAAGGATGTCGAGAGCCAGCTTCGCTACAAGTTCGTGAAGGGCGACATCGCGGATCGCGAGCAAGTCCGCGCCGCTATGCAAATGGGCATCACGGACGTGATCCATTTCGCGGCAGAGAGCCACGTCGACCGCAGCATCCAGGATTCGGGCCCGTTCCTTCGCACGAACGTGATCGGCACGCAAATCCTGCTCGACGCCGCCCGCGAATTCAACGTGAAGAAATACGTGCAGGTCTCGACGGACGAAGTGTACGGCAGCCTCGGCGACACCGGCTCCTTCACCGAAGAAACGCCGCTCCATCCGAACAGCCCCTATTCGGCCTCGAAGGCCGGTGCGGACATGCTCGTGCAAGCGTATCAGCACACGTTCGACATGCCTGCGGTCATCACGCGCTGTTCCAACAACTACGGGCCGTATCAGTTCCCCGAGAAGTTGATCCCACTGTTCATCATCAACATCATGCGGAACGAACAAGTGCCAGTGTACGGCGACGGGCAGCAGGTTCGCGACTGGATTCACGTCCTCGATCACTGCACCGGCGTGGAGGCCGCGTGGCGTTCCGGAAAGCCCGGCGAGGTCTACAACTTCGGCGGCCGCTGCGAGAAGACCAACCTCGACCTCACGCACACCTTGCTCGATTTATTGGGCAAGCCGCACACGCTGATCAAGTACGTGAAGGACCGCCCCGGCCACGACCGCCGCTATGCCATCGACTGTGCGAAGGCCGAACGCGAACTCGGCTGGACGCCAAAGTGGACCTTCGAGAAGGGCATCCGCGACACCATCGACTGGTACAAGGACAACCCAGGCTGGATCGACGGGATCATGAACAAGGATTACTTGAAGTATTACGAGAAGCAGTACGGAGCTTAACATGTCGATTCGCGGTGTGATCCTCGCCGGCGGGAAGGGAACCCGCATGGGCGAACTGACCAAGGTGACCAACAAGCACCTGCTGCCCGTCGGCCCGTGGCCGATGGTTTACCACCCGCTCAAAAAGCTGGTCGGGGCGGGGCTCTCGGATGTGCTGCTCGTCTCCGGCACCGAGCACATGGGCGACTTCGTCGAACTGCTCGGTTCCGGTACCACCTACGGCTGCAGCCTCACGTATCGCGTTCAGGATCAGGCCGGCGGCATTGCCCAGGCCCTCGGCCTCGCCGAACAATTCTGCATGGGCAGTCGTTCCTGCGTACTCCTCGGCGACAACATCTTCCGCGACCCGCTCATTCCCTTTGTCGAAAAGGCGAACAGCCGCCCGGACTGGGCCTGGATCGGCTTGAAGCAAGTGCCCGATCCCGGCCGCTACGGCGTCGCGGAACTCAAGGGCGATCAGGTCGTGAGCATTGAAGAGAAGCCCGAGAACCCGAAGAGCGACCTCGCCGTCGTCGGCATCTACATCTATCCGCCGGACGTGTTCAACTTGATTCGCACGCTCAAACCGAGCCGTCGCGGCGAACTCGAAATCACCGACGTGAACAACTACTACTTGAAGCAAGGCCGCATGGGCTCCAGCGTGCTCGACGGTTACTGGACCGACGCCGGCACCCTCGATTCGTTGGACTTCGCGAACGAAATCGTCCGCAAGGAACCACCTCGGTTTTAGCAACCACCTCACCGTTTAGCCGCGACGCGCAGTCTGCGGAGCGGAGCGTGACAACTCCGGCGATGTCGCGCTCCGCTCCGCA
>JAYTGN010000106.1:0-6445 GCA_043733485.1 Gemmataceae bacterium
CCTGCGGTTGGATCACCTCCTTTCTAAGGATGAATTTCAACATGGCACGCAACGTCCATCCTGGACCTGCGATGCCGACATGTCCCCGATCCCACAACACACCTGCACCCAGCGCCAAAGACATCAACCCCCGTCGCGAAAGCGACGGGGGTTTTTTGTTGCATTCAACCATACAGCCGGCGCTCGCCGGCAAGCCGGCGGCATTGTGAGGGAATCCGTGCCCCAAGCCGGTCTTACCCTACATCCGAAGTGATCCAAGAAATGCTGGCGTCAGATCGATCGTGTCTCTACGGTCGAGTTTCTTCGATGATGGGTGTGGCAGTGCCACGGCGACGGCTTTGGCATCCGGGCGAGCGCGCCGAGTGGAGCGGTCGGTTCGGCCGACGCCGAAGGCCCGGCCAGCGCGGCGACAACGACGAGTGCGAAGAAATTTCGAGACATGGCTCACCTGCCGTATTGAGTGGGGAGGGCGTCCGACAGCCAGACTATAACGGAGATGCGGCTCGACGTGCGCAACGGATCGGTAACAGCCTCGAGCGTTCAGTGCAGCCAGCGGAGCCGGGACCAGTCGAGCGTTTGATACGCGCGGTCGCGGCCGCCGACGGATACGCCGCCGAGTTTCAGCGGCTGGTGAATCAGGAACGGCTTGCCGATGAAGTCGGATTCGGGCACGCCGGGGTCGGGCCATTCGCGGCTATCCTGCGAGTTGCCGCTGTTGTCGCCGAGCATGAAGTACTCGGTGGGGCCGAGCACGGCCGGGGTTCGCGTGCCGTGCTTCCCGGCCTGCGTGTAATGGATGTCGCGGTCCAAGATCACGTTCTTCAGCACCAGTCGGCAACCGCGAGCGCCCAGTTGCAACGGCCTCCGCACCTCGCCTCGCTTCTTCTCCGCGGGCAAATCGGAGGGCGCGGTCACAAGTTTGCCGTCGATGGCGAAGCTCGCTCGGCGATCCACGAAGGCGAACTCCACGGCATAGGTGCTCCCCGTTTCGAGTGCGACCTTTGCCGCCGAGGAAATCACGTCTTGACCGTGGGTCATCCGCACCTGGCCCGCCGCTTTCTTCCCAACGCTCACTTCCACCGCGACGGCATCGAGCCCGTCGAAAAGTCGCAAGGCGAACGTGCTCTCCGCGTTCGCCGCTCCCACCTCCACGTCGCACTTGAAGTAAAAGTCGTGGACGGCGTAGAGGTTGCTCTCGCGACGCACGCCGCCATCGTAGCTGTTCCCGGATTTGATCGGCTCCTCGCGGCGATCGTCCAAGTTCACGTTGCGGTACTCCAACCGCACCTCTTGCTGCGGACCTGCGGAGGCGTCGAGCGTGAGCGTGCCGTTTTGCAGCACGGTGTCGTCGGCGGGGCTCGGCTCGCGGCCCGCATCGCGAGGCAAGCGCGCGTCGGCCTCGGGTGGATACACGAACCAGCGCGGGTTCCAACCACCCGGGCTCGGGCTGTACGACAAGTTGAAGACCGGCACGCGCGTTTCGCGGACCTCGCGTAGCGACTTGCGAAGCAGTTCGCCGTTCGCGAATGCGTCGCCGTCGAGAATCTGAATCTCTTCGTTCGGCAACCCCACCACGCGCTTCACGTAAGGCTTCGAGAGGTCCGCGGAGCAGCGGAAGACCGCGACTTCCCAGCGGCGCGGCGAGCGAAGTTGGTAGATGTTCTTGTCCACGAGCAAGCGGTCGCCGTTGATGTCGCGGGCTTCTGAGAGGTTGACGTGCTTGCCGCAGTTCGGGCAGGGGATGTCGGCGAAGAAGCCGGCCCGTTCGCCGGCCGTGGGAATGCCGACGCGAACGGCGTAGCCGCAGCGGGGGCAGGGGGCTTCCCGATGGTTGCCGATGAGCGTCGGGGCCATGCTGCCGGTGGGCACGCCGAACGGTTCGACGAACCCGACGCGCAGGAACAAAAAGACGATGAGGAAGACGATGGCGATGGCCGCGAGCAGGCGTGCCGGTGAGGCGGGGTATCGCTTCGGCGGGGGAATTGGCGGTGCGGCAGGCTCCATGTCGTGATTCCGTTTCGCCGCGAGTCCGCTTCTCCCCAAGGTGCCCGATCCATCTTACCGTTAATCCGGGCCGCGAACGTGGGGCTTCACCTCGCCGAGGAAAAACTCGCGCAGCCGTGCGTGGAGTTCCGGAGGCAGTCGCGGCAGATCGCTCACCGCGGCATTCGCCTGGGCCTGAGCCCGATTGCGTGCACCGGGAATGATGGCGGTCACGGCCGGGCGATCGAGGCACCAGCGCAGAGCCATTTGGCTCATGGAATAACCCGCGGGCACGAGTGGCCGCAATTTCTCGGCGAGTTCGACGCCCTTCTCCAAGCCGAGGCCCGCGAACGTTTCACCCACGTTGAACTTCTCGCCGTTGCGGTTGTACGTGCGGTGATCCCGCGGCGGGAACGTCGTACTCGCCGTGTACTTGCCAGCCAGTAAACCCGAGGCCAACGGCAACCGCACAATGACGGCCACACGTTGGCTCAGGCATTGATCGAACAGTTCGATCGCCGGCGTCTGGCGGAACACGTTGAAGATGAGTTGCAGCGACGAGAAGCCCGGCTGCTTCAGGCATTCCCGCGCCTCGGCCACCGATTCGACGCTCGCCCCGAATCGGCGAATCTTCCCTTCCTGCTTCAAGGCCCGAAATGCGTCCCAAATGTCCTCGCGCTGCAAGACCGCAATCGGCACGCAGTGGAGTTGCGTGAGATCGAGGCACTCGATGCCGAGGCGTTTGAGCGAAGCCTCGGTGTGCGCGCGAATGGTCTCGGGCGTGAAGTTGGCCACTCCGCCGGGCTTGGGGAAGCGGCCGACTTTCGTGGCGACAAAGAATCGCTCGCGGCCCGCCTCGCGGAGGAATTTCTCGATGAGCTTTTCACTGCGCCCGAGGCCGTAGACATCGGCCGTGTCGAGAAATGTGACGCCGGCTTCGGCGGAGGCACGGAGCGTGTCGAGCGCATCCTCTTCGGAGACATCGCCCCAATCGGAGCCGCCCAGCTGCCAGCACCCGAGCCCGACCTCGGACACAGATGTGGAATCGTCGTTGAACGAACGGAGTTGCATGGACAATCTTGGTGGCACAGGCATTCCTGCCTGTGAGGTTGATGAAAGCACAGGCAGGAATGCCTGTGCCACTCGAGTTCACCCCAGCCCGATGAAGCCGGACAGGAGGAACGGCAGCACGATCAACGCGGGGATGCCGAAGATCATGAACAGTACGAACGCGGCTTGGCGCAGGGTTTTCACGGTTACTTCCCGGCCTTCGCGGACACGAGCTTGGCTTCGACCGCCTTCCAGTTCACCACGTTCCACCATGCGTCGAGGTAGCTCGCCCGCAGGTTCTGATACTTGAGGTAGTAGGCGTGCTCCCAGACGTCGACGCCGAGAACGGGCACGAGGCCTTCCATCAGCGGGCTGTCCTGATTGGCTCGCTTGATGGCTTCGAGCTTGGTCGCAGTCGGATTCCAGACGATCCACGTCCAGCCGCTGCCGAACTGGGTAAGGCCATTCTGCTTGACGGTTTCCTTGAACTTGGCGAAGTCGCCGAAGGCCGTGGCGATGGCTTCGCCGATCACGCCGGTGGGCTCGCCGCCCGCGCCGGGTCCCATGATTTCCCAGAACATCGCGTGGTTGTGGTGCCCGCCGCCGTTGTTGATGATCGCTTGCTTCACCGAATCCGGCGCGGAGGTCTTCACCTTGCGGAGCAGTTCCTCGATGGGCAGCGCGGCGAGGTCCGGTGCCGATTCCAATGCCTTGTTCAAATTATCGACGTACGCCTTGTGGTGCTTCTGCGAGTGAATCTCCATCGTCTTCGCGTCGATGTGCGGCTCGAGTGCGTCGAAGGCATACGGCAAGACAGGCAGGGTGTGGGCCATGTTGTTCTCCAGAGAGTTCGGGACGGGCGGCGAGACTACGAGGCTATTGTAGGAGCGGTGCGAAATCGGCACCCCATGCGGAGTGCAGCACGAACCATGCCGAGGGATCGGCGGAACCGATGGGTGAATTACTCGAACTTCACGAATAGCTTCAACTTCTCGAGGCGCTTGGTGCCGATGCCCTTCACGCGGTCGAGATCGCTCAGGGACTTGATGGGCCGCGCCGCGATGATCGACTGAGCCGTGACGGCACCCACATCGGGAAGTTGCTGGAGTTGTCCGAGCGAAGCGATGTTCACGTTGATGGGCGGGTCGCCGGGTTGCAGCTTCCGCGAGTTCGCCATTCGTACAGGTGCGGGTTCGGGCTTCTTGCGTTCGAGGACTGGGATCGGGTCGAGTTCGGATTGCGGAGTGGGAATGGGTTCGACTCGCAGGAAGGGTCGCACTTTGTCGAAGGTGGCGGGGCCGACACCCTTCACGTCGCGGAGTTGATCGAGCGTTTGAAAGTGGCCTTTCTCGCCGCGGTGTTCGACGATGGCTTGGGCGAGTTTGGGGCCGACGCCGGGAATCTGCTCGAGGTCGGATCGCTCGACATGGTTGAGATCGAATCGAACCGAGACGGTCTCGGTGGGCCGCGTAGCCAACCGATGGCCGTAGCCGCGATAGGCGAGCAACGCGAGGAGCAGCACCACGCACGCAGCCAGCGCGATCTGCGCGGATCGCGAGACCGGCGAGCTAGGAGCGACCGGAGTTTGAGCGGATGGAGTCACGTCGAGCAGTCTAACCCTTCCGCAGCGCGATTGCCACATAGCGGCACCAGTTTCTCAACGGCGGGAACACCCGCAGCCCGACGCGATCGAGCGCATCGAGCGGCGAACTCCTGCCGCTAACGCGACCGGCTCGCCAGGCTCGCGACACCATCGAGAACAACTGGAAGCCCTGAACCTCGACTTTCGGGAAAGTCTCCCGGAGCGGTGCCAGATCGCGGCGCGTGAGCGGCCGTTCGTCCGGCGTGCGGTCCTTGTTCGGATAAGGCAAGTATCGTCGGGCGAAGGCGAGCGCCGGGTTCCCGCCCCACGGTTCGCAGAACACCGCAATGCCGCCGGGCTTCAGCACACGAAGAAGCTCGCGCCCGGCCTTTACCAGATCGAGATGGTGCAGAATCGCGTTGCCCCACACGGCATCGAAGGACGCATCGGGAAACGGAAGTTCCTCGCCGTCGGCCACGACGCACTCGACATTTACGCGGTTAGCCCGGGCTCGTTCGCGTGCTTCGTTCACGTAACCCGGCGAGAGGTCGAAGGCCGTCACGCTCGCACCGGCTCGGGCCAACACGACCGCGGCCATGCCGTGCCCGCAGCCGTAATCGAGGACGCGCTTGCCGCGCAAGTTGCCGAGTTTCTCGAACGCAGGCCGCACCCACGTCTCGTGATCGAGATACTCGGCATCGTCGAAGCGGAGTTCGAGCCGCGTCGCCGCTCGCTCCGCAGCCTGGCGATCGTGGAACACTTGCTCCGAAACGCGGCGATCGGTGGCAATCATGGCGACTCATCCATTTAGCGACCGGCTTGCCGGTCGTCGTGGCATCTCGAACGGAGACGGCCGGCAAGCCGGCCGCTATATGTCAGCCGTCCCGAGGCCTGGGATATACCCTAAGATGAACGTACCGCGAAACCTGAATTCGATGGGAACTACCGTGGCCGACGAACCGCAAGACCTCGCCGAAGTGCGTGCCGAGAAACTCCACAAGATCGAAGCCCTCGGCGTCGATCCCTGGGGCCATCGCTTCGACAACACCACACCGATCGGCACCGTCCGCCAGCTGCCCGCGGAGCCGTTCAGCGATGTGCCCGGACCGAAGGTGCGGGCCGCGGGCCGCGTCGTCCGCTACCGCACCGCCGGCAAACTCTTCTTCCTCGAAATCTGGGACCAGTCCGGTCGCGTTCAACTGATGCTGCGCATCAACAAGCTCACCGAGACCGAGTGGAAGATCGCCCAACTCATCGACCTCGGCGACCTCATCGGCGTCGACGGCGAGTTCGGCAAAACCAAGACCGGCGAACTCACCATCCAGGTCGAGAAACTCACCTTCCTCACGAAGTCGCTCGAACCGCACCCGAAGGATGTCTTCGGCCTCGGCGACACGGAGTTCCGCCTGCGGCACCGCTACCTCGACATGATCTACACGCCCGAAACGCTGACGCGCATCCAGCAGCGCGTGAAGATCGTGTGCACGATCCGCAACCACCTCGATGCGCAGGGCTACATCGAAGTCGAAACGCCGACGCTCCACGCCATCGCCGGCGGCGCGGCCGCGCGCCCCTTCGCCACGCACCACAATGCCCTCGACATCGACCTGTTCGTGCGCATCGCGCTCGAACTCCCGCTGAAGCGCCTGCTCGTCGGCGGGCTGGAAAAGGTCTACGAGATCGGCCGGGTCTTCCGCAACGAGGGGATCAGCCCGCGGCACAATCCCGAATTCACGATGCTCGAACTCTACTGCGCCTACGGCGACCTCTTCAGCATCATGGACCTCACCGAAGGGGTCTTCGCGGCCTGCGTCGATGCCCTCGGACTCG
>JAYTGN010000107.1:0-71971 GCA_043733485.1 Gemmataceae bacterium
GCAACTCGCCTTCAATCCGCCCACTGTCGGCCGGGGAACCCTTTGCGGCTTCGATCGCTTCGCGGAGTTCGAGCATCTCCATCAGGAACGCCGGAGGGAGGCTCTTGTCGTCCTTCGCACTCGGCCCGCCCTGCAACTGAAGCAGATGCTCCGCCCGGCGGAAGGGATCTTTCAATGTCGCGTAGGCTTCGTTGAGCGCGGCCGAGGCGTCCTCATCGCCGCTCGCGAAATCGGGATGCGTTTCCCGGCTCCGCTCCAGATAGTGGCGCTCGAGATCGGCCGGGTTCACGGAAAAGCGCCTCGGCAAGCCGAGGCGCTCGAAATGGTCGTCGCTGGTCATCGGCATCGGTTCACATCGCGAAGGAGCTGCCGCAGCCGCAGGTGCCCTTGGCTTGCGGGTTCGTGACGCTGAAGCCGCGCTTGTTGAGGTCGTCGTGGAAATCGACGGTCGCGCCGGTCAGGTAGAGCATGCTGCGCTTGTCGATGACGACCTGCACGCCGTTGATCTCGAACAGGTGGTCGAGCTTCTCGTTGTAGGTCGGATCGAGGTCGAGCTTGTTCTGGAAGCCGCTACAGCCGCCGCCCTGGACGCGGACGCGGAGGTAGAGCTTGCCGTCGCCTTCGACGGAGCCGCTGCTCGCCACGTCGGAAACGTGACGGCGGACTTCCTCGGCGGCTCGCGGCGTGACGCTGAGCGGCGGGGCAACAGGGCCGGCATCCTTGATGCCGAGGCCGCAGGTTTCGGTCTTCGGTTCGTCGAGAGTAGCAGTGGCCATGGTTTGCACCTTTCGTGTGAGGAGTCTGAGAGTTCGAGGGTTCGATCGAGTGAGAAGATTCAGGCGACGGCGACGGCCTCGCGGCTCGAAACCGATTCCACTTCCGATTCGGCGTCCTGCTTGTGCTGGTAGTTCTTGATCGCGGCCTTGATGGCGTCTTCGGCGAGCACGGAGCAGTGGACCTTCACCGGCGGCAGGGCCAGTTCTTCGACGATCTGCGTGTTCTTGATGCCCAGCGCCTCGTCCACGGTCTTGCCCTTGAGCCATTCGGTGGCGAGGCTGGAGGAGGCGATGGCGGAACCGCAGCCGAAGGTCTTGAACTTCGCGTCCTCGATCAGGCCCGTTTGCGGGTTGACGCGGATTTGGAGTTTCATGACGTCGCCGCACTCGGGGGCTCCGACGAGCCCGGTGCCGACGGCGGCATCCTTGGCGTCGAAGCTGCCGACGTTCCGCGGGTTGTTGTAGTGGTCGAGAATCTTGTCGCCGTATGGCATGATCGTTCTCCTGAAGCCCACCCGTTGCCACGGGTGGGCTCGATGTTAATGGGCCGCCCACTCGACTGACTTCAGATCGACGCCCTGCTGAGCCATCTCGTACAGCGGGGACATCTCGCGAAGCCGATTCACTTCGTGTACCACATGGCCGATCACGTGATCGACTTCGGCCTCGGTGTTGAAGCGGCCGATGCCGAAGCGGATGCTCGAATGGGCGAGTTCGTCGCCGACGCCGAGGGCCCGAAGCACGTAGCTCGGTTCGAGACTGGCGCTCGTGCAGGCGGACCCGCTGGAGACGGCCACATCCTTGATACCCATCATGAGGCCTTCACCTTCCACGTAGGCGAAGCTGATGTTGGCGTTGCCGGGCAATCGCTCGGTCGGGTGGCCGTTCAAGTACGACTCGGGAAGCTGGTCCATGATGCCCTTGCGAAGCCGTTCGCGGAGCCGATAAGTGCGTTCGACCTCAGCGGGCATTTCGCGCCGCGCGATGTCGCAGGCAGCACCGAGAGCGACGATCATGGGAACGGGAAGCGTGCCGGAACGCATACCGCGTTCGTGGCCACCGCCGTCGATCATCGGTTCGAGCCGCACGCGGGGATCCTTCTTGCGAACGTACAGAGCCCCGATGCCCTTCGGCCCGTAAATCTTGTGGGCCGTGAGGCTGAGCAGGTCGATGCCCATGTCTTCGACGTCGATGGGAATCTTGCCCACGGCCTGCACGGCATCGGTGTGGAACAGAATGCCCTTTTCCTTGCACAGTTTGCCGATAGCCTCGATCGGTTGAACGGAGCCGATTTCGTTGTTCGCGGCCATGATCGAGACGAGTATCGTTTTGTCCGTCATCGCGGCGCGAATCTGCTCGGCCGTCACTTGGCCGAACTTGTCCACGGGCAGGTACGTGACCTGGAAGCCATCGCGTTCGAGCCGCTTGCAGGTGTCGAGCACGGCCTTGTGCTCGGTCGCCTGCGTGATGACGTGGTTGCCCTTCTTCTTGTACATCGTGGCAACGCCCTTGATGGCCAGGTTGTTGCTCTCGGTCGCGCCGCTCGTGAAAATAATTTCCTTGGGCGAGGCACCGATCAAGGCCGCGACCTGATCGCGGGCTTCCTCGACGGCCGCTTCCGCTTCCCATCCATACGGATGGCTGCGACTGGCGGCATTCCCGAACTTCTCCGTGAAGTACGGCAGCATGGCCTCGACCACGCGCGGATCGACCCGCGTCGTGGAGTTGTTGTCCATGTAAATCGGCGTCGTCACCATGGCCGTGAATTTCTCCGGTATTATCGAGCCGCAAGCGGCTGAAGTTCCTTGTTCGAGCAACAACTGCTGTTGGAGAGCATGGGCAATGAACCTGGGAGCGCGGGCGTCCCGCCCGCTCTCCCGAATGCGGCCGGGACGGCCGCGCTCCCAGGGAAAATTTCCGCGAGGCTCACGCTTCGCAACACCTCGACCAGCCGGCGATGCACTTCCACCATCGGACCCTTAACCGTGCAAACTGCGGAATGCGAACACAATTCGTCTTCGGTTCCGTTCTGGTCGGGGCTGCACATCGTGAGGCGAAAGCCGTCTTCGATGGTTTCGAGAAGCTCGGCGAGCGAGATGCTCTCCGCCGGCCGGGCCAGGGCGTAGCCGCCCTTCACGCCGCGATGGCTGACCACGAACCCCTTCTGGCACAGTTCCTTCAGGATGTTCGCCACGAACGCCCGGCTCAGTCCGAACTGTTCGGCGATGGCTCGAGCCGTGCCGCCGACCGCCTTTTCACTCAGGTAGGAAAGGATCAGAAGGGCGTAGTCGGCCTTGCGGCTCAGCAGCGTCATGCGCCCTCCTTTTGTGCGGATTGGGGAAACCGTATCGGCTCTGTTCTATTTATAGTCGCGAGAGTGTATCCGGCAAGTGCTATTTCGCCGAAGTTGCGAAGCTACCCAGCTTTGCCGTTGTTCTTTCCGACCTGACGGAACTTGGCCGTCAGGCTTTCCCAATCAATTACGAGGCTCCCGCCCGTGGCTTCGTGGCATGCTTGGCGGCGATCCTCGTGTACACGGGATGCAAGCTGGTGAACATCAAGGCCATGCGGGAGCTTGGAAAATACGGGAAGGGTGAAGTAGCGGTTTACATCGTGACCTTGGCTGTGATCGTGATGATCGACCTCCTGACGGGAATCGTCATGGGACTCGGCTTGGCCGTGGTGCAGTTGATCTATCGCTTCACGAATTTGACAATTCGAGTGGAGCGGGACGCGGAGAGGAACCGTACCACCATGTATCTCAAAGGTGCGGCCACGTTCTTGCGGTTGCCGAAGCTGGCACAGGCACTCCAAACCATTCCTCCAAACACCGAGCTACACGTCCATTTCGAGGACTTGGGACACATCGACCACGCTTGCCTCGACCTCCTCATGAAGTGGGAGAAGCAGCACGGGGATATGTCGTAGGACGAAGGTGAACACGACGGCGAACAGGAGCAACCACAGCCCGTGAAGTATCGTGGATAGCCGGGTGCGACCACCCGCTTGCACGTTCGCCCCACTTCGCACGATCACGCCCGTCAGGGGCAACACGCCCAACACACCGCAGAGCACATTGCCCACCCCTTGAGCGGCCAACTCTCGGTCGTACTTGGTGCGGGGTGCATGGTGCTGCATGGAGTCCACCGCCGTCGCCGTCAGAAGAGATTCCGCACTGGCGATGAAGGCCAACGTCAGCCCGGCGATCAGGATCGAGCGGTCGAGTAGTCGGGGCAAGTCGCCCCACGCCGGGAGCGCGATGGCATCGGTCAGCTTGTCGGGAACTTGGATGTCCTTCGGGTCGAGTCCGAACTGCTCCACGATGACCGCAAGCACCGTCGCCACGGTCACGGCGATCAACGGTGCGGGCAGGACTTTCAACCGCTTGGGGGCGAACGCCGACCAGCCGATGATGGTCAGGATCGTGACGATCCCCACGATGGCTGCGGGTTGGTGGGCGGGTTCCGTCACTCCTTTCCACACGGCTTCGGGGATGGTCGCCAGGTTGATGATCCCGCCGTACTCCTTGCCGCTTCCCGGTGGCTTGTCGTCCACCATGACGTGAAATTGGGCGGCGAGGATCAGCACGCCGATGCCGGCCAACATGCCTTGAATGATTGCGGGAGACACGGCCCGAAACCACTGCCCCAATCGCAGTAAACCCGCAATGAGCTGAACGACCCCGGCCACCATGACGATCAGGCCCAACGTCGCAAAGCCGTGTTCCAAGATGAGTTGCCCGACGATCACCGCCAACCCCGCTGCGGGGCCGGTGACTTGGAGCGTGCAACCGGCGAGAAAGCCGACCACCAACCCGCCGACGATGCCGGAAATGATGCCCACCGCCGCCGCCTTCTCTGGCGGGACACCGGATGCGATGGCGATGCCCATGCACAGCGGCAACGCCACGAGGAAGACAACAATGGAAGCAAGCACGTCTTGCTTGAATGAATTGACCTTCTCCACCATCGGCTTGTCGTTTGCCATACCCGTCCCTCCGATAACGGTCGCCTCAGATCGTGCGAGTAATCCTGCTCACGGCCCCGGTCGTCGGAGGGTGGTACTTTGCCAGTGGGACGAACTGCCCCGACGCCAATTCGTAAGCGAAAACCTCGCCGGTTTCGATCTTGTACACCCAACCGTGTAAGAACAGGTCGCCCCGCACCAACCGGGACGCCACGGCTGGCAGAGTCCGCAGGTTCTCGAGCTGCACCAGCACGTTCTCCTCGACGGTCGCCGTCACCAGACGATCCCCGTCGAGATGGCCGTAATTGTCGCGGACGATGCGGCGGGTGGTCTCGGCGTGCGAAAGCCACGACGAGACGGCGGGGAGTGAGGCGACCTGTTCGGGGTGGAGCAGCCCCTGCATGGCCCCGCAATGGGAGTGGCCGCAGATGATGATGTCCTTGACGCCGAGAGCTGCCACGGCGAACTCGACGGTTGCCGCTTCTCCCCCGTTGCCTGCACCGTGCGGCGGGATGATGTTCCCGGCGTTGCGAAGGATGAAAAGATCGCCTGGCCGCGACTTGGTGAGTAGGGTCGGGTCGATGCGAGAGTCGGAACAGGTGATGAAGAGGGTTTCGGGAGTCTGGCCCTTCGCCAACTGCTCGAAAAGCCCTTGCAGCGGGCGGAAATTCTCGCTCTGGAACTGGTGGACGCCCTCGATCAACTTTTGCATGGTGGTGCCTCCAATATGTGCGTGAGGATTCGGCCAAGCCGATGCATCGCAGTCTCAGTGTTTGGCCCATTGCTTACGGGTCTTGCCGATGGCTTTTCGAAGCTCGTCTGCCTCAGCGGTTCCTCGTTCGAGGAACCGGGTCGCTTCCAACAACCAACTGGAGATTTCAGGCTGGCGAAGCTGGTAGAAAACACGGCGTCCCTCTCGCCGCTCGGAAACCAGCCGGTTTGCACGCAGCACCATCAGGTGTTGCGACACCCCAGAGTGGCTGATTCCAAGTGCTTCTTGCAGTGAGTTCACGTCGTACTCCCCATCCCGCAACTCTTCGATGATGCGGATGCGGTGCGGATGCGACAGAACCCTCATGAAGTCGGCAAGTTCCTTCGTCACCAGCGCTCGGTGAGGCATGGGTTTTCCACCTGTAACTGAAAAGATTCAAACATTTGAATCTTACAACACCAGCAGGTTACGGTTGCGAAACGTGACGGTCAAGGCCAAGCTGCGGAAAAGGTGGCGAAGGTCGGAAGATGGGAACGGGTGGAGGGGGAACTCAAACGGATTCCGACTCGGCGCGGGTTGCATGAGGCCAAAAGGAACGTACAGTCTTCCGTTCACATCTCGGCCAAAACTCACCACGAGGCGGTGTTGCCATGAAGCCCGTCGTTTCCCTCATTGACATTCGGCGAACTCCACCGGTACTGGTATCGTTCGCGCCTCGGTCCAAGGCGAAGCTCGCGATGGGCTTGCGACGAATTCCGGAAGCGAACGCTCCCGCCTTCACCGCTCCAAATCGCAGCAAACGCTGGGAATCACGGCGAATTCGCGAAGGGCAGAAAAAAAGTGACGGTCGGGCGACGTCGTGGGCCGGTTGGCCCACGACGGAGGTAGCCGCACTATTGGCTGCGCACGTCAGCGACCGCGCCGGGTTACACGATTCCCTCCTTCAGCAGATCCTCCACGGAGGCTTCCACCGCGCGGAGGGTGTCGTCCACAATCGCGTCGGTGTGCTCGCAACTCGTCATGCCGGCGAAGCCCCAGAGATCGACTCCGTGGAGGAGCATCGCTTGCCGCATGGAGTAGAGCGGCTTCGCGTTCTTGGGGCCGTCGAGTGCGTCGAGATCGGCGTCGTAGGGGACGAGCCCATCGTTGGCCCCGGCATCGAGTCTCGGCTTGGGACCGGTGTAGCCCGCGACGATGCGCACCATCGAGAAGTCGCCGTAAGCGGCCATCGGCCAACTGCATTTCGCGAAGAGCGCGTTGAGGCCATTCCGCAGCCGAACCGCGGCGGCCGTGGCGAGGCGGCACGGCTCTCCGGTAGCGACGCGCTTCAGGGCGGCCACGCCGGCGGCGGCCGAGAGCGGGTTCGCGTTGTAGGTACCGGGGTGCTTCATCTTGGGCTTGCCCGCCCGCGGTTCGAGGTAGGCCATGATGTCGGTTCGCCCTCCGAGCGCGCCGCCGGGCAATCCCCCCGCCAAGATCTTCGCCAACGAGGTGAGGTCGGGAACGATGCCGTAGAAGGCTTGCGCTCCGCCCGGTGCGACGCGAAAACCCGTGATCACTTCGTCGAAGATGAGCACGCATTCGCGTCGGGTGCAGAGTTCGCGGAGGCCGTGGAGGAACTCGCCGCGCATCGGCACGGCACCCCAGTGGCCGCCGGTCGGTTCGAGAATCACCGCGCCGATCTGAGCGTCGCGCTTCAAGGCGTCCTCGACGGCGTTCAGATCGTTCGGCGGCACGGCCACGCAGTTCGCGGCTACGCCGTCCGGTACGCCGGGCACGCCCGGGGCGTCGTAGGGCGGATCGGAGCCGACCGTCACGTAGTCGTGCCAGCCGTGGAAGTGGCCGCGAAACTTGAGGAACTTCGGGCGGCCCGTGGAGAGCCGCGAGAGTCGCAGTGCCATCAGCGTGGCTTCGGTGCCGCTGCCCGTGAAGCGGACCTTCTCCGCGGAGGGAACGAGCTTCTGAACGAGTTGGCCCCATTCGATCTCGAGGTCGTGGCACGAACCGTAGTGCGTGCCTTTCGCCATCTGTTCGCGCACGGCTTCGACGACATCCGGCGGCGAGTGCCCGAGGAGCAGGGCACCATGGCCGACGAAGTAATCGACGAGCTTGTGGCCGTCCACGTCCCACTTGTACGCCCCTTGTGCGTGCGTGACGTACGGCGGGAACGGCTCCATCATCCGGGTGTCGTGCGTGACGCCCGTGGGGAAGATGCTCTTCGCCGTTTCAAATCGCTTTTGGGAGCCCGGGAAGGCCGCGATGTACCGATCGACGAGCATGGCAACGGTCTCGGGTTACGAAGGCAGGGGAACTCCCTTCAAAAGTGTATCCCGCCTTTGCGCCATCGACTTCGCTTAGTACAGCTCCCCATAAGTGAGGGAACGGGTTGCAGTCTACAGCTCAGGAGGGATTCCTCGATCAAGGATGATCCTCTGGCGATCGTACCGAAGCAACGAGCCGTGGTCGTGTCCGTGGCGCAACGTCGAGAACTCGAAGCTTTGCTGCGTCGGACGAACGTGGCTGCGGGACGGGCCCGACGGGCGCGGGCACTTTTGCTTTTGGCCGGTGGAAGTTCAGCGAGTTGGATAAACCGTTCTCGAATCGCCTTCAGTGCCAACGGGCCAAACGATGATGCGGGTGTGTCCCCTCGTTGAGGTAATTTCAGACCCCTCTGACGGCCGCAATCTCACCCGTCGGGTTCCGAGCGCGTCGCGGTAGTGCCGCACGGCGTGGTCGATGTAGGCCGCGATCACGTCGGCTACGAATGGCTCGCGGGCGTGAAGTGGTTTCTGCCACGGCTGGGCTTCCAGCTCAAGGAGCAACCGGGCGAAAGCTTTTCGAAATTCTTCCGACCCATGCGGACCGGGCCGTGCGACGAAGTGCCTTTGGTGTTTTAGATCCGTCCAAACGGCGCGGGCGTTCCCGCGATGCTGCTGATACTGGGGAATTGCTTTGCGAGGCCTACCCAGGACGGAACCCTCGTGGATTCCATCAAGATGAGAAATGCCGGTTCAGAGCACAGCGTACACTAAAAGCCGGTCGATTTTTCTTCGGGGCTCTCGAAAAGCCCTTGTTTTCTAGAGCGGGTGATGGGGCTCGAACCCACGACAACCTCGTTGGCAACGAGGTACTCTACCACTGAGTTACACCCGCAATTCCGCTGAGTGAAGTTTAGGGATCGACTGCCGGGCGGTCAATGGCCAAAAATCGGTACTCGTCACGCGGGCTTCGCGTTCATCAGTCTTAACCGCACCATGTTCAACGCCAACTTCGCGGTGCGGCTCATCACTTCTTGCCGCGTGCCCAGCCAGCCGTACCGCGTGACGTCCGTTCCGTCGGCGTGGGCCAGGGCCACGTACGCCGTGCCGATGGGGTTCTCTTCGGTGCCGCCGCCGGGGCCCGCGAAGCCGGTCGTCGCCACCGCGAGGTCCGTTCCAAAACGTTCCCGCACGCCCTCGGCCATCGCCCGCGCCACTGGATCGCTCACCGCCCCGAAGCGTTCGAGCAAGTCGCGGGGCACGCCGAGTTCGCGGTGCTTCACGTCGTTCGTATAACTCACGATCCCGCCTTGAAAGTAATCGCTGGCACCGGGCACCTGACAAATGCGATGCGCGACGAGCCCACCCGTGATGCTCTCGGCCGAAGCCAGCGTTTGTCGCTTTTCGTGGAGCAGTTGCACGACAATGTCCTGAAGCTCCTCGGTTCCGGTTCCGAAGACGAGGTCGCCGAGCCGTTCGCGAATGGTCTGTTCCACCGGCGCGATTTGTTCCTCCGCATCATCCAGCGTCCGGGCTCTTGCAAGAATTCGCAGCGAGATCACGGCATCGCTGACGGTGATGCCGACCTCGGGCACGTGCCCGCGGCGGGTGAGGTCGAGCAAGCGTTCCTCGACGAGCGATTCTCCCGCTCCAAAGGTGTTGATCTTTCTCTGGATGAAGACGCCGCCGCCGAGCCCGGCTTCGAGCAGCCGAGGCCGAACCTGTTCGTCGAACATGCGGAACATTTCGCTCGGCACGCCGGGCATGGCGATGAACAGGGCCCGGCCGATTTTCATCCAGACGCCGGGGGCCGTGCCCGAGACGTTGAAGATGGCGTGGGCACCGATGGGAAAGTGGGCCTGCACGCGGTTGCGGTCCGGCATTACTCGGCCGCGCGCCGCGAACATCATGCGAATGTGGTCGAGCGAGATGGGGTCTTCTTCCAAGTCCACGCGGGCCACGGCGGCGAGCGCTTCCCGCGTGAGGTCGTCTTGCGTCGGGCCGAGGCCGCCGGTGGAAATGACGAGGTCGGCCCGCTCGCACGCCAGGCGGATGCACTCGATGTTGTCCGCGAGGTCGTCGGCAACGGTGGTGTGGAAGCCGACCGGGATGCCGATGGCCGCGAGTTGCTGGCTGAGCCAGTGGCCGTTCGTGTCGAGGTTTTGTCCGCTGGTGATCTCGCTGCCGATCGAGAGGATTTCGGCTTTCATTCCGTCTGCCTAACCGGTGATCCCAGGGCTTCCGCCCTGGGCTAAGAAAGACGGCCGCTCCGCGGCGAAGACATCCGACCCCGGACAAGCTCGTTGTAGCCCAACTACGAAACGGCTTCCACCTCGACACTCTCCTCGGGCACCTCCGCTTCCGGCTTCACGGCCACGAGCTTCGCGTCGTCGATCTTGTACTGCTCGATCTTCTTGTGGAGCGTGTTGCGGTTGATGCCCAGCCGCTCGGCAGCCTTGATCTGCGTTCCCCCGAATTGCCGCATCACTTCCTCGATCAGTTCGCGTTCGAGGCCATCGACGAGAAACGGATGGAAGCCCTTGATCCCTGCGGAGAGCGGCGACTGAAGCCCGGCGCGAACGAGGTTGCGAATCAGCGAGCGTACGTCGTTGCCGCCACCGTTGCCGTTGGAGTTCTTGACGGGGCGAAGGGCATAGCGCGGCCGGCCGAAGCGGAGCATCTCCATCCCAATCGCGCCGCCATCCGCCATCACCACGAGGCGTTCGAGCGTGTTCTCCAACTCGCGGACGTTCCCCGGCCAATCGTGGGCCCGCAGCGAGTCCAGCACCGCCGGCGTGAGTTCCGGCACCGCGCACTTCTGCATCTCGCCGTAGCGTTTCAAGAAGAACTGCGCCAGCGGCGCGATGTCGTCGCGGCGTTCCCGCAACGGCGGCAGCACCACCGGGATCACGTTCAGCCGGTAGTACAGGTCTTCGCGAAAGCTGCCGTCCTCAACGAGTTCTTCGAGCGAAGCGTTGGTCGCGGCAATGACCCGTACATCGACGCGGATCGTCTTGCTGTCGCCGACGCGTTCGAGTTCGCGTTCTTGGAGAACGCGCAGCAGTTTGAGTTGAAGCTGCGGCGAAGTGCTGTTGATCTCGTCGAGGAAAATGGTGCCACCGTGAGCCGCCTCGAAGCGGCCAACCTTATCCGCGACCGCACCGGTGAACGATCCTTTGATGTGGCCGAAGAGTTCGCTTTCGAGCAGGTTCTCGTGCAGAGCTCCGCAGTTGACGCGCACGAAAGGGCCGCTCGCCCGGCGACTCAACTTGTGAATCGCCTTGGCAATCACTTCCTTTCCGGTGCCGGTTTCGCCCACGAGCAAGACGGTGGTCGGCCTCGGCGCGGTCAGCCGCACGAGGCGATAAACGTCTTGCATGGCGGGAGCCGTGCCCACGATCTCGGGCAGAGGCGGCTCGGCATGCTCGTTTTTGGGCATTGTCTCGTCGCTTCCGGGAGAGGAAGCCAGGATTCGTCCGTAAAGTCCGAGAGGCATCACTTAGTATACTGAGGCGTGCCCGCGTTCGCCACACGATTCGCCCGGAATATGGGCAGTAAGCGGATGAGTAACCACGGAACCCACGGAACACACGGAAACAAAAATGAAGAATGAAGCAGGGGTATTCGGTTGTCTGCAACTAGAATCGCTCTAACACCACCTGCTTTATTCCGTGTCTTCCGTGTATTCCGTGGTGAATCATTCTAACAGGTGACTCATGCCCGAACCGATCGTCATTGCGACCTGGCCATTCGGGACCGCCGCGACCGATGCCGCGATGAAGCGGCTCGCCAAGGGCGATGCGGCACTCGATGCCGCGCTCGCTGGGGCTGAAGCCGTCGAAACCGACATGAGCATTCGCAACTCGGTCGGGTTCGGCAGCCTGCCCGATCGCATCGGCCGGCTCACGCTCGACGCCTGCCTCATGGAAGGCAAGACGCTGTCGTGCGGGGCCGTGGCCGGGCTCGAACACATTCGCCATCCCGCGGCCGTGGCCCGTAAGGTCATGGAGAAGACGCCGCACATTCTGCTCGTGGGTGAAGGGGCCAAGTGGTTCGCCCTGCAAAACGGCTTCCCCCTCGAATTCCCGTACACTGCCGAATCGATCAAGGAGTGGATCGACGGCCACCCGAGCAAGAAGAAGAAGGACGACAAGCCGGTCCGCATCGAGAACCCCTCGGACATCAACGTCGAGATCGACGAGAACAATCACGACACGGTGACGGTGCTGGCGTTGGACAAGAAGGGGAGCCTCGGCGGGGTGTGTACGACGAGCGGGTTGGCGTACAAGTTGCCGGGCCGCGTGGGCGATTCTCCGATCATCGGCGCGGGCCTTTACGTGGACGATCTCGCCGGCGCGGCCGGGGCCACCGGAGTGGGCGAAGAGATCATCCGCATCAACGGCAGCGCCTTCGTCGTGGAACTGATGCGAAGTGGGAAGTCGCCGCAGGAGGCGTGCGAACTGGCCTGCAAGCGCGTGAACGCGACGGCCGTTCGTCGCGGCGTGCATCCGGCTCAGGTCGCGTTCCTGGCTCTCGACCCGAAGGGTCGCGTCGGGGCCGCGAGTACCGCGCGAACCAACTTCAAGTACGCGGTGAACAAGGGCGACAAGAGCGAACTGCTCACGGCTAAGGAAGTACCGCCCGAAGCGTGAATCGCATTGGCTTTGAAGGGAGTGCCCCTCACCTGCCGGGCTGTCCTTATGGGGTTCGTCCTTTCCGCCGCTCAGTTCCTATAATCCCGGAATCGAAATGTTGGCCGTCGGCTGGCGAATTCACTGTCGGCACGGGTTGTACGGTCGCGTTCATTCCGGATGAGATTCCGCCGATGTCTTCCGCTCCTCCGTTTCCCCCGCCTCCGCCCCTCCCGCTGGCGGCAGCGGACCCGCTTCCTCCTTCCCCCTCTAGCGAAGTTCCCACGGCTCTCACTTCGCCGGAGCTTCCCGCGCCGCTCGCGCCGACGCCCGATTCGACTCCCCAGGAACCCGAGCTTCCGCCGTTGCCCCCCGTGAAGTTCGACTGGATCGGCGGGCTGCTGAGCTACCTGATCCCCGGGTTGGGGCAGGTCTATCAGGGCCGAATCGGGAAGGGATTGCTGTTCTTCTTCGGGTTGTACGCGCTCTTCTTTTACGGGATGGGGATGGGGAACTGGTGCAACGTGTGGATGCCGGATGTCGAGGACATGCCGCCGCTGGAAGTGGCGGGCAACAAGATCGCGGGCGTTCCCAGTTCCCTCTACTATCGACCGCAGTTCCTCGGCCAATTCTGGATCGGAGTCGCGGCATGGCCCTCGCTGGTGCAGTATCACTACTTCGATAAGACCAAGGAATCCGGACCGCTGTTCGGCACGTTTCAGCGCATGCCGCCGGAAGGTGCCGCGAACGATCCGCCCGATAAGATCACGCTGAACAAGTTGCAGCGTGAAGGGAACAAGCGTTGGGACTTGGGCTGGGTCTACACGGTGATTGCAGGCGTGCTGAACCTGTTGGTGATCTACGACGCGCTGGCCGGGCCGATGTTCCGGGAGCCGCCGCCGGGCTGGGGCAAAAAGGAAGACGAACCGTCGACGTGGTGAAGGCGGAAGAAGCGGGCGGGTCGCCCGCGCACCCAGGGAGAGTCGATGACGCTTGCTCTATTGGCTGCGAGTATTTATTGGGATCTGCCCGTGCTGCTGGTCGTCGTGAGCCTCGTGTATGCGGCCACGCGCCACGACCGCTGGGACAAGATTCTGCGCGAAGGGTTCGGCTGGGGCGTCCGCATCGCGGGGTTCCTCTTCGCCATCGGCCTCGTGCTCTACCTCATGAGTACGTACATCTAATCGGAATCAAGCTTCGCCGAACTGCGACGTCTGCACGGTGCCCGCCGGCCATTCCAGCCGCACGAGCCGCTTGAAGTGGTAATCGCCGCCGATGTTGATTCCCCGAATGCTCCCGAACTGCGATTCGCGCGCGAAATGCGTGTGCCCGCAAAATGCGAACGGTATGCGTTCGCCCAGCGATTCGAGAAGCCGTTCGAGTTCCACGTTCCCGGAGAAGGCCTCCCAGAGCAGGCCGTCCAATTCCAGCGGTTCCTTCTTCGGATAGTTCAACCCGCGGAACGGCGGATGGTGGGTGACCACCAGTGCCGCGGGCACCCACTTCAAGGCCCGTTCCAGGTGCTCGGCTAGGGTCGCCACCACTTCGCGCGTAAACGTTTCGTCGTCGATGTTCCACCGCACGTAGTTGGCGTCGTTGTGCCGCCCGCGGAGGAAGCGCTTCGTCCGCAGGCGGTCTTGCCAATCCTCGGCCATTGCGGGCAAGCGGTCGAGGGCCCACGAGTAGTCGTACCAGTTGATGGAGCCGGCCACGGCGAGGCCTACCTCCGGAAGCACGAGCGGCTCGCGATCGAGGAAGTGAAACCCGTGCTCGGCCGCGACGCGCGGAAGGTACTCGCGATAAACGGCCAGCGAGTCGCCGCGCGGGTCGTCGTAGCGCACCCAGATGTCGTGGTTCCCAGGAACGAGGGCTTTTTGGCAGTGAAGCCCGTCGAAGAGTGCGAGGCAGCGTTCGAACTCGTCGCCGGCACCGATGTCGCCGGCCAGGACGAGCAAGTCGGGAGGGGTTGCGAACAGGTCCGCGATGAGTGCTCGAGTGGCCTCCGTTCCGGACGGATGACGCGTTCCATAGTGGAGGTCGGCGGTGAGCGCGATGGTGAACATGGTTGCGAATTCGTCGGGCGAGACTCGAGGGCTTCTCCCACTCCCCTCACGTTACCGCAAAATCGCCGAGGCGTGTGCTTCTCAACGTGCCGAAGTTCGCGAGGCGGTTCGCCGGATGTGCGGCCTATTCAGCCTTTGCCGTCGAGGATGGGAATCGCGAACTCCACTTTCCCAATGCGTACTTCCTCGTACCCGATCGAGACAACGCCGAGGGCGGGGCCGACGGGCGCTTCCCACGGAACCACGAGATCGAACGTGAGGCGGTGCGGTTGGCCCTTCCATTTGAACGCACCCAACGGATTCGTCACCGACGTGTGAGCGAGGGTGACGTGAACGTCCAAGTGCGAACCGCGAATCAATTCCCGGGCCAGCGGTGCCGTGCCGAGCAGGATCGCATCGTGGTGAAAGGCGCGCACCAGCGTTCCTACGCTATCCGCAACCGAAGGCGAATGGAGGAACACCGTGAGTTTCGGAGTCTGCGTGTGAGCGGCACCTGCAGGCCCGAACACGCTCACCTGAACTTGGTCCCCCGGCGTTTGCCAGAAGAGCACTTTGCGCTTCATCTTTTTCCAAATGTACGTTCCCGACGGTCGTTCGGAGCTCGGCATCACCGAGACCAACTTCGCAGTCGCGGCGTTCCACTGCCCCGAGGATGGGCTTTTCGTTGGAAGAGGCGGCAGAGGAGCGGCGGGAAGTTCGGGGGGGGGCAGCAGGCCGAGGTTCTTTCGCACCTCGGGTGGAGCAGCCGCGAGGGGGCGATTCGTTACGGTCGAGGTGGCCCACTGCGCGGGCCGCGGCGTCTCGACCGATTCGGGAGAAGGTACGGCGACAATCGGTTCTGGAGATTCGTCGGGTAGCTCGAAGTGAACGGAAGCTTCGGTCCCGTCGCGTTCGGCTGGCCGGAGCAGTGCCGCCGGTGGAACCCAGGACACACCGGACTGTGCCGAATCGGAACCGCTTCCGGAGCGCCGAGACGTTGGCTCGAGCTCGAACGAGGCTTCCGACCCCGGCACTGCGACCATTCCCACCAGTTCCGCCAGCACTTCGCGCGCTTCGTCCATGCACGAGAATCGTGCCGCGGGGTCTGGATTGAGCATCCGCGCGATGACGGCCGCGAGACCGGCTGGGATCGTGCTGCGTTCTAGCTCCCGACTCGCATTCGCAGTCAAGGACGGAGGCAACCCCGTGAGGGCGAAGAACCCAATGGCTCCGAGCGAATACTGATCCGAGGCCGGCATCGGATTGGCGGGGTCCGCGACCCACTCCGGTGCCGAGAAATCGAACGCGCCGGCCACGGCCAGTGAGGACGACATCGTATCGAAGAGCGATTCCTCGACCGCCAGGTTCCGCGCCAGCAACAGGCCCGCGCCGAACTCCAACAAGCGCGGCAACTCGTTCGGATTCCAAACGATGGTCTGAGGCGTGAGCAGCCCGTGAACGACTTGCCGTGCGTGGCACTCGGCCAGCGCCCCGGCCAGATACGCCAACAACTGAGCGGTGGCGGTCGGCGAAAGCAGCGAACCCGGAGCCACGCGATCCGCCAACAGCTCGCCGTCGACCAACGGCCAAACTAAGTAGTGGAAGCCGTTCGCCGAATCGGCATCCACGAGCGGAACGATCGAGGGATTCGCACTGAGTCCGGAGAGCGTTCGAACGAGCTGCTTGGCTTGCTTCGCTTGCCAGAGGCTGCGCAACGGCAGCACGCGAATCGCGAATTGCTGCTTCCCCTTGCTCGCCCGAAAGATCGGCCCGAACGCTCCGACGTGATGCGGTTCCAGCAGCCGATAGGGTCCGACCGCCAGCGAGCGCGCTTGCCCGGAGAGCGCCCGTTCGGCCTGATAGGCCGTCAGTTCTCCCCGCGCCACGAGGAATTGCGCCAAGCCGGTCGCGCCACCGCCCGGGAATTCCGATGCTAACTCGTTGAACCGTTGGTGCTTGAGCAGGTGGAAACGATCGAGCTCGTCCGCCAGTCCGGCGGCATCCAGGATCGTCGCGGCAAACGGGAGGGACATCATGGCGGATTCGGCCGTACGAACGGAGCGGCACCCGTACGAGCATAGAACGCGTTCCCTGCGAAGGGCTGCGATTTCCGCTTCGATTGAGGGCTCGGTTGGAATGCTCAACGATCGAGCAGCGGCAATTGAGCCTTCAAGGCCGCCAGCCCTTCAGGAGTGCAACGGTTGCCGTAGAGGTGGAGTTTGCGAAGTTCCTTGAGCCCCTCAAGATGCTTCAGACCCTCATCCGTTATGCCGGAGAACGACAAGGACAACGTTTGGAGATTGGACATCTTGCTTAAATGCTTCAGACCGTCATCGGTGATGTGCTGGCCTTGGAGGTTGAGGTACTCGAGTTTTTTCAGACCCGCGAGGTGTTTGAGACCGGCATCGGTGATGCGTGGTGCTTTCGGCTCCGTCGCTGTGAATTTCTCATTCCGCAAATCGAGGTTCTTGAGATTCGTTAGCCCTTGGAAGTGCGACAATCCCTTGTCGGAGATTCCTCGGCACCCGAAGAACGACATCAATGCCATCTGAGCCGAGTCCTTCACGCACGCCAATCCTTCGTCGTCAATCTCGCAATCGTTGAAGCTCAGCGACTTCAACGACGGCATTCGTCGGAGGCATTTCAACCCTTCTGGACGGAGCCGACCGCCGCGAAAGTAAAGAGACAGTAAGTGCTCGAATCCCTGCAAAGGCAAATCCAATTCGACGATGTCTTCGGCTTCTGGGAAGTAAAGAAACGTCACTGCATTCTTCAACTCCAGTCGAAAGCGAAATGAGTAACCGATGGCCTTACGAAGTTCGGCGATGGAATTCTGTTCTTGAGGAGTAGCCGAGGCCAACTTCGGACCCAAGTCTTCATGTTCCTGCCGATCGGGATCGACCATTGGATAAGTACCGACAACTCGTTCCCCTTCGCGGATGAGCAACTGATGCATCCCGGCCTCGTTCGGAGCGAGGATCAAAGAATAACGTCGCGCTCGTTCTCCCGTTTCGGGGACGATGTCGAAGACCTTTCTGCCTCGACCTTCCGGATCGGGGCGGTCGACCGCTTCGATCCGGACAGCTATCGGGGGAGCGTCCATTAACGTACTCCCCGTGATCCTTCCTGCTGCATTCAGGGTCAGATGGTTGGGATTGAGTTCGAGAGACCCGGGTCCGTTCAATGTCCCCCGGATATCGAATTCGCGCGGATGATCTTTCCCCTCCGCATAGTGAATGGCGTTGAAGCGAATCTTCGACCCGAGTGGGCGACTTTTCAGGAACGCGGTGCGGTTTTCCGGAGGAGCGGGTTGATCCTTCGGAGGAGCGGGTTGATCTTCTGCGACAACAGGGCTTTCGACGATCGGAGCGGGCGGCTTCTCGCATCCGATGCAACCGAGCAACGCAATCAGGCAACTGCCGCGCATTTGGTAGCTTCCATGTTGAATGCGGTCGGCCAGAACGCGAGCGTTGCCGTGGCCGCTTCATAGCGAGTGGCACCATAAGCCATAACTCGGGGAAGCTCATCGACGACTCCGAACCATCTGCCGTCGTCTTCTTGTTCGAGTTCAATTGGCAGAGTCATGTGGCACCTCGTCTCGTCGAAAACCGATTCTACCAGCACGACATGTTGAACTGCAAGGTCCTGAATCGGAAGTCGCAATCGCGAACCCACAGGCGACGGCTCCCCTCCGGCAAAAAAACACGGGAGGCTTTCGCCTCCCGTGTTCGTTTCATCTCAGTTGCGGTAACCGCCGCCGCCACCGCCTCCACCACCGCGGGGGCCACCGCGGCCACCGCCGCCGCCGCCGCGGGGACCGCGGTCGCCGCCGCGATCTCCGCCTCGGTCGCCTCCACGATCACTGCCGCGATCGTCGCGCGGAGGGCGGTCGCCCATCGGCTCGCCGCCACCTTCGCCTTCCGGCGGAGGAGGAAGCAGCGCCTTGCGGGAGAGCTTCACGCGGTCCTGGTCGTCGATCCCGATCACCTTCACCGTGACCTTGTCGCCGATCTGAACCACCTCCTCGACGCGGCCGACGTAGCCGTTGTCGAGTTCCGAAATGTGGCAGAGCCCATCGCGGCCCGGAGCGATCTCGATGAACGCGCCGAATTCCTTGATCGAGATCACCTTGCCCTCGTAAATCGACCCAACCTTCACCTCGGCACAGAGCGCCTCGACCGTGCGGCGAGCGGATTCGACGCCTTCGCCGATCAGGCCCGATATGGAGACGGTGCCGTCGTCCTCGACGTCGATCTTGGCACCGGTCTGTTCCTGAATGGAACGGATCATCTTGCCGCCGGGGCCGATGAGCTTGCCGATCAGTTCGGGGTTGATCTTGAGGCTGACGATGCGCGGGGCGTTGGGGTTGATCTCCTTGCGGGGCGCGTTGAGCGTGCCGAGCATGGTTTTGAGAATCGCGAGTCGGCCTTCGCGGGCCTGCTCCAGTGCCCCCCGCACGATGTGATCCGGGATGCCGTCCAGCTTGATGTCGAGCTGAATCCCGGTGACGCCCTTCTGAGTGCCAGCGACTTTGAAGTCCATGTCGCCGTAGTGGTCTTCATCGCCCTGAATGTCGCTGATGAGGACGTGATGATCCTTCTCCATGACGAGGCCGATGGAGACGCCGGCGACGGGGCGCTTGATGGGAACGCCCGCGTCCATGAGGGCGAGCGTGCCGCCGCACACCGAGGCCATCGAACTCGACCCGTTCGACTCGAGAATTTCCGAGACGAGGCGGATCGTGTAGGGGAACTTGGCGGCAGGAGGAATCACGGCCTTGAGCGACCGCTCGGCGAGCATGCCGTGACCGATTTCGCGGCGGCCCGGCCCGCGGATCGGCTTGCACTCGCCCACCGAGTACGAGGGGAAGTTGTAATCGAGCCAGAACTTCTTCGAGAACTCTTCCTGAATCCCCTCGACCCGTTGCTCGTCGCCCACGGTGCCCAGCGTCGCGACGACGAGTGCCTGCGTTTCACCGCGTTGGAACACGGCGGAACCGTGCGTTCGCGGGAGTACCGCGACCTCGGCCCAGACGTTGCGAACGTCCTTCGGAGCCCGGCCATCGATGCGGGTGCCCGAGAGGGTGATCTCGCGGAAGATGCGTTCGCGAATCGCGCCGATGGAAGCGCTCACCTGAGCCGCCGTGTACTTCGGCTTCGTCTCGCCTTCGGGGGCGTATTCCTTCTTGATCCGATCCTTGAACACGTCGAGCGCGGCGTTGCGCTCTTTCTTGCCGGTCGTGAGGTAGCGTTCGCGGAACTCGGTGCCGTGCTTCTTGTACAGCTCTTCGGCCAACGGATCCGCGGGGACCTGCGGAGGCAGCACCTTCGGACCCTGACCCGTCCTGCGGCGCAATTCTTCGATGCCTTGAATCACGAGCTTGCACGCTTGGTGGGCTTCGAGAATCGCATCGCCCATCTCGGCTTCCGGCATCTCCCGGGCAAAGCCCTCAATCGTCACGATGGCTTCGTCGGTACCGGCCACGATGAGGTCGAGGTCGCTTTCTTCCATCTGGCCGAACGTGGGCAGCACGACCAGTTTTCCGTCGACGCGGCCGAGGCGAACCGCTCCGTAGGGCTTCAAGAACGGGATGTGCGACACGTGCAGTGCCGCACTCGCGCCGATGAGGCCGAGGACGTCCGAATCGTTGTCGCGATCCGCGGAGATCACGGTGACGTGGATCTGGACTTCGTTGACGTAGCCGACCGGGAAGAGCGGACGGGTGGGCCGATCGATGAGCCGCGAGGTAAGCGTTTCCTTGGTGCTCGGGCGGGTTTCGCGCTTGATGAAGCCGCCCGGGAACTTGCCCGCCGCGTAGGTCCGCTCGCGGTATTCGACTTGAAGCGGGAAGAAATCGCGGCCGGGGATGACGTTGCCTTCCACGACGGCGACGAGAACGACGGTGCCCTCATAGCGCACGAGCACGGCCCCATGGGCCTGCTTGGCGAGCTTTCCGGTTTCCAGGATGAGGGTTCCACTACCAAACGGGATTTCCACAGATGCAGGTGCGACCGCCACGGAGGTGATCCTTTCGGTTTACCCCTGTTGAGGGGACCGGCAGGAGTGCGAAGCGAGCGGATATGCGGAACAAAACCGGAAGCAACCATCTCGACTCAGGCCGCGAATGCGCATTCCATCTTCAATCCGCGAATGTCTTGGTGGCACAGGCATTCCTGCCGTGTAACGACGACACGGGCAGGGATGCCACCAAATGTTTACTTGCGCAGCCCGAGCTTGCCAATGATCGACAGATACAGCTCTCGGTTGGTTTCCCGGAGGTACTTCAGGAGGTCGGCGCGCTGGCTGACGAGTTTGAGCAGCCCGCGCCGACTCGCGAAGTCCTTCTTGTGTGTCCGCATGTGCTCGGTCAGGTAGTTAATACGGGCCGTACACAAGGCGATCTGTACCTCGGGCGAGCCACTATCGTGCTCGTCCCGTCGGAACTGAGAAATGAGTTCGGTCTTCTTTTCCTTCGTGATCGCCATCGTCCCGGTACTCCGCTACCCGCCGCGTCGCACTCCAGCCAAACAGTTACGATACGACGTCAGTTAAAACACGTGACTTCGATTTACGCAGTCGCGTGAGGAACGGACAGGGGCAAATGGGAAAAGAATCGGAGATTGGAAGAGAGCGGCGACCGGGCAACGTCGATCGACTGAGAGCGACTTCCACGAGAGGCGGTCGGCCGGTTGTGTGGCGGGTTAGGCGAGCCAGCCTACCTGTTCGCCCACCGACCTGCTCATTCCGAAATGCGGGCATTAAACTGACATCTACGATGGTTCCGGCATTGCATTATTGGAGTGCGTCAGTTGCCGACTTTGGACGACATTCGCTCGATGCTCGACGGGCTTTACCGCTCCGAATCCCGGCGCATTTTTTCTACCCTCGTCCGCCTGCTCCGGGACTTCGACGTCGCCGAAGAAGCCATGCACGAAGCGTTCGCGGAGGCGATCGAAGCGTGGACGCGCGACGGAATCCCGGACCACCCGCGCACCTGGCTCGTCTCCACCGGCCGGTTCAAGGCGATCGATTCGCTCCGTCGCCGCGGGCGATTCGAGTCGCTTCAGCCGGCGATAGCCAACCGGCTGGCCGAGATCGCCGCAACGAATGACGCCCGGGCGGACCAAACCATCGAGGACGATCGGCTGCGCCTCGTCTTCGCCTGCTGCCACCCCTCGATCGACCGCTCCGTGCAGGTACCACTCACCCTGCGGGAGGTGTGTGGACTGACGACGGACGAAATCGCCGGGGCGTTTCTGATCGCACCGGCAACGATGGCGCAGCGAATCGTGCGAGGTAAGGCGAAGATTCGCGATGCGGGTATTCCTTTCGCCGTCCCGGCCGCCGCCGAACTGCCCGAGAGGCTCGGGTCCGTCCTCGCGGTCGTCTACCTCGTCTTCAACGAGGGATATTCCGCCACTTCCGGAACGACGTTGACGCGGGCCGATCTCTCGGGCGAGGCCATTCGCCTCGGACGGTTGTTGGTGGAATTGCAGCCCGACGCGGAATCCCTCGGCCTGCTCGCGCTCATGTTGCTTCACGAATCGCGTCGCCTGGCGCGGACGACTCCGGAAGGGGACATCGTCCTCCTCGACGATCAGAATCGCGCGGATTGGAATGCCGAATTGATTGCCGAAGGCCGGGCACTGGTTCAACGGGCACTCGCGACGAGAACGTTCGGGGCGTACGCGCTTCAAGCGGCGATAGGCGCCGTTCATGCGGCAAGCCCCACGCCCGCAGACACCGACTGGGGCCGGATCGCCGAATTGTATGCTGCCTTGCACGATCTGAATCCGTCCCCGGTCATCGAATTGAACCGTGCGGTTGCGGTTGGAATGCGGGATGGCCCCGCGGTCGGGCTCGACCTCATCGACCGGATTCGCGACCGCGGGGAACTGGCCGAGTACCACCTCCTCCACGCCGCCCGCGCGGATTTTCTCCGCAGACTCGACAAACGCGACGAGGCCCGCCAGGCGTACGAAAGCGCCCTCGAACTGGCGCGGCAGGAACCCGAACGACGATTCCTGATGAAGCGGCTCGCACAACTTTGAAAACTTTTGCAGTTCGTGTCGATCCGCGAGTCCGTCGTTCGACTACACCGCGAATGCCCCTCCGAAACGAGCAAAAATCATGGCCAGTCAGAAGATCAAGCCGTTCCTCTGGTTCGACGACAAGGCGGAAGAAGCCGCGAATTTTTACGTCTCGCTGTTCCGAGACTCCGCGATCACCGGTTCCACGCCGGGGCCGAGCGGTGTGCCTCTCGTCGTCGAGTTCCGCCTCGCCGGGGTTCAATTCCTGGCGCTGAACGGCGGACCGCACTTCAAGTTCAACGAGGCGGTGTCGCTCTCCATCGATTGCCACTCGCAGGAAGAGGTGGACGAACTCTGGGAGAAGCTCTCCGCCGGCGGGTCGAAGAGCCAATGCGGCTGGCTGAAGGACAAGTACGGCTTGTCGTGGCAGGTGGTGCCCACCGTGCTCAAGAAACTTCTCGGCTCCGCGGATCGCGAGAAGGCCGGGCGGGTCATGAACGCGATGAGGAAGATGACCAAGTTGGAGATTCAGGCGCTTCAGGATGCGGCAGACGGTAAGTGACGTGCAACCACCCGAACCCAAGGAGAAGACGTGAAATACATGATGCTCATGTACGGGACCGAGAATCTGTGGACTCCGGACGAGCGCGAAGAGTGCATGGCCGAATGCCTTCGGGTCTGCGATGAACTCGCGGCGGAGGGCAAGTTTCTCGATACGGCTCCGCTTCAATCGGCGACGAGGGCCTCGACGGTCCGCGTGCGAGAGGGCCGTCCGTTCATCACCGATGGCCCGTTCGCCGAGACGACCGAGCAACTCGGCGGATACTTCCTGTTGGAACTCGAAGATCTCGACGAGGCGATCGCGGTCGCCAGCCGCCTCCCGCCGCTGACGAAGGGGACCGCCAAGATTCGCCCGCTGCTCGCAATGGAGGGTCTGCCTCCAGCCCGACCCCGACCCGATGGTCCATTCGATGCCGGCGCCGCACCGTACATGCTGCTCTGCTACCACGACGAAGCCGCGTTGAGCGAAGCCGGCCCGGCCGCACTCGAACGGGCCAAGACTGAGGTGGTCGTAAAAGTCGGGAAGTTGAATGACTCGGGACGATACCTGAACGCCTCGCCGCTCCACCCGGTCGCGACGGCCACGTGCGTGCGGATGCGGGACGGGAAGCGGCAGATCACCGACGGCCCCTTCGCCGAAACCAAAGAAGTGCTCGGCGGCTTCTACCTGATCCTGGCCGGTTCGCGCGACGAGGCACTGAAGATCGCGGTCGAGCAGATCGGTGCCGGCCTCGGCGCGATCGAGGTCCGCCCGCTCTTCGATTTCTCCGCCATTCGGAAAGCGATGGAAAATTCCTGAGTCGCTGTCGATTCGCCGTTCGCCCGTTCGATTAGTTCCTGAACCCACCAACCGACAAGGAGCAGAGACATGGCAGGCACCACGATTACACCGTACCTGATGTTCGGCGGCCGCTGCGAAGAGGCCATCGCCTTCTACCGCAAGGCGCTCGGCGCCGAAGTCGAGATGCTGATGCGGTTCGACGAAAGCCCGGAGCCGACCCCGCCCGGAATGCTGCAGGCCGGATTCGAGAAGAAGGTGATGCACGCCACGATCCGCATCCGCGGGATCCAACTGATGGCGTCCGACGGGTGCAGCGACAAATCGAAGTTCGGCGGCTTCCGGCTCGCCCTCGCCGTTCCCACCGAGTCGGACGCGAGGCAGGCCTTCGACGCTCTCGCCGACGGCGGGAGCGTGGACATGCCGCTGAACAAAACGTTCTGGTCGCCCTGCTACGGCATGGTGACGGACCGATTCGGGCTGGGCTGGATGGTCATGGTTCCGGGAGCCGTGTCTTGCTGAGAGCTGGACGTACAACCCCCGCATTCGCGGGAAGCCGATTTCGCCCTTTCACCCCAACGGGAGTTCGAGATGACGACGCAATTGTTGATCGCCGCACTGCTGCTGTTTTCCATGTTCGCAGGACGCGGGGACGATACGCCCGCCAAGGCGCCGCCGGTCCATCCGGGACTCGAGCGGATGAAGAAACTGGCCGGGACGTGGGTCGAAGCCGACAAGGACGGCAAGCCGACCGACAAGGTGATGTCCGTGGTGAAGGTGACGGCCGGCGGGTCGACCGTCCACGAAACGCTCTTCCCCGGCCAGGCGCAGGAGATGGTCTCGGTGTACCACTTGGACAAGGGCGAACTGGTCATGACGCACTACTGCGCCCTGGGCAACCAGCCGCGCATGAAGGCGGACCCGGCCTCGCCGAAGAACAAGATCCGCTTCGCCTTCGCGGGCGGCACCAACCTGGACCCCGCGAAGGACATGCACATGCACGAGTCCACACTGACATTCGTGGACGACGACCACATCGAGATCGCCGGGGTGGCATGGGTGGCATGGGTGGACGGCAAGCCATCTGAGAGCCACTGCGGGCAGTTGAAGCTCGTTCGTAAGAAGTAACCACGTCGCGGCCTTGAAGGCTCACTTCTTGCCGAATTCGATGGCCTTGACGAGCGCCAGATCGCGCGAACCGAGCACTTTGATTTTCTCGGGCTTCATCGCGAAGGTGATCGCCACCTGATCGCCCTGCGGCCCGGCGAGCATGTGGAAGCCCTGCACGGCGGGTTGATCCTCCATCTTTCCCTCGGCCGCGAGCCGGTAGAGCCAGCGGCCGCCCTCGAGCGGAATCTCGCCTTCCTCCAGAACTCGCGTCGGCACCCAACCGGGCGAATCACCGACCGCCTTCTTGAACTCTTCGACCGTCGCATGCTTGCCGGGTTCGGCCTTCTTCCATGCGGTGATCGTGCCCTGGGAAACGAGTTCGCCCCGGTCCAAGAGTCGCATCACGAGGTGGTCGTCGGTCTGCCCCGTGATGTGCCACTCGCGCGGATACGCGAACTGGTAGCGACCCTTCGCATCGGCAAACTTCAAGTAAGTTGCCGAGAGCGGCGGGTCGCCCATCGGCACGCCGGCGAGTACGGACTCGCCGAGTTCCTTCGGCGTCTCGGCCAGCACCTCGCGCTTGAGCACCACCGTTGCTTCGAGCTTGGACGCGGGGTTCGCCGGTCCTTGTTCGCGCTCGTCCGATTGCTTCCACACCACTTCGATCACGCGGCTCGTCGCCACGTGAAACTTGCCCATCGCATTCACGGTGAGGGCCACCTTCGCGCCGTTCTCAATCCCTTCGGCCGTACCTGTGATGCTGAACGCCGCGATTCCGTCTTTCACTTCCACGAGTTTGCCGGTGAGCGCGTTCTTCACGAGGCCATCGAAGAGGCACGCGGTCTGGGTCGCTTCGTTTCGCACGGCCCAGGTATCGCCGGCGTTCACGACCTTGCCCGGAAGCAGACCCGCGAGGCAGTGGGGGTCGAAGTGCTCGGAAACGAGATCGAGTTCTTCGCGCGTGACCGGTCCGGCGGGGCAGAAGCAGAACAACCCATCGGCGGTTCGCGCCGCGACGAACAGCCTGCGATCCGCGGGGAGCGCGTGATCGTCCTTGTCGCTGCCGACTACGGCGGAGGCCGCGGCTTCTTCGAAGTGCCGCGCCGACCGCAGCGGCATGCCCTCCGCGACGGCTAGCGTTTTCTCGAAGAACTTGTGGCGGGCCTTCGCATCGAGCTTGATCTCGAGTTTCTTCCCGTCCTGATTCACGATGAGGTTGCCGGTCACGTTCAGTTCCACGACGAAGCGCGAAACGTCCCCCGCCTTCGGCGATTCGGTCAGGTTCACGGTTTGAGCGAGGACGTGTGAAGCGGATGCGAGCGCGAGAACCGCGGGCAGGATGAAGCGCATGGGTAGTTCCACACCAGGAGGGGTACTCGGCCATACTGAGGAGTGCCTTCGGAGGTCAAGGTCATCACCTTTCTCGAATTTGCCGATGGACAGGGTCTGTAACCGGGCTTGCCGTGCTTGCCGAGCTCCGCTATCGTCCGCCATGTGCGGGCGCGGTTGCGCCCGGGATCCGATTCACACGCACGGACGCCGCGACCATGACCCGTCGCTTCGCGCTACTCGCTCTCGCGTTCCTGCTCGTCGGTTGCGAACGCTACCGTTCGCGGGCGCAGGGTCCATTTCCAAGGCATTCGAGCCCGAGTTCGGGCCTGAATCCGCCGAGCCGCATCCCGCTGGCGATGAACGGCCCCACGCCGCCGTTGCCGCCTGGCGCACGCGATGAGATGGCACTGGTTCCACCTCGGCCTCCTGAGCCCGGAGCACTCCCGAACGCCGTGGCACCGCCGCAACCTCCAAAGCCGCCGACGGTAGAAGAAGAACGAGTCGTTCCCGCAGGCGGAACGCTGCCACCGAGGAAGACGACTCCTCAACCCACTCAGCCGCAGCCGCCACCGCCACCTGTCGCCGCGCAACCGACCGCACCAGCCGCCAACTTCGCGCCGCTCAAAAAGCTCGCACAAGGTGCTTCGGATAAGTTGAAGATGCTCGATAACTATGAGGCTCGCTTCACGCGCCGCGAGAACATGGACGGCAACGCCGGCCCCCTCGAAGAAGTGATCTTCCGCTATCGCCAAGAGCCGATGGCCGTGTACATGAAGAACGTGAGCGAGGCCGGCAAAGGCCGGGAAGTGCTGTACAACCCCAGCCAGTACGGCGACAAAATTCACGTGGTCGTCGGCGACGGAGACACGCGATTCTTAAAGGCGGGCAGCAAGGGGCCATCGCTCTCGCCCGACAACCCGCAGGTGCGATCGAAGAGCCGGCACAGCATCCGCGAGAGCGGTGTCGCGATCAGCGCCGGCCGATACGTGGCAGTCGTGGCCAAGATCGAAGCGGGGAAGATGCCGGCCGACGTGCTGAAATATGCGGGAGCCTTGAAGCGCGAAGAATTCGGCGACTACCCCCTCGAAGGAGTCGAGCAGACTCTCCGTAAGGGAGACGAAGAAATGGTTCCGGGCGGCGGCAAGCGGCACTGGTTCTTCGACGCCAAGCCCGAGTCGCCGAGCTACGGCCTGCCCGTGCTGGTGATCCTCTACGACGCCGCCGGCAAGGAACTCGAATACTACCGCTACACGCAGTTCAAGATTCCCGGCAACCTCACCAACGCGGACTTCGACCCGGCCAAACTCGGGAAGAAGTAATTCACCACGGTCCGGATTACTCACCACGGAATAACAATTCCTTCGCGGTGGCGTCACTGTGACTCGCAAACTGACATCCGCACTCGGTCTGATTCTCGGCATCGCCGGGTTCGTGGCATTCATCGGTATCGGCGTCGGAGTTTGGATTGGAAAGCGCGAAGCGGATCGCCAACTCGCCTCGAACGTCGAAAAAGCCCATCGCGCCGGCGACATTGCTTCCAACGTCGTCACGCTGGTCCGGCAAATCATTTCCCGCGCCAAGGAATCCCTGGCCGCAGCGCGAGCGGAATCGCTTTTACCTCCGGGCGACGAACAAGATCCATTCGTGCGCCTGGCCGTGTGGAAGGCGAAGCGCGAACTGCCCGGACAGGTGGATAAAGCCCGCGACGCCGTGAGCATGGCCTCCGATGCCGTGGTCGTGGCCGGGGCCGTTTTGGATGTCTTCGACGAGCGCAAGCCGGACGAAGTCGTACTCGGAGTGAAGCAACAGGACCTGAAAGCCGCGCGAACGCAACTCGACTCCGCTTCCTCGGAACTGAGGAACGCACGCGGCATCCTCGGGCTTCAGATTCCCGGCGCGACGGCCGAACAACTCAATCAGGTGGATCGGGCACTGGCCACCGCAACCGATGTGACGAATCAGGTGGATCGGGCGGTGACCGAGGCGCGGAACAAGGTGGACGAACTCCGCAACAAGGCCGAGAAGTGGTCGCTGAGGGCGGCGATCGGAACGACGTGCCTCGCGGCACTGGCCGCGCTCGGACAAGTGTTTTTAGTCCGCGCGTGTTGGCGCGGGCTGGCTCGGAAGCCCGCGTGAGCGCTTCACCCCACCTCGTGCCGGAATCAATTTTGTGAGACGGTCTCGACGCAAGATTCGTATGATTTCTCGGTGAAACGTAACAGTGCCACTCGGATACCTTCGTCTCGCACCTTCTTCGTACTCGCCTGCGGGTTCGCTGTCGCCTTACTGGGTTCGGAGCGGGCGTTCGCGCACGATCTGCGGGCCAAGGTGAGCCCGGACTCGAATCCGATTCGGGTCGAAGCCTGGTTCGACGACGACGAGCCAGCAGCCGAGGCCCGCGTCGTCGTGAACGATACCGAAGGGCGTACGATCGCTTCCGGAGTGCTCGACGAAAAGGGAGTGTGGAGTTTCCCAAAGCCCAGTCCGGGGTCGTACCTGATCGTGGTCGAATTGGCCGGACACCGCGACCGCATTCGGCTCGAGATTCCGGAAGCCGCTGCTCCGGAGGTCGCCGAAACGTGGCGGCTCGACAAGAATCTCGGGCTCGTCATCGGGCTCGGCCTGCTCCTCGGTGGAAGCCTGTCGTTTGCCTGGCTTCGCCGGTCGCGCCGGCGCGGAGAAGTTGCACCGTCCGCCGCACCGCCTCCCGCGAGTTAGCCGACGCGAGTTCCGCGATCTCGCGCGGGCACTTCCTCTGATACAGCACGCAGCACATCATCGCGATGCTGAGATTTTCATCCGGTTCGCATTCCACCAAACGAACGAGTGCCCGGCATTCGTCCGCGGTCAGGGGTGCCCGCTCCTCGCAGAAGTCGCGGAAGGCCAACCACCGCCAGTGCCGTGCCGACTTTGCGGGATCTTTCACCGCGTACGCCTCGAACTCCGGGATGGTGGCGCATGTGACGACACCGGATTCGATCCAATCCGGGGTGAAGCCGAGGTCCATCGTCAGGCCTCGGGTTTGGTGCGGATGTAACCGGGGCGGCCGGGCAGGGGGTAGAGCGCCATCATCAGGTAGTGTTCGTCCGCGAGCCCGAGTGCTTGGTACGTGGCCTGCGCTCGGGCGTTGTCCTTCTCGACGTAAAGCCGGATGCCGATAACGGCGGGATCGGAAGTGGCCTCGGCTTCGAGGTGCCGATAGATCGCGGTGAAGACACCCTGCCGCCTCGCATCCTCGCGAACGTAGACGCTCTGAATCCACCAGTACCACCCGTTGCGCCAGTCGCTCCATTCGTAAGTGATCGCGGTCATTCCGATGCTTTCGCCCGCGCGCTCGGCCATCACGTAGAAGCCCTTGACGGGGTCGGTGAGCGCCGCGATCACGCCGCCGCGAACCACCGTTTCGTCCAGCACTTTCGCTTCGCTTTCCCAAGCGAGGGCCAGGTTGTACGTCACGATCGTTTCGACATCGGCGGATGTCGCACGGCGAATGGAGAAGGTCATGGGGCGTTCCAAGTCGAGTACCAGTCTTTGAGGCGTTGAACCGTCACGAAGAAGACCGGAGTGAGGAAGATGCCGAAGGCCGTGACTCCGATCATACCGGCAAAGACCGCGGTGCCCAGGGCGTGCCGCATTTCCGCGCCGGCCCCCTCGGCAACCACGAGCGGTAGCACGCCGATGATGAACGCGACCGAGGTCATGATGATGGGGCGCAGCCGAACCTTGCACGCTTCGAGTGCCGCGGTGGTGCGGTCGGCCCCGGCCTCGCGGCGCTGCTTCGCGAACTCGACGATCAGAATCGCGTTCTTGCAGGCGAGGCCGACCAGCACGATGAACCCGACCTGCGTGAAGATGTTGATCTCGAGCCCGGCGGCGCGCACGCCGATCGTCGCGCTCAGCAGGCACATCGGCACCACGAGGATCACGGCCAACGGCAGCGCCCACGATTCGTACTGCGCCGCCAACACCAGGAACACGAGGACGACGGAGAGCAAGAATGCCGTCGTCGCGGTATCCTTGGTTTGAAGCTGAAGGAAGGCGAGTTCGGTCCACTCCGGGTGCATGTGCGGAGGCAGCGACTCTGCGGCCGCGCGTTCCATCGCACTGATGGCCTGGCCGGAACTCACGCCGGGCGCTCCCGTCGCATTCACGGTCAACGCGGGATAGAGATTGTACCGCTGAATCATCACCGGCCCTTGAACTTCCTTGACGGAAAGGAAGACGCCCATCGGAACCATGGCGTTTGAAGCGTCGAGCGCTTTCGGGTTCTTCACGCGGATGTGCTTCAGGTCCGCGACGTGCTGGCGGAACTTCGAACTGGCTTGAACGTTCACCTGCCAGGTGCGGCCGAAGCGGTTGAAATCGTTCACGTAAAGCGAGCCGAAGTAGACTTGCAGCGCGTTGACGATCTCGCTCACGGGGATGCCCATGACCTGCGCCGCGAGGCGATTGATCTCGAGGAAGAGCCACGGCGTATCGGCGCGGAAGCCGGTGAAGACATCGCGGAGTTCGGGTTCCTCGGAGGCTCGGCGCGTCAGGCTCCGGCCCGCGGCTTCCAGTTCGGCCGGCTCCGAAGCACCGGGGTCTTCGATCACCATCTTGAAGCCACCGGCCGTACCGAGGCCGTCCACCGGCGGGGCACCGAACACGTTCACCGTGGCACCCGGCAGTTCCTCGTTGAACGCAATCTGCAACTTCGCGGCAATCGCATCCGCGCTGCGATCCGAAGCCCGGCGAGCCGGAAAATCCTCGAGCATGACGTACAGCGTTCCGAAGTTCGGAGCGTTCGCGCTGAGGAGAATCGACTGCCCCGAGACCGAGACCGTGTGTTTAACGCCGGGCGTGCGGCGGGCAACTTCGTCCAGGTGGTTCATCTCGATCGCGGTCCGACCGAGCGAAGATGCGTCCGGCAACTGCACGTTCACGAGCAGGTAGCCTTTGTCTTGAGGCGGAATGAACCCGCTCGGCGTGGTCTTCATCGTGTAGTACGTGAGGTAAAGCAACCCGGCGTAAGCGAGCAACACGATGGCGGCGACCCGGAACGAAGCGCGCACGGTCTTGATGTACCCGAGGGTCAACGTCCCGAAGGCGACGTTGAAGCCGGCGAACGCCCAGCCGAGCGTGCGGTTCAGAACGATGCGAAGCACGTAGCCGCCGATGAAACCGGTCGGGATCGCAATGGCTGAGATCATCCACGGATGCGAGCGGAAGAACCAGAATGCGACTCCCGCTCCGAGAAGTGGAAACGCGATTCGCGGCAGCGGTTCGCGCGATTCGCCTTCGACTTTCGGCTTCAACAGCAAGGCGCAGAGAGCTGGGCTGAGCGTGAGTGAGTTGAACGCGGAGAGCAGCGTGCTGATTGCGATTGTGACGGCGAACTGACGGTAGAACTCGCCGATGATGCCGCCGATGAACACGCACGGCACGAACACGGCCGAGAGTACGAGCCCCACCGCGATCACAGGCCCGGCAACCTGATCCATCGCCAGCAGCGTCGCCTCGCGCGGCAACAAGCCTTCCTCAATGTGGTGCTGCACCGCTTCGACCACGACGATTGCGTCGTCCACGACGATGCCCACCGCGAGCACGAGGCCGAACAGCGTGAGGTTGTTCACGGTATACCCGAGCAGGGCCATGGCCGCGAAGGTGCCGAAGATGGCCACCGGAACGGCGGCCAGTGGAATGACCGCGGCTCGCCACGATTGCAGGAAGACGAGCATCACCAGCGCCACCAATACCACGGCGTAAATCAGCGTGAGGTAGACCTCGTTGATCGATTCGTCGATGAACGGTGTCGTGTCGTACACGATTGCGTAGTCGAGGCCGTCGGGGAACCGCTGCTTGAGTTCCTCCATTTTGTCTTTCACGGCGCGGGCCGTATCGAGGGCGTTGGTTCCGGGAAGCTGATAAACGGAAAGTGCGACGGAAGCCTTGCCGTCCAGCGTGCAGATTTGGTCGTAGCTCAAGGCACCGAGTTCGGACTCGGCCACATCGCGCATGCGAACGATGCGCCCCTCGGCATCCGCTTTCAGAATCATGTCCGAGAACTGTTCGGGGATGGCGAGGCGGCCGAGCGTGTTGATCGTGTACTGAAACGATTGCCCCGTCGGAGCCGGCGGCTGACCGACCTGCCCCGCGGCCACTTGTGTGTTCTGCTGCTGGACGGCACGCACCACGTCTTCGGCGGAGAGCCCCTTCGCGGCGAGCTTGTTCGGGTCGAGCCAGAGCCTCATCGAATAATCGCGCTGGCCGAGATACGTGATGTCGCCGACGCCGGGCAATCGCGAGAGTTCGTCGCGGAGCCGGATCGTGGCGTAGTTGCTCAGATAGAGCATCACGGCTTGCTGCCGGGCCTCGATGGCATCGCGTTCCTTGCGGCTCGCGGTTGCCGCAGGATCGGGAATCGTTTCCGTGGAATAGAGGTTCACAATCATCAACTGGCTCGGCGATTTCTTCTTGACGAGCACGCCACGACGCGACACCTCGGACGGCAATTTCGGCGCGGCGAGGTTCACGCGATTCTGCACGAGAACCTGAGCGATGTTGAGGTCGACGCCCGGCTTGAACGTGACCGTCAGCGTGTACGTGCCGTCGTTCGCGCACGTGGACGACATGTACATCATGTCTTCGACGCCGTTGACCTGCTCTTCGATCGGCGACGCGACCGTATCCGCGACGATGCGGGCATTCGCACCCGTATACACGGCGGAGACTTCGACTGTCGGCGGCGTGATGTTTGGATATTGGGCGACCGGCAGCGACGAAAGCGCGACGAACCCGGAGAGCATCACCAGCACCGAGAGTACGGTGGCGAAGATCGGCCGATCGATGAAGAAGCGTGTGAACATGAAGAATTAACCACAGAGGCACAGAGACACAGAGAAAAAAAGGAGACTGAGACAGCATTACAGGATCAATTCGGATTCAATCACGATCATGCCCTCCCTTAGGTGCCGTCTATTTCTCAGGTGTACTCGGAATTGTTCTTCTCTGTGTCTCTGTGCCTCTGTGGTTCGTTCTGAATTAGGCACCGAATTTTCGTCCGGTCGCTTTCCGAATGCCCGCTTGCATCGCACCGGCCATCGGCTTCACGAAGCGAAATCGGAGCACGTCCATGGCCGCGCGGCTCGCCGCGAGTACCCACGGATGCGTCGCGATGCGGCTGTGCGTCAGGTGATCGACGAGGGCGAAGAAGATCGGCGTGAGGAAGACGCCGAAGAGGGTGACGCCGACCATGCCGCCGAGTACGGCGATGCCCAACGCTTGCCGCATTTCCGCACCGGCCCCCGTGGCCATGGCCAGAGGCGCGACGCCGAGAATGAACGCGACCGACGTCATCATGATCGGGCGGAAGCGGAGGGTGCAGGCTTCGAGAACCGCGGTGCGTAAATCCGCGCCCTTATCGCGGGCCACCTTCGCGAACTCGACGATGAGGATCGCATTCTTGCAAGCGAGGCCGATGAGCACCACGAATCCGACCTGAGTGAAGATGTTGATGTCTTGCTTGAAGATGCCGGCCTTCGCCATCGGTGCGTTGATTGCCTTGATGACGTCGCGATCGAGCCAGCCGGCGGCTTGGAATACATTCTCGCCGCCGCCCCAAAATTGCTCGGGAGTCAGACCCCAGAGCCGGAGCATTTCAACGGCGGAGCCGGGGTCGGTGAGCCAGACGCCCACGAGCGACGACGCCACGCAAACCGGCACCACGAGTATGACGGCGAGCGGGAACGCCCAGCTTTCGTAGAGCGCGGCGAGAATGAGGAAGACGAACGCGACCGAGAGCGTGAAGACCATCACGGTGGTATCGCCTCGGAAGGTGTATCCGCCGGGCAGGCGCAGTTCGGAACGGCCAGCCTTCTCCTCGAGGTAGGTCAGTTCGGTCCATTCGTAGGTCATGGTCTGGGCGGGGAGTTCCTGTTCGGCGAGTCGTTCCATGGCGAGGCGGAGGTCGCCGTTGCTCACGCCGGGTGCGACGTTCCCGTTCACGGCAGCGGCCGGATAAGTGTTGTAGCGCGTGATGACTTGCGGCCCACCGCGTTCGCGCACGGCCGTCACGGCGGCGAGCGGCACCATGTCGCCATGCTTGTTCCGCACCTTGATCTTGCGAATGTCGTCCACGCGGTCGCGGTGGCTCTGATCGGCTTGCACGTTCACTTGCCACGTGCGACCGAAGCGGTTGAAGTCGTTGACGTACTTGCTGCCCATGCTGCCTTGCAGGGCCGAGGAGACGTCGGTGACTTCGACGCCGCGAGCGAGGCACGCCGCCCGGTCGATGTCGAGGTAAATCTGCGGCGTGTTCGTTTTGAAGACCGTGAACATGCCGCCGGCCTGGGGGAGGAGATTGGCCTTGTCCACGAAGTTGCGGGTTTGCATTTCGAGGGCGACGGCCCCGGCGTCGCCGCGATCCTCGATCATGATGCGGAATCCGCCGGCGCGGCCGAGCCCGGACACGGCGGGTGCGCCGAACACATTCACCTGAGCGCCGGGAACCCGAGCCGCGAGTTGGGCCTGCAACCCTTGAATGATCTTCGCGGCATACAAGTCCGGATGCCGGCGCTCGGGGAAGTCTTTCAGGATGATGAACATCGACCCGAAGTTCGAGCCGTAGGCGCTGAGCACGAACGAGTTGCCGCCTATTCCGTTCGTGTGTGCGACCGGTCGCGCGCGGCGAATCCACACGCGTTCGCCCTTGCGTTCCACCTCCTCGGCACCCTCCTCGCCCGGCTTCGCGGGGATCTCCACCTCGTATTCGATGGCGACCTTGGCAATTTCCTGGAGCGTCTCGATGGTGCGTTCGGCGGAAGCGGAATCGGGAAGCTGGATGCTCGCGATGAGGTAGCCTTTGTCTTGGGACGGGATGAAGCCGGTGGGGAGCGATCGATAGCCGTAGGTGCCCGCCACCAGGAGCCCGGCGTAGCCCGCGAGTACGAAGAGCGGCACGCGCAATCCCATGCCGACGATGCGAACGTAGACCCGCCCCGTCCAAGAGAACGCGCGGTTGAATGCGTCTGAGAAGAGCGTAAACGGCGAGAACGCGATTCCGACGATGCGACCGAGGAGGCTCGCCCTTCGTTCGCTCGAATGCTTCGGCTTCAAGAGCAAGGCCGCGAGCGCGGGGCTGAGCGTGAGTGAGTTCATCGTCGAGATCAAGGTCGAGATGGCAATCGTGAGCGCGAACTGGCGGAAGAACGAACCGACGAGGCCGGAGAGGAACGCACACGGAATGAAGACGGCGGAGAGTACGATGCCGACGGCCACGACGGGCCCCGCGACGTCTTCCATGGCGCGGATCGTGGCTTCGCGCGGCGCGAACCCGAGATCGAGTTTATGCTGCACGGCCTCGACCACCACGATGGCATCGTCCACGACGATACCGACCGCGAGAACGAGGCCGAAGAGCGTGAGGTTGTTGATGCTGAAACCGGCGACGTACATTGCCGCGAACGTCCCGATGATGGCGACCGGCACGGCCAAGAGGGGAATGACCGCGGCCCGCCAAGAGCCGAGGAACACGAGTACCACGAGTGCCACGAGCACGATCGCATCGCGGAGCGAGTAGAAGACCTCTTGAATCGAAGCGATAATGAAAGGAGCGGTGTCGTAGCCGATCTCCCACTTCACACCGGGCGGGAAGTCTTTTTCCAACTCCCGCATCTTGTCTTGGATGGCCGCGGAGGTCTCGACGGCGTTGGCATTCGAGAGCAGGAAGATGCCGAGGCCGGTGGTGGGCTTGCGATCGAAGCGCGAGGTGACGTCCGAATTCTTGGAGCCGAGTACGACGCGGGCCACATCCTTGATGCGAACCAGTTGTCCTTCACTTCCCACCTTGAGCACGATGTCGCGGAACTCCTCCTCGGTGGTGAGCCGGCCGATGCCGCTGAGGGTGACCTGGAATGCTTGTTCGCGAGCGCCGCCGGTACTCTGTCCGATTTGCCCGGCAACGATCTGCGCGTTCTGGGTGCGGACCGCGGCAACCACGTCGCCGGGAGTGAGGCCGAGTTCCGCGAGTTTGTCGGGGTTCACCCAGATCCGCATCGAGTAGTCGCGCTGGCCGAAAATCGTCACGTCGCTGATGCCGGGAATGCGAGCAATCTCTTCCTTCAGATGGAGCGAGGCGTAGTTGCTGAGGTACAACTGGTCGTAGCTTCCGTCGGGGCTGTTGAAGCTCACGGTGAGCAAGAGTTCCGGTGAACGCTTGCGCGTGGTGAGGCCCGTTTGGCGAACTTCGGGTGGAAGTTGCGGCATCGCCAGCGCGACGCGGTTCAGCACGCGAACCTGGCACATGTTCAAGTCGGTGCCGGGTCGAAATGTGACCGTGAGCGTATAGCTGCCGTCGTTCGTACATTGCGAAGTCATGTACATCATGTCTTCGACGCCGTTCACCTGCTGCTCGATCGGCGAGGCGATCGTGTCCGAAACGGTCTTCGCATCCGCACCCGGAAAGTTGCAATCGACTTGAATCGTGGGGGGGGTAACCTGCGGGTACTGAGCGATGGGAAGCTTGAAGACGGCGAGCGCGCCGGCGAGCAGCACCACGGCCGAGAGCACCGTGGCGAAGATCGGACGGTCGATGAAGTAACGAGGTATCATAAAGGCCCGAAGTCCAGCGGCGAGGATCGTTACTTCTTCGAGTCGTTACCAGGCATCGCGAGTTTCTTATCGGAGGTGGTGCTGGCTTTGGGGTTCACCTTCATCCCGGCTCGCACGCGCTGGAGGCCGCTCACGATGATGCGTTCGCCTGCCGCGAGGCCTTCATCGATGACGCGGAGCTTGCCGTCTTGCGGGCCGAGCTTCACGCGGCGATAGATCGCCTCGTCTTTCTCGTTCACCACATAAACGAACCGCTGACCTTGGTCCGAACCAAGAGCCTCCTCGGGAATCAACATGCCGGGGTGTTCCTTGCCGACGGGCAATCGCACGCGCACGAACATGCCGGGCGAAAGGAGCTTCAAGCCCTTTTGTTCCGCACCCACGGCCGCAGCCGAGCCCACGAGCGCGGGAAGCGGAGCGAACTGGAGGCTCGGGTTCTTCATCTCCGCGCGGAACCTTAGCGTGCCGGTGTTCAGATCGAGTTGATTGTCCGCGAACGTGAGTGGAGCGGAGAACGAGTGCCCCTCTTCGTCGGCGAGCCCGATGAGTACGTCGAGACGGGCGTCGCGCGACGACGTGATCTTCCCGGCGGCGATCAATTTGCGAAACATGAGGACGGTGCGTTCGTCGATGTCGAAGGAGACGTAGATGGGATCGAGGACAACGAGCCGCGTGAGCACGGTGTCGTTCGCTTTCACGACGTTGCCGGGATCGACCATGTGTCGGCTGATGCGGCCCGTGTAGGGGGCGGCGATTTTCGTGTAGCTCAGTTGAATGTTCGCCGTATCGACCGCCGCGGAGGCAGCGTCCTTTTGGGCTTCCGAAGCGGCGAGCTGTGCGGTGTTCACATCCAAGGTCGCGCGGGCTTTATCGACATCGGTCTGCGCCGCGGCCGATTCTTCGGCGGCCTTGGCGGCGCGACGAAGCTCCGCCTTCGCCAGCAAGATCTGCGCCTTCCAGTTCGAGATGTCGGCCTTCGACTTTTCCAGATCGGCCGACACCTTCTTGGTCGCGGCCCGGTACAGTTCATCCTCGATGTCGAAGAGCGCCGCACCGGCGGTCACGAACTCGCCGTCCCGAAAGTACACCGACTTCAGTCGACCGGTGATCTCCGGCCGAACATCCACCATCCGGTAAGCTTCCGTACGGCCCGTGAAATCTTCGTAATCGGTGACGCCGCGACTGATGGGCACTTCCACGAACACATCGGGCGGTGCCGGTTTTAAGGCCGGTGCCACCGGCTTCGCGCACCCCGCGATTGCGAGAACCTGCGTTAGGAGAAGGAACGTGAACGGAAAGCGAGAAGCAATGGTCATGGTCGGGTGTCGTCGGCTGGAGGGCAAGGCAGTGGGCAACCGGGGATACACACGGCTTGCCGCGGGTCTTACAGGAGCCAGTAGCAATGGTATCGCACGCGACGGACGAATGGCAGATGGAGTTCGGCTTGGGAGTTGCATCCGACCGCGTGCTGCTCATAATCATTCTTAGTAGTCAACCTGTGATTGTTCAGGTCCGTCCAATGCCCGAACCCGATCCCCCGTGCGACAAGACGCGGAAATCGCCGCCGCGTTTCGGCACGCAATCGACCGAGGCTTCTCGAACCGGTCAGTGGATTCCGGCGGAATCCGTTGCGCCCGCATCCGGATCGCCCACGAATATCGGCAAATTCGAGATCCGCGGCACGCTGGGCAAGGGGGCGTTCGGTCTCGTCTATCGCGGTTACGACCCCGAACTGCACCGCGACGTGGCGATCAAGGTGCCTCATGGGGCCGGCATGCTCCCCGACCTTCGCGAGCGGTTCCTGCGCGAAGCCCGAGCCGCCGCCAATATCCACCATCCGAACGTCTGCCCGGTTTACGATGTCGGCACCGAAGGCGACATACCGTACATCGTGATGCACTTCGTTCCCGGCCCGACACTGGCCGGTGTCCTGAAACAACGCCAGACGCCGTTCCCCACCCGGCACGCCGCCGCGATCGTCCGAAAGTTGGCTCTCGGTGTCGCCGCCGCTCATGCCAATGGCGTGATTCATCGCGACTTGAAGCCGGCAAACGTGCTCGTGAACGACGTCAGCCGGGAAGTCTTGATTACCGATTTCGGGCTGGCTCGCTTCTCGAGCGAATCGCCGCTCTCCGTCCAGGGCGATGTGCTCGGCACCCCGGCGTACATGTCGCCCGAACAGGGCCGCGGCGACGTGGACGCTATCGGCCCACCCTCCGACATCTATTCCCTCGGCGTGATCCTCTACCACTTGGTGACCGGAACCGTTCCCTTTCGCGGCACGATTCTGGAACTGATGGTTCAACTCGAGCGGGCGACGCCGAAACTGCCATCAGTCGTGCATCCGGGAATCGATCCGGCTATCGACGCAATCTGCTTGAAGGCGCTGGCCAAGGCACCGGGAGATCGCTTCGGGAGCGCGAAGGAATTTGCAAACGCACTGGCCGATTTCTTGCGCGGCATCTCGCCCTCGGAGGAACTGGTCCCGCACTCGGAGACGGTGGTTCCCACCGGCGCGATTCCGGTGCCAGCATCACCTCCAGCGCCAGTCGATGAATTCGATCACCTCGGTACAGCCATTCTGGCTACGCGTGGGACGGCAAATGATGAGTCTGTCGAGGAAGCGAAGCCGCGACGGTCCAGCAAGCGCTCGAAGCCGCGCAAACGAACCGAGAAATCCTCCGGTTACAGGCCGGTGGTTCTACTGGCCCTGCTGATTGTCGTACTCATCGGAGGGCTGTTCGGCGGCGTCCGGCTCATGCGAAGCGCCAAAAAGCCCGAGGAACAAAGCAATAACGAGAAAACAGAAGTCAAGAAGGGTGGCGCGAAAGGAGTCGAACCCCTGACGATCCCGAAGGGAACGAGCGAGAAGCCACCGCCAACCGAGAAGCCACCGCTAACAGAGAAGCCACCGTCAACGCTGGCCCCGAAGCCGGTTCCGCCGCTTGCGGGAGGCCAGCAATTCGTACCGCCGGGAGTCGGTTTGACGAACGTGATGTACTCCCGCGATGGCAAGTACGCCGCAGTTGGCGGGCTCGACAGGCTGGCACGTCTGTGGGACGTCGATTCCCGCAAGGTGCTGCAATCTTTCAAGGGGCACGGGAATGTCGTTTGGAGTGTAGCCCTCTCGCCAGACGGCAAGACGGTCCTCACCGGTGGTGAGGACAAGACGATTCGGTTCTGGGACGCCTCGTCCGGCCAAGAACAGCGTCGGTTCACTGCAGGTGCCACCTTTTCATGCGTCCGCTTCTCGCCTAACGGAACCCTAGCGGCAGCAACCAACTGGGACGGAAAGGTGCGAATCTGGAAGATGCCCGGTGCCGTCCTGCAAGGCGAGTTTGCATACGACAGAGCGACGCTCGACCTGGCGTTCACCCCCGATGGGAAGCGGTTCGTCGTTGGCACAAGCACCCTCGGCATCGTCGGCGGACAAGTGCTGGTCTGCGACATCGCTAACGGCAAGGTGCTACGGTCGCTACTCGGGCACTCCGGAGACGTCCACGGAGTCGCGATCGTGGATGACGGCAAGCGCGTTCTCTCCGCCAGCCACGACCGGACGATTCGCCTCTGGGACGTTGAGACCGGCCGGGAGGAGCGGACCTTCCGCGGGCATACGGGTTTCGTCCATGAAGTAAGAATGCTGCCGGATGGCAAACGCTTCGTGTCCGGTGGCGAGGACAAAACGCTCCGGCTCTGGGACCTGGAAACGGGCCGCGAGCTTGCCTGCTCCATCGTGGAGGGAGGGGTACGCGGAATCAGCGTATCGCCGGACGGCAAGACGTGCCTCTCGGCGATCTATGACGGCACGTTGCGGTTGTGGGAGTTGCCGGCGGCGGAGTAGTCCAACTCACCCCTTACGCCAGGATGGGCTTCACGATCTTGCCGTGAACATCCGTCAAGCGGTAGTCGCGGCCTTGGAAGCGGAACGTCAGCCGTTCGTGGTCGACGCCGAGCAAGTGCAGCATGGTGGCGTGGAGGTCGAAGACCTCGACGACGTTCTCCGCGGCATGGTAGCCGAAGTCGTCGGTGGCTCCATGCGTGACGCCACCCTTGATGCCGCCGCCGGCCATCCACAACGAGAAGCCCTTCATGTGGTGGTCGCGGCCGCTGCCGCCCTGCGACATCGGCGTGCGCCCGAACTCGCCGGTGCACACGATCAGCGTGTCCTCGAACATGCCGAGTCGCTTCAGATCCTTGATCAGTGCCGCGCACGGTTGGTCGATCTCGGCGATCTTCTGCTTGATGCCGTCTTTCACGCCGCCGTGGTGATCCCAGTCGCGGTTGTAGAGTTGGATGAAGCGAACGCCCTTCTGGGCCAGGCGACGCGCGAGCAGGCAGTTCGCGCCGAACGAGCCGTCGGAACCCTTGACGCCGTAGCTTTCGAGGACGGCCTTCGGTTCTTGCGAAATGTCCATGAGAGCGGGCACGCTCGCCTGCATCTTGAACGCGAGTTCGTACTGCGAAATCCGCGTTGCGATCTCGGGGTCGTCCACGACGCCGTTCTGAAGTTGGTTCAATCGGGAAACGGCGTCGATGACGTCCTTCTGTTTCGCGCGGTCGACGCCGGGCGGATTGGTGAGGTAAAGAACGGGGTCGCCTTGGCCGCGGAGGTGGACGCCCTGGAATTTGCCCGGCAGGAAGCCGGCGCTCCATTGCCGCGACGCGATCGGCTGCATCTGCCCACCGCGGCTCGACGTGAGCACCACGAATCCCGGCAAATCTTCCGTCTCCGAGCCCAAGCCGTACGTGATCCACGAACCCATGCTCGGGCGACCGGAGACGCTCGACCCGGAGTTCATGAAGGTGTGGGCCGGATCGTGGTTGATCGCTTCCGTTTTCATCGAACGGATCATGCAGAGGTCGTCGGCCACGGTAGGGAGGTGCGTGAACAGTTCGTTCATCTCGATGCCGCCGGCGCCGTGCTTCTTGAAGCCCCATTGCGGGCCGAGGCAAGTCAGCTTCGCGCCTTGAAGCTGCGCGATCGGCTGGCCCTTGGTGATGGAGTCGGGCATCGGCTGGCCGTCGTTCTTCGCGAGCACCGGCTTGTTGTCGTACAGTTCGAGGTGGCTCGGCCCGCCGGCCATCACGAGGAAGATGACTCGCTTCGCCTTCGGCTTCACATGCGACTTCGTGATGACGCCCTTGGTGCCCGCGGCCTGCGCCTGTTGGAACAACGAGGCGAGCGCCATCGCACCCAGCCCACGGCACGATTGACCGAGGAAGGTGCGGCGCTGTTGCTGAGTGATCGGATTCATGATGAACTCCAAGTAGCTTCAGCCAACACGGTGAATCGGTACAACGCTCCGTCAATTCACTCTACCGAACATCCACAATAGACCAGCGTCAGGGTAAGTAACGATTTCGTCTCCATCCACGAATGATGCAACTGTGATCCAGTTGTGTATCGGCGATTGCTCCTCAAAGTCGAGGCTCCCTCGGTTCACATTAAGCCGTGGATCATGCTTATCATCCAGGAACTCACGAACCACTTGACCGCGACGAACCACGATTAATTGCCCGTACGGAACCGAGTCGTTGTATCCTGCGAAAACTAACTCCTCACGGCCGGCAAGTGCTTTCCACATTTCAGCCGAAATCGATGCAAGATATCCCGTTTGGTCGTTGAAGACGGTCCATTCACCAGATTCGTGGATGAAGAGCGCCACTCGACTGCGCCACTTTCCATTTGTTGTTGCAGCGTCAATAGCTTCGTTCCACTTCACTTTCATTGGCGGTCCCAACTCGGCGAGTCCGATGCAATCCGAAAAGCGCTGCATGGCTTCGGCAATGGGTAGCCGGATTCGAGCGTAGCTCGGGCACATACGATTCACTGCCTCGTAATCGTTTCGTGTAGGTTCAGCACCACGCGGCAAACGCTGGTCCACGCGGCAAGTTCGGCCAGGTTCATGTCGGCGGGCACCTTCACCTCGCCGACCGCGAGTAACTTCTTCGCCTCGTCGGGCTTCTCCGCGTACTCCTTGCGGTGCTTCGCCAACATGCCGAGGAGAATCTTCGCCTCAGCGTCCTTCGGCAAACGGCCCGTGGCACGCGCGAACATCGAGGCGATGCGTGCCTCGTCCTGGCCGCCATCGGCAAGCAACTTCACGGCGAACGCCTTCGCGGCTTCCACGAACTCGGGATCGTTCAAGAGCACGAGTGCCTGCTGCGGGATGTTGGAACGCGGCCGCTCGGCCGTGCATTCCTCGCGGCTCGTGGCATCGAAGGCAACCATCGCCGGATGCGGGAAGCTCCGCTGCCAGTGGGTGTACATGCCGCGACGATAGGTCTTCTCGCCGGCGTCCTTCTGCCATTCTCGCGTGGGGAAGTTCAGGGCCGCCCAGTAGCCGAGGGGTTGGTACGGCTTCACGCTTTCGCCGCCAATCTTCGGGCTGAGCAGACCGGCGATGGAGAGCGCGTTATCGCGGACGAACTCGGCTTCGAGCCGCCATCGCGATTGCCGGGCGAAGAGCTTGTTGAACGGATCGCGTTCGCGCGACACCGGCGTCTCGACCGACGATTGCTTGTACGTTTGCGACGTGACCATGAGCCGCACGATGTGTTTCACGTCCCATTCATGCCCGACTTCCTTCGGGTGCAAGCTTTGAAACTCCATTGCCAGCCAATCCAGCAACTCGGGGTGCGTGGGAAGTTGACCCTGGGTGCCTGTTTCCTCCAGCGATCGGGCGATGCCGTAGCCGAAGAAGAGCTTCCATAGGCGGTTCGCGGCGACGCGAGCCGTAAGCGGGTTCTCGGGCGCGACCGTCCACTTCGCCAAGTCGAGGCGATTGTAGCGACCGTTCTTTAAGGGAAGCGGCGGCAAAAATCCCGGCGTGTTCGGAAGCATGACTTCGCCGGACTTGTCTTGCCAGTTGCCGCGAGCCAGGATGCGCACCACCCGCGGCGTCGTCGCCGTTGTGACCAGCGTCTTCGGGATTGTGGCCTCGAAGTCCGTCTTCGCCTTCGTTGCCGCGGCGACCGCATCGCGCTCCCGCTTGAGGATGGCCTGCGGCAACACCGTCGAACGAACCGCGAGTTGGGTCTGGGCGACTGCGACGGCATCCGTCAGTTCCTTCAATCGCGCGTCCTGCTCGGGCGTACTCACGACAAGGCCCGGCTCTCGCCGGCCAATCGGAGACTCCTGTACGTCCGCGAAGAACGCCGCGGTGGCGTAGAAGTCTTTCTGCGTGTACGGGTCGAACTTGTGGTTGTGGCACTCGGCACACATGATCGTGCCGCCGAGCCAGACCTGGCCGTAGTTGCGAACGCGATCGGAAGAGTACTTCGCGATGTATTCTTCCGCCTGGGCCCCGCCTTCCTCCGTCGTTTGAAGCAAGCGGTTGTAGGCGGTGGCCACCCGCTGCGAACGAGTCGGGTTCGGCAACAGATCCCCGGCCAATTGTTCGACTGTGAATTGGTCGAACGGCCGATTCGCATTGAACGAGTCGATCACCCACTCGCGGTAGGGTGCGACGTTGATCTCGTTATCGCTGTGGTAGCCGGCCGAGTCCGCGAAGCGAACGAGGTCGAGCCACCAGACGGCCATTCGTTCGCCGTAGTGCGGCGAGGCCAGCAAGCGGTCCACGAGCTTCTCGTAAGCATCGGGTGCTTTGTCGTTCGCGAAAGCCTTCACCTCGCCGGGCGTCGGCGGGAGGCCGGTGAGATCGAGCGCGAGCCGGCGAATGAGCGTGGCGCGATCCGCCTCCGCACTTGGAGCAACGCCTTCTTGCTTCAAGCGGTACTGGAGGAACGCGTCGATGGGGTGGCGAATGGCGTCCACTTTCGGAACGTCGGGGCGCGTCAACTTTGCGAACGACCAATGTTCCGAGTACTTTCCACCTTCTGCGATCCACTGCTTGAAGAGGCCAATCTGTTCCGGCGTGAGCGGCGGCTTCTTCGACTTCGTCGGCGGCATCACTTCCTCCGCATCTTTCGAGGTGATCCGTGCGAGAAGTTTGCTGGCCTCCGGTTTGCCGGGCTCGATCGCGCCGCTCTTGACTGCGACATCGCGAAGGTCGAGCCGCAGGTCGGCCTTGCGAGCTTTTTCGTCCGGGCCGTGGCAGGCGTAGCATTGCGTGGCGAGAATCGGGCGGATGTCCCGGTTGAAGTCCACCGGGGCAGCAATCGTTGCCGAGTCGGTGAGCAGGAAGAGTACACACGCGATCGTGATCGTTTTTCGCATGATCGGTACTTGCGGGCGGGAGCGTGGGGGGTGAGGTAGGAATTGTATCCGAAGTTCGCCCGAGTTCACTTTGAAATGACTGCTCGGTGGCAGGCTCGTAGAATTGCTCGAATCGAACCTCGCTGCCCGCAGCGAACTCGGTGAACGACGGGCCTGTAGCTCAACGGTTAGAGCAGGGGACTCATAATCCCTTGGTTCTCGGTTCGAATCCGAGCAGGCCCAATGCCATCGTCAGTGACATGATTTGCAGATCAGCGAAGCGCTGGAGCGAACGGGGGTGAGGTACTTCAAATCATTCCCTCATTCCCGCGAATAGACTCTCTGAAACCCCACACCCGGTTTGCGGGTATCTTCTGGCAGAGGCTCGTTCGTGTCCGATGCCGTGCTCGTACGCCGCTGTCTGACCGGGGATTCGGCCGCGACCCGCGAGCTGGTCGAACGCTTCCAGGGGGATGTGTTCGGCCTCTGCCATCGGCTCCTCGGCCACAGCCAAGATGCTGAGGACGTGTCGCAGGAAGTGTTCATCCGCATCTTTCGCAGCTTGAAACGCTGGGATGCGACGCGACCGCTAAAGCCCTGGATTCTCGGCATCACGGTGAACCGCTGCCGGACGGCCCTCGGGAAACGCGCCAAAGGGCCGGAACTCGCGGACTACTTGCACGAGATGCCGGACCACCGGCCCGTGGACGACTCGACGGAATTGACGCGCGAAATTCGAGCGGCCGTGGATGAACTGCGACCCGATTACCGGGCCGTGTTCATCTTGTTTCACGAGCAGGGGCAGGCTTACGAAGACATTGCCGAGGCCATCGAACGGCCGGTCGGCACGATCAAGACCTGGCTGCACCGCGCCCGGGTCGAGTTATTGGAACGGCTGCGTTCCAAGGGATTCGTTCCGGACGAGGAAGGTGAATCGAAATGAACAGCGAACCCGATGCGATCCCGCTGGAGTGCGGCCCGACGCTCGAACGCATCCAGGCCGTTCTGGACCGCATTCATCCCGCCTCGATTCTGGCGGCCGATGCTCATCCGGCGGTTTGTCCGGCTTGCCGGGCGCGTGTTCGCGCGGCCAAACTGATGCTGAATTCGTTCGCAGAACCGAGGGAAGTCCGGGTGCCCGCGAGTCTGACGAATGCGATCCTCGCCGGTGTGCGAGCCGATCGGCGAATGCGCTCCCGGCGGCGAGCCTTCGCGCTGGTCGGCGGGTTCGCAGCCGCGGCAGCGGTCGTCTTCGCGGTCTGGTTCAACCAGCCGAAGCCGGTCGAATTCGCGAAAGGAGTTCCCGTTCAACCAGTCCCACGGGTTCCGCCACCAGTGCAGCCGATGCGTGTGAACGAGGAGCTGGCCAAGGCCGGCGAGGCACTTCGGGAATCGTCGCGAACGATCACCGAGCCGGCGGCGTCCGCACCCCGCGTCTTCGCCGCGCTGACGGATAGCCTGTTGAAAGCGCCTGCGGCTCCGGTCGGAATCGATCTCGGGCCAGCCGGCCGGTCCCTCTCCGAGATTCCCGATGCCGCGCGAAGCGGCCTCGAACCCGTGACCGGCACGGCTCAGAAGGCGTTCAACCGGCTCCTCCGCGACGTGACGTCCATGCAACCGAAGATGAAATCGTGATGGCAACGCCCCACTATTTCCAGTCTAGCGAGCTGACATGTGGACCGACCTGTCTTCGCATGCTCTTCGCGGGGCTTGGAGCGAATCACGAGGAATCTGCCATCTCGCAACATTGCGGGATGACTCCGCTAGGATGCACCCTACAAGACTTGATTGTTGGAGCGCAGTCGTTGGGGTTTCAAGCGGCGGTACTTTCCGGATTCGGTGAACCGGACGCTCTCAAATCCTTGAGGAATGAGACGCCGTTTGTTGCCATGATCGATCTGGCGAGCTTGACGAACGAGGGGCCGATGTTCCAGTGGCACTTTGTCGTGCCCCTGAGGTTGGTAAAGGACGAGGTCACGTTTCACGATCCTGCTGATGGTCCCGACCGAGTCGTCCCGTGGGAAGATTTCTTGTCCGCCTGGGCAACAGCGGGATATCGAGGAGTGCGAGTATGGACCCCGTAAACCGCGTTCGCGACTTCCTGCTCGACAACGTCGGCCACATGACCTACCCCGGACGTGCTTCCTACGAACGCGTCTCGGAGCGCTGGTTCGTGCCGATCTTTTGCCGGACCGAGCGCGGGGCCATCGTCGTCGGCGATATCGAACTCGACAAGCACGGGCATGTCGTTTTCGCACCCAGTCGCGAGGAAATGTTGCTCCGCCTCGGTGCCCTGACACCAGCATCCGTGTAGAGAACAACCCACCCCCTTTGGCCACCATGCTGCTCCGCTTCCTCACACATTTGTCCTTTCTGGTTCTCTTCGCCTTCCTGGCGAATTCGGCCTCGGCGGCGTCGCCGCGCGAGGAACTGCTGCGCGTTGCACCGCCCGATGCCGCGCTGCTCCTGCTCGTGCAAAACGCGAACGACCGCGTTCGGAACATCGAGCAATCGCCATTCGCCAAGTGGTTTCCGCAATCCGCACTCGGCAAGCAGGTCCTTTCCGGTGTCGATTTGAAGCAGGCCCAGAGCAGCCTCGCACCCATTTTCGCGGCACTCGAGATCAAGCCCGAGGAACTGCTGGCGGACGTCTTCGGCGAAGCCGTCGCTTTCGCGTACACGCCAACTCCGAACGACGACCCGAAGGGCGAACGCGCCGTCGTGATCGTTCGCCCCCGTAAACCCGAGACGCTTGCCAGGCTCGTTGCCAAGTTGAACGAGATTCAGCTTGCCGGCGGCGAGGTGAAAGCCGTACTCAGCCGGCGGCACAACGGCGAGGAATACTTCGAACGCCAGAAGCCCGGCGGCACTTCGGACTTCTATTGCTTCCGAGGCAGCGTCTTCGCCTTCTCCGGCACCGAGCCGGACATTCAGGCCATCATCGACCGCGACAAAGCCGACAAGCCGTCGGTGCTTCCCGCGAAACTGGCCAAGCTCGGCGTCGAGAAATCGTTCGTGGTGGCGCTCATCAACCCGCGATCGTTCGATGCCGAGGTGAAGGCGAAGGCCGCGAAGGCGAAAGGTGCCGATCGCGTCCTGCTCGAGCGCTTCCAGGAAATCTGGCTCGCGCTCGATTCGGCGGCGATCTCCCTCGATCTGGATGCGGGTTTGGAGGCTGGTGTTTCGCTCCAGTTTCAGCCGAACAAGCTGCCGGTCGCCGCGCGAACCTGGCTCACGGGGGTGCGGCAGAACGCCGCGATCTGGCAGGCGATTCCCGAGAGTGCATTGTTCGCCTTGGCGGGTAACGTTCGCATTGCGGAAGCAATCGAGAGCCTGGGCTCGCTCGCCGCGGCCGATGGCGCAAACCCGCTCAAGACCGCAGCCGAGCAACTCCTCGGACCCGTGTTCGGCAAGGACAAACTCCCTCAGGTTCTGGCGGCGCTCGGGCCTCAATGGGCTTTCTGGATCGAACAGCCGAGCGGCAACGGGTTCCTTCCCGAGGGTGTCGCGGTCGTTCAAATCGATTCGACGGGTCCGAAAGGAAAGGCAGCGGCCCGCGAGATTAGTCGCGCCGTCGGCTTCGGATTCAACACCGCCCGCATCGCTTACAACGCGACCCACACCGACCAGATCGAAATCGACGAGCTCGACGACGGCGGGGTACTCATCACGTCGCTCGTGAACGAAAAGGGCTTTCCGGCGGGGTTTCGGCCCTCGTATGCGTTCAAGGCCGGCTACTTGCTCGTGGCCACGTCGCCCGAGGCGATCCAGCGATTCCAGGAACCGAAGCCGGGCATTGCGAAGCCCGAGGCCACGCTGGCCCGCGTTTCTGGGGCTGCGATCCGAGTGTACCTTCACACGCACCGCGAGAAACTCGCGAAGTTCCTGGCCGCTGCTGGGCAAGGGAACGAAGCCGATGTACTCAAACAGTTCGAACAGCTCGCCACCGTGCTCGAACTCGTGGATCGCCTCGAGATCGTGACGCGGGGCGACGAAGGCGGCATCCGACTCTCCGCCCGGATCCAATTCGCCAAACCGCTCCGCAAGTAGAGGCCTTTTTTCGCTCTCGTGCCGCTCGCAACGGTTGGATCGGGTAAGGGCGCGAAACTTTACCGCCCCTTTCACGGCTCTTTCGCCAAAGCGTCGGGTATAATAGTTCGGGACTTGAACTTTTCTCACGCCCGGCGAACCCTGGAACGGGCTCGGGCGTCTGAAGTGGTGTTCGGGTCGCTCTCTGCGTCCGCAAAAAAGTTTCTCTCGGCTGAAAATAGTGCATGGATCGCCTTAACCGTCGGGCTTGCCCGATCGGGAGCGAACACGATATGAGCCGGACGATTCGCAATAAGACGCGCCTGACGCTGGACGAAACGGACGCCTCGCCCGGAGAGGAAGTCCGCACCGTCCCGGCAATTTCGGACGAAGTCGGGCTCACCGGCCTCGACGACATCGCGGATGAATTCGACGAGGCGGAGGAAGACACGGACCTGGAATCGGCCGAGGGCGAAGCGCCCGCCGATGCCGAGGCCGCCCCTGCCGAAGACGACTACGCCTCCGGTCCGGACGACGCCCTGGGGCTGTACCTCCGCCAGATGGGCGCGATTCCACTGCTGAATCGCGAGAAGGAACTCGCTCTGGCTCGGCGGCTCGAACACCACCGCAATCGCTTCCGCAAAGCGGCACTGCTCTGCGTGCGGGTGCTGAATCGCGTCGCGGACAAATTCGAACAGATCGCCGGCGGGCACACCCCGATCGACCCGAACGTGGACGTGTATTCGTCGCCGGAACTGAAACTCACGCGACTTCAGATTCAAAGCCGCCTCGCGAAGAACCTCTTCACGATGAAGCGTTTGCTGGGTCAGGAAGCCGAGGAATTCGCGGCCGGCGTTCGCGACGAGTTCCCCGGATCGGTGAAGTTTTGGCAGCGCGTGCGCCTGCACCGCATGAACAAGTGCGGCAAACTGGCCTCCGAACTCTCGCCGCGAACCGAACTCCTCGAACGCTGGATCGGCGACCTCGCCGACGTGGCCGACGAGCTCAAGCACTTGGTGAAGGACCACGCCCTGGCGAGTTGCCCGCACGATCGCGCCAAAACCGCCAAGTCGCTCCGCGAGGCCACCGTCCGCGCCGGCATGACTCCGGACGAACTCACCGCCTACCTGAAGGTGGTCCGCAAGCGCCGGATCGGGTACCAGCGCGTTCGCCGCGAGCTCGCCGAAGCCAACCTGCGGCTCGTCGTGAGCATCGCCAAGAACTACCGCAACCGCGGGCTGCCGTTTGCCGACCTCATTCAAGAAGGCAATCGCGGGCTCATGCGGGCCGTGGACAAGTACGAGTGGCAGAAGGAATTCAAATTCGGAACCTACGCCACGTGGTGGATTCGCCAGGGCATTACGCGGGCGCTGCACGATCACGCCCGCACGGTTCGCGTGCCGTGCCATCAGATCAGCATGCTCGCGAAGATGGAGCGGAAGCGGAGCGAGATGTCCGCAGCAACCGGCCGCGAGCCCTCGAACGAGGAACTCGCGTTGGCACTCGGGGCCAAGCCCGAAGACACCCGCAGCCTACGCGTGGTCGGCCGGCATCCCGTCAGCCTCCACGAACCGATCGGCGGCGACGGCGAACGCGCCCTGGAAGACTTCCTCCGCGACCACCAGACCGTCAACCCCGGCGAGCAAGCCGATCAACGGCTACTCAAGGAACGGATTCACGAGGTCCTCAAGAGCCTGGCTCCGCGGGAGCGGGAAGTGATCGAACTCCGCTTCGGACTCGCTGACGGCACGCCGAAGACGCTCGATGAAGTGGCCCGGCTCTATGGCATCACGCGGGAACGTATCCGCCAGATCGAGGCCCGCGGCATCCTGAAACTGCGGCAACCGACCCGCAGCCACCGCCTCGAAGAGTTCGCCGAGACGGATGAAGTGTGATCGCTGCCGCTTGCGGCTTCGCGATAAAACTGCGGCCCACCCGGCATACCGGATGGGCCGCTGTCGTTTGTGACGGTGCAACCGATTAGACGTGGTCGGGTGAAGGGCCATCGATGAGGACTGACGCGCCGACGATACCGAATGCGACTTCGACGCGAACGAGCACCTTATGATCTCCACCGTTCTTTTTGACCTCCACGTTGCGTCGAAAGTACACTTTCGGTGAACCCGGTACGACGGTCATCGGAAGAGGATGATCGGGTGAAATCACACCTCCGTTGTTCTTGTGCCGAACGAGCAGGTTTACAGTCGCACCGGTCGGCGGCACTTTGTCGAGGGTCACGATCACATCACGCGGTTTCGGCATCATGGTAGGCTCCTGAGGTTAAAGAATCGTATCGAAGCGTCTCCAACAGCCTGGAAACTCACGGCGGAGGCAGAATGAAAATGGTTCCACCCGGCTGCGGCTGTCCGGGAGCCGCGTTGCCGATCGTGATGTTTGCGGCAGTGTCCACGTCTCCAGGGACAGCAGCGCCGGTGTCGTTGATGTGGGTCGCCGTAATGGTGCAGTTTTGATACGACGTGGTCCCGTCACTCGGTAAAGGCACGGAGAAATTGCAGGTCCAGGGAAACGAGCCAGCGGCGGCGATGGGCACGTCCGTCGTGATTTGCTGATTGGAGTATGTGAGGACGCACCGGATGAGGTGTGGGCCGGTGAGAGGCCGGGGGAGGGCCACTCCGCGGTTCCAGTCGAAATCGCCACCGGCCGGGAAGGTAAATCCGACCGAGGATCCGGCCAGCGGATACTCCAGTTCGACCTTGGACGCCATGAGGACTCCTCGATTACGGGTTACGGTCTGAAAGGGGAATTACGGTCGCGTTGCGGATCGCGACTATCGATCGTCTCGCGATGATCCCGAACGACAATTTCGGCGACCATTCCGGCAGTATTTTCTCGGAGCCCGGCGCTTGGGCTTCAAGGTCTTTCTTTGCAAGCTCGTATTGCGTTCGAATCTGTTCGACGTTCCAGCGAGCGAGTGTCACCATTCTATCCGGATCGTTCTCATTCAGTTTGTCCGCCCGCCACTGGAGGTGTACTTCGTTGGGTGAGAATTCGGCGATGATCGGTCGCCAAATGCTCGGCTCCGGGCCATTCGCGCCTTGTCGAATCGACGAAGTGAACTTCAGCGATCCCGTCTTATATGCTGGCAATTGAAAGACGGGTATTTGGGCATCAGGATCTTGAACGAACCCCGAGCGGGTCACCTGAACGCCTCGTGTTCGCGGAGCATTCAGATCCTCCTTGGGCATCTCGAAATCCTTAAACGTAGCGATGAATAACGAGTGGACTGCCTTTCCTCCCGAGGTGGTTCCTTGGGCGTGACCGAAGTAGAACCCGATTACGTCCGTATCGATTGCTCCAGTCGGAGCAGCGAACGCTGCACGATTGTGTTGGAGTTCGAGGCGCACTCGGTAATGTTCGAGACCCAGGTTTGGTATCAGTTCGAGCATCGACATATCAAACGCACGAAAACTGCAGGTTCCATTCGGTTCCGTCTGGAGTACGCTTTGTTCCAGCCAAAACCGGTGATACTTCGGCAGACCCGTCTCGCCAATCAGTGTTACTGTCTTCCCAGCGGCTAAATCCGCCTTTACGTTGGCGAGATGCGCGGCGATCGGGTCCGGAGATGGGTTGGACTTGGGGGCCGGAGCCATCGCGAGGCCCACGATGAAAATCGTCGCGACGATGAGCACCACTCCCGTCCACGCCGCTGCCGGCTTGCGATTCCGACCCAACCAGCGTTGAGCCCTTCGGCGAGGCGAGAGCAGCGGTGCCTCTTGTTCCGCTCCCGCAAGGAATCGGCCCAAATCGGCGGAGAAAGAGTTCGCGGAAGCATAACGCGCTGCGGGATTCTTCTCCAACGCCTTCATCACGATGGCTTCGAGTCCGGGTGGGACCTCGGGTCGCAGGCTCCGCAATCGCGGCGGCTCGTCGTTCAACACCTTCTTGAGAATCTCGTCGTTCGACTCGCCCGTGAACGGTGGCCGTCCCGCGAGCAAGTGGAACAGTGTGGCCCCGAGGCCGTAAATGTCCGTGGTCGCCGTCAGTTCCTTGGAGCGACCGGCTGCCGCCTCCGGCGACATATAACACGGCGTGCCCAAGGGGCCGGTCTTTGTCAGGTCGGCACCGCGATCTAAACGCTTCGCGAGCCCGAAGTCCGAGACGCGCGGCGTGTAGGCGAGTGGAGTTTCCGCCGAATCCGAGGCGTTCTCGAAGAGCAGAATGTTGCTCGGTTTAATGTCGCGGTGAATGATGTCCTTGGCGTGGGCGGCCGCGATGGCGTTCGCCGCACACTGCATTAATCGCGCGGCCTCGAACGGCGTCGGCAAGCGGTCCGGCTTCGTCAGGTTCGATAGCGTGCCGCCATTCGCGAAATCCATCGTGAAATACGGCTCGCGCCAGGTCGTTTTCACGTCCAGTACGTTGATGATGTTGTCGTGCTTCAGTTCGGCCAAGGCTCGCACTTCGATTAAAAAGCGGTCGAAGGCCGTGCCGCTGGTCGGGGAGTGCAGGAACTTGATGGCGACATTGCGTTCGGTGGCGTGCTCGTAGGCCAAGTAGACGGTGCCCATGCCGCCGGAGCCGAGGTTGCGGAGCAGGTCGTAGCCGGGGGGCGCTTCGGGCAAGTACTCCGCATCGAGCGTAAATTGTTTGGTGTCTGCGTCGGGCTGGGGCGTGGCCGTGAGATTGGCGTCGCTATGCGTGGTTTGAAACTGGACGGCGTAGGGATGATCGGCCGGCGCGATTCGCACCGGTTGCGCGGTGATCGTACCCGGTCGCTCGGCCACGGCGGACGACGCGGACGTGGAACCTGGAGTGCCACCCGTGCGGAGGCAAACTTCGCACACGTCGCTCTTGGAATCGAGAGCGATTGGACGACTGCATCGCGAGCAAGAGGAGTAACCGGGGGAGGACACGTCGCACCACGGTTTGGGGTCGAAATCCTGGATGAGGATTGAGCCTAACCCAACCGTCGAACAAACGCTACCAAGAATTTAGGTGAGGTGTCGGATTTTTTGACAATCCCTCGGCGCGTCTGAGCTCGCGCCGAAGGGAATTCCAACATCAATTCTGCTTGACGCCGCCCTTATAGCGCGAGATTTCAGCCGTTTTCGACGGCGGCGGCATCGACTTCCAATCGTACTCGAACTCGTTGGCCAACTTCTGGGCCGCGGCACTCGCGTTGTCCGAGTTCACTTCGCCGGGCACGATCAACATCGCGGGCGGAATCGGCTTCGGGGCCGAAACCGTCGCGGGCTCCGGCGCGTCCGCGTCGAGCGATCCCTTGGGCGGAAGGCTTTTCTTCCCGTGAGCGAGGGGGCCGATGGGTTGGAGGCCCGTACACCCGACGCTCCCGATCAGCAGCATTCCGAGGAGGAGATTTTTCATGGCCGCACCTCCCGAATCACGTCTTGGGGCGTGCGGGCCTCGGCGGTGCGCACTGCGGAATCGATCGCGGCCGGAGTGGCCGGTGCCGTGAGTTTCTTGGCCGCGACCTTCATTTCATCGGGGCTGTCGTTCGGAGTGCTTTTCGCTTTCGGCAAGCCGAGCGACCCCGCGCGGGCGTTGTACAGAGACGTGGCCTGCCGTTCGAGTTCGTCCACTTGCCGCATGAGCGTTTCGTCGTTCGAATCGAGGGCGACCTGGCGAAGCTTCAGGCAGACCGACATGCGCCGTTCCCAGGCTTCTTGCTCGGCGCGAAGTGCGGAGGCGAGCACGTCGGACGAGAGCGGTGCGACGATCGTCGGCGGCGTCGAGCCGCGAGCGACCGGCCCGACTTTGGGCTTCGACGGTCCGAAGTACTTGGCGAAGACCGTTGTGGGGGGGGCGGAGGAACGTTCGGGTCGGAGTGGAACATCCACGGCGAAAGCCGCGGTTCCCACGCCGAGCCAAGCCGTTGCCGCGAGCCCCCAGGCCCGAAACTGACGCATGATGCTCCCCCCCATCCCGGCAGGACCGCCCTCGGCTCTTCCCCTGAGCCGATGCGACCAAGCGACGCGAATTTGTGGTGTGTCGGCAGGCTTATGCCGGGGAGTTCTCGCGATGTAAATGCCATTTTGAGCCGAGTGCCCGCGTTTCAGCTCAGGGCAGAAACAACTCGCTTCGAGGCGCCAACAGCCGTAAAAAGCTTCAAGTTAAGATCTTGCGTCGGAAGTGCCAGCCGATCCGCAACAGCATCAATCGGCTCCTGGAGGCCAGCTGTCGCCTTTGCCGACAGTTTGAACCTAAAAAGCGGGCGAGTTTGAAAACCGGACAATCTCTTCAACCGGCAACTTCGTCTTAACGGTTATTGTTGCGCGCTAAGCGGGGTCCGGTCGGCTCGCGATTTGGGTCCGGAAACTGCCTCGGCGTGGCCGATTCGCACCGCACGACCATCCCTTCCGCTATTGGCGGATTTGTCGACGCCCCTTTTCGCGGGCGTCCGGCAAAATAGGTTGGTTGCGTGGGGTTGTCCTGTTATCCTTGACGAATCTCGCGGACAATCCAGCGAATCTGCGATCTCATTCCGTTAACTTTTATCCTCGTCGTTCGGGGGAGTGCGCTCATGTCCAAGACCCTTCGGGGCCACCGGTGGACCGGTTGGTCGGCGCGGCGACCGTCCTTGCTGCGTCCCTTTCCGGTATTGAGGGTCGAGGAACTCGAAGAGCGAGCAACTCCCGCCAGCTTCACCTGGAGTGGAGCCGGCGGAAACGCGAACTGGAGCAACGCCGCGAACTGGCAAGGGGGCTCGGCCCCCACGGGGAACCCGCTCGCCCTCGATGCGCTTTCGTTCCCATCGGGCGTGTCGGTTGCGGCCCACAACACGATCAACAATCTCAACAACGCCACGTTCTTCTCGATCTCGATTTCGGACCCGAATTACACGATCTCGGGCAAATCGATCACGCTCGGTTCCGCGACCGCCTCGGGCAACATCTCGTCGACCGGCACCAACGACATCGTCGCGCTCGACATCGCGCTGGGTGCGGCTAACGGCAGCAAGCAGTTCTTCACGGTCGGAGCGGGCGGCGATCTCACGCTCAGCGGCAAAATCTCAGGCAACACCGGATCGATCTTCACCAAAGACGGCATCGGAATCCTCGTCCTCGCGAACGACAACAGCAACTTCACCGGCCCGATTCAGATCGACAACACCGGCGGCGTCCTCCGCATCACGAACAGCAAGGCGCTCGGCGACTCCGTGGGCGAGACCACGGTCGGCACCAACTCCACTTTGCAAGTGAGCAACGTCGCCGGATCGATTAACGAACCGTTGCGCCTCAACGGCCCCGGAGTCTCGAACCTCGGCGCGCTGCGTAGCTTCGCCGGTGCCAATACTTGGTCCGGAACTGTGATTCTCGACAGCGACGCCACGTTCGGCGCGGCCGTCGGCACGAGCGTGAACCTCACCGGCCAGATCAGCGATACGGGCACGAGCCGGAACGTGACGAAGGAAGATTTCGGCGAGGTGCGGTTCAGCGGTTCGAACACTTACCGCGGGTCGACGACGATCAACAACGGCGTCCTGACGGCGGCCGACGCGAATGCGTTGGGAACGGCCGACAAGACGACCGCGACGGGCACGGTCGTCAACGAAACGCTTTCGAAGGCCGGACGACTTCAGATCGCGGGACCGGCCGGCAGCGGCTTCACCATCCTCAACGAAGCGCTCGTCCTCAACGGCGACGGGCTCGTCAGTTCCACCACGAACGCGGGATCCCAGATCCCTTACGGTTTCGACAACTACGGCAAGGGAGCGTTTTACAACTCGACCGGCAACAACACCTGGGCTGGCCCCGTCACCCTCGGCAGCCTTGGGAAAACCAGCACCAATTACGCCGCGCTCGGGGCCGCCGACGGCACCGACATCATCGTCAGCGGCATCGTGACCGGCGGCGCGGGCTTCCTTCTGGAGAAAGTCGAACCCGGTCGCGTGATCCTCAACAACGTGAACACGTACAAGGGCAACACGCGCGTCTACGAAGGCATCTTGAACATCCGCGATTCGGGCGCGCTCGGTGCCGTGACGGCGACCACTGGCCTCGTCGACGTGGTCGACGGCGGCACGCTCGAACTCGAAGTCGAAGCGGCCACCACGACCCCGCGCTTCGGGTACGATCAGGCGACCGGCAACTCCACGGGACGCGACCTTTGGAATGACTCGGTTACGCTCGATCCCAACGCACTCACACTCAGCAATCCCATCACGATTAACGGCCGCGGCTTCCAGAATACCGGCGCGCTCCGCAGCCGCAGCGGCATCAACACCGTCACGGTCGACGTCAACCTCGATCGCCTGGCCTTTCCATTCGCGCTAACGGGCGACGGTTCGGATGCCTCCATCGGCGTGGATCAGGATTTGCGACCGGGGCATCCGTCGCCGAATTCCAACTACTTCACCAGCGACTACAGCCTCACGATTCTCGGGCAGATCACGGGCGGCACGTATACGGAGTTCGTCAAACGCGGAGCCGGGCACCTCATCCTGCCCGGTGCGAACACGTATCAGGGCGTGACGCAGATCGAACAGGGCTGGGTTACGATCGAAGACAACAACGCACTCGGCGTGGATATCGTCGGGCTCGGCGACACGGTTCAGCCCGAGGTTTACGTTCTCACCGGTGCCGCACTGCACCTCAAGGCCCCGAGCGCAGGCGCTCCGCTCGACATCAAGAAGAACATCACCATCGGCGGCACCGGCCCCACCCACAATTATTCGCTCATCAACGCCAAGGGCGCGCTGGTGAATATCGGCGGGGACAACACCTGGTCCGGCGATATCGAACTGCTTGCGGCCACCGGCATCGGCGTGGAACAGATCTTCGCCGGGCTCCCCAGCGAACTCACCGTCACGGGTTCCACGCTCGATTCGATCAACACCCAGACCTTCACCGGCGACGGCGGCGTGAAGGAGCAGGTGTACTGGATCGACACGGGAACCACGGGCACGACCTATGCGATCAACTGGAACTTTACGCCTCCCGTCAACCCGCCGGAGCCGATCGCCGACCGGCTCACCGTTTACTATCCCCCTCGGTTCACGGGCGTCCCGGCCACGCAGATCTACAACACGGGCTACGTGTTCGGCGTAGGTTCCAAGAACCTGACGTTCGGCCCCGGTTCGAGTACGATCGCGGAATTCGTGATGAACGGAAACCCGCCGGGTGGCGGTCTCTTCTCCCTGTTCACGATCACGATTGCCTCGCCCACCGTGGCGGGTAGCCTGTACAAGTACGGTTCGCAGCGGCTCCGCCTCCAGGGCGACGGCACCTACACCGGCGAGACGCGCGTGCTCGAAGGAACGCTCCGCGCCGAAAACGACACCGCGCTCGGTCACAAGTCCAGCGGCACCCTCATCGGCAGCCAAACCTTCTCCCAAACGATGACGACCGTTTCCACCGGGGCGGTTCTGGAGACGGCGAAGGGAATCACGACGAACAATGGCGGCATCGCCTCGGGTATTCAAATCTACGACGAGCGGCTCGTGCTGAGCGGGTCCGGCTATCAGGTGGCCGTTGCCGGCGATCCGCTGAGCGCGACGTTCGTACTCAACTACACCGGGCCGACGGGAAGCACCTTCTCCACGCAGCCGCTGCCCGTCACCTCGACCGCGCTCGACCTCCAGACCGCGCTCTTCTCCGCACCGATCACGACCGATGGCGAAACCGCGACCGTCACCAAGGTCGGCAACGTCTTCTCCATCGTCTTCGGGACGGCGATCTCGAAGGATTTGCAGAACCTCTCAGCCTCCATCTTCGGCGGGGCCGAAGTCAAGATCACGGACGGGCAATCGTCGGTCATCAACGTGTCGGCCGACAACGCCTGGCGCGGGCCGATCACGCTCGCAGCCGGCTCGCGATTCCGTGCGAATGCCGACACCCGCCTCTCGGTGCTGGCGCCGATCGACGATGCGTTGAACACCCTCGGCGGCTCGCAACTCGCCAAGCGCGGCAACGGCGAACTCGTACTCGGCGGAGCGAACACCTACCGCGGCATCACGCTCATCGATGAAGGCATCGTCACGGCCGCGAACAGTCAGGCCTTCGGCTTCGGCGATGGCACCCCGGGTTCGGGCACCATCGTTTCGGGCAACGCCCAGTTGCAAATCCAAGGCAACCTCACGATCGCGAGCGAAGCCCTGAGCGTGACGGGCACAGGGCCGAACACCGGATCGGCTCCGACGAACATCCCGATTCGCTGGCTGGAAGTGGGCGGGGCCCCGATCAACAACGGGCAGACGCCGGGCGCGTTGCCGGTGACGGGGCGCGTGACGGGCACGGCCGTCGATCCGACCGATCCGAACGTGATCTACATCTCGACGGCGGGCGGCGGCGCGTGGAAGACGAAGGACGGCGGGCACACGTGGTTGCCGCTCTTCGATCTGGGCTCGCCGACGGCTCCGCTGCGGGGCGGGGCCATCGCGGTGGACCCATCGGACCCCACCAACATTTACTACGGTACGGGCGAGACCAACAACTCGGGCGATTCGTACGCCGGCACCGGCGTCTACAACTCGAAGGACTCGGGCCGAACGTGGACGCTGATCACCGGCACGGGCGCGAACCCGAATCCGCTCTACGGGCAGTCGATCTCGAAGATCGCCGTTCAGCCGCAGTTCGTGCTCCCCAACGGCACCGTGCTTCCGCTCACGATTTATGTGGGTTCGAGCGACTATCAGGTGAACAATTCGCCGGCCGGTGCGCCGGGCGTCTGGCGGTACAACGGCACCACTTGGTTGAACCTCACGGGCACGACGTCGGATTACCGGGCTACTCAGAAGGGCAAAGCACCATTCGACGTTTTCCCGCCGAACACGCCGGGACCGGACGACGATTATCGCGTGACCTTCCCGCAGCAGAACGTGACTTGGACCGACCTCGCGATCGTCTACTACGATCCCGATCCATCGCAGCCGAACGGCTTCCCGCCGCAGCCAGTACCCGTGCTGTACGCCTCGCTCACGGAGCAGTTCGGCACATGGTTGCCACCGCAAGCTCCGTACAATGGTGTTACACGCATTGGTTTTCAATTCGGCGGTTACAACTCGGGCGTGTTCCGGACGGAGTCCCCGTGGACGGCCAAGCCCGCCTGGTTCGAGGGCGATTCCGGCGCGACCGCGAGCGCTCCTCCCGTGCCGGATAATCGCGCCAACAATCTGTTCCCGACGGGGCCCTGGCTGAGCTCGGGCTTCGCCGATCTGACCATGCTGCCGAACAACGGCCGCATTCAACTCACCGTTCAAGTGGACGCCACCCAACTCTGGCGGGGAACGACGGTCTATGCCGCCGTGACCTTCCCCATCAGCGGTATCGGCTCGGCCAACGACGCCCGATTGCAAACGATTCGTAAGTCCACCGATAGCGGCAAGGCCTGGACCGTGCTCGCGATCCCGGTCTTAATGCAGGACTATCAAGGTCCCGCGTTCGGCGGGCAAGGCTGGTACGACACCGCGATCACCTCGTCCGACCCGAGGACGGTCTACGTGGCCGGTTCGACTGGCTCGAACGTCTGGCAAACGAAGGACGGCGGCACCAACTGGAACGACCTCACGCTTTTCGCGAACAGCCCGCACGCGGACGAACATGCACTGACGCTCATCGGTTCTGGGCCCAATGCCAAGCTCATTGTTGGCGGGGACGGCGGCGTCTGGACCTTCGACCCCACCAGTAGGACTTGGAACGACATCAACGGCACGCTCGCCATCACCACTTTCAACGGCATCGCGACCCACCCGAACGATTACAACATCGCCTACGGCGGAAGCCAGGACAACGGTACGGAGAAGTTCACCGGCAGCCTCGCCTGGGATCACATCGACGATGGCGACGGCGGAATCGTGCAGCTCGATCAAACCAACCCGAACATCGTCTACCACATCCTCAATGGCACGATCCGCAAGTCGATCGATGCCGGTGCGACCTGGACGACGATCTTCTTCGGCACCGGCCTCTACTATCCGTTCGTACTCGATCAGGTGAACCCGCAGCGATTGGTCACGAGCAACGGCCAACCGTCTCTTTCGGAATCACTGGACGGCGGCAACACGTGGAACGACCTGAACTACGTCCCGTTCCCGCTCTTCTCGAGTTCGCCGGTCAGCATTGCTCTCGCCCAGTTCCAGGGTCCGTTCAACGCCGACGCGAATCCCTCTACTGGCTTCCCGAACGTCGGCGACATCGGCTCGAACACTTACGATGCCAGGACCATCTACGTCACGGACGCCTCGACCGTGTTCGTGACGAAGGACGGCGGCCTCACGTGGCAGGATCGCGGCCCGGGCGTCACGGATAACAAGTTCACGCTCGATTTCACCACGGGTGCCTTGAAGTACAAGAACATCGGCCCGATCACGGTGACCTCGAATACGGCTGGCGTCTACGTCACGGCGCGGACGCTCCGCGACGGCGACAACACCGGCAGCTTCAACCAGTTCGGCAGCGCGAAGGACGAACAGCAGACGGTCGAGGTCGTGTTCCCGACCGGCACCGTCGGCACGTTCAACCTCTCGTTTACCATCGCGGCCCAGGGCGCGCCGTTCAATACACCCGCCAGGACGGTGAACCTGACGAACATCTCCAACACGATCAGCGGCGCGGGCCTCCTCGGGCTGATTAACACCGCAATCGGAGCGTACAACGGGAACGAAGTTCAACTCCTTCAGTTCTCGAACGTTGCCGCAGGTGCGACGTTTACACTGTCCGATGGCGTGAACACGACGGCCGCGATTCCGTTGCCGACGACTGCTGCGGCGATCAATGCTGCCCTCAGCATAGCGACGCCTGCCAGGATCAATGCCGTGGCTTCACCGGCACCTAACGGCGCGTTCTATCTCACGCTTACCCCGCCCGCGAATACGGCGTTGCCGCTGCTCGTGGCGGCGGGAAGTAGCGCGGAAGTGTACGTGAAGGAAGTGCAGCAAGGTGGCGCGGGAAGCGTCTCCGTGAGCCTGACCGCCGGCACCGGCCCGAGTTGGACGCACGTGGCCGTCGACCCGAGTAATCGCGATGCGGTCTACGTCACCGCACTTTACGCCGAACATCAGAACGGGCCGACGGTCTTCCGCTCCACCGATGCCGGGCGGGCGTGGGCGGACATCTCGGGCACGGGCCTGCCCATGTCGCAGGTCGGCACCTCGCAACCCGCCTGGACGATCGTGGTCGATGCTCGCGACGGCAAGCTGTACGTCGGCACCGACGTCGGCACCTACTTCTCGAACGACGACGGCAACACCTGGGCCCCACTCGGCAGCGGCATGCCCAACGTGCAGGTCAAGGACCTCGTGTTGAACCAGACGTTGAACACGCTCTCGGCCGGCACTTATGGCCGCAGCATGTTCCAGACCTTCCTCAATTATGCGAAAGCCGACTTCGGCGCGATTCGCGCCGTCAGCGGTAACTCGGTCTGGACCGGACCCGTCACCCTCACCGGCAACGCCGAATTCCACGTGGACGGTGCCCCGAATATCCAGAACGGCATCACCTCCGCTTCGCTCAACATTCTCGGCGTGATCGGCGGCAACTTCGACATCACCAAGACCGGCCAGGGAACGCTCGTCTTTTCCGGGGCGAACACTTACGGCGGCCAGACGTTCGTGAGCGAAGGCATTCTCCAGGCCAACAACCCCAACGCGCTCGGCTCCCCGCTCGCCAACACGATCGTCGAGATCGGGGCCGCGCTCGAACTCGCGACCGACCTCTACCTCGAACCGATCACGGTCAACGGCGTCGGCTACTCGCTCAACGATCACAACACGGGCTCGCTGCGAAACATCGCGGGCTTCAACACGTACACCGGCCCGCTCACCATGGGCACCGACACCACCATCGGCGTGAATTCCGGCACCCAACTCACCATCGGCGGCATCCCCGGCAACCCCGCCGTGGGAACCGGCTCGATCGCGGATGGTGGCCTCGCCTTCAACCTCACGAAGGAGCTCACCGGCACGCTCGTGCTCGCTTCCGCGAACACTTACGGAGGCCTCACGAACGTCGTCCAAGGCGCGCTGCGAGTCGAGGACGCGAACGCGCTCGGCGACGCCGCGAACGGCACCATCGTCTCCGACGGGGCGCAGTTGCAGATTTCGCGCAACAACGTCACGCTCGCTCCCACCGTCGTGAGTACCGAGCAACTGCTCCTCTCCGGCACCGGCATCTTCGGCACGGGAGCGATTCTGAACGTCCGCGGCGATCTCGACCCGACCGGGACGAACGACAACACCTGGCAGGGCCCGATCGTTCTGACTCGGGTGCCGAACTTCTCGCCGTCCACGACGCCGACTTCGATCGTTTCCCTCGGCTCGAGCGATTCGCGCGACACGCTCACGATCGACGTCAGCATCGCCGAAGATGTCGTCTTCGCTCCGTTCGACGTGAACAAAGTCGGCCCGGGCCGCGTGACCTTCGCACGCGATAACTTCTACTCCGGGCAGACGAACGTAAATGGCGGATCGCTGCGGGTTCAAACGGTCGGCGGCCTCGGTACGGGAGCGCCCGGCACCGTGGTCAACTCGGGTTCGCTGGAACTGGACAGCACCGGCCTGAACTACGTGGAAATTCTGACGCTCAACGGCGATGGCGTGGTGAATGCCGGGGCCTTGAACAACGTGAGCGGGGATAACAGCTACAGCGGGCCGATCACGCTGGCGAGCAACACCAGCATCGGAGCGGTGGGCGGTACGACGCTGACGGTTCAGGGTTTGCTCCAAGATCCGACGCCGATTCCGGTGCCGGCGGCCCGGTTGCGCAAAGCCGGCGCGGGCACCGTGGTGTTCCCGAACGCCAAGGACTACGGCGGCCTCACCGTGGTCGATAACGGCATCCTGAACATCCGCACGCCCCTCGCGCTGGGTAACCTTCGAAGCGAGATTCAGAACGTGCAGGTGGTCGCGACGACCGGCACGTTCCGGCTCTCCTACCGCGGCCAAACGACTTCGCAACTGCCGTTCGACGCGACGGCACTTCAAGTGGAAACGGCCCTGAACGCGCTCTCGACCATCGGCGGCGTGGGTGGCTCCGTCACGGTGTTGCTCACCTCGGGGGCCGGGATCAACACGTACGCGGTCACCTTCGGCGGAGCGCTGGCGAATACTCAGTTGCCTCAGATCGAGGCGATCTACGTGTCGCCGGTGGTCGCGACGGTTCAAAACGGCTCCGCGACGCTGGGGGAAGTGCAGACGGTTCGCGTGACGGCGAGCGGCGGCAACTTCGGCCTCACGTTCAACGGGTTCACCACGACCGCGATTCCCGTGAACGATCCCGCCTCGTCGCTCCAGGCCGCGTTGAACGCGCTGCCTTCGATCGGGGGCATCGGCGGATTCGTCTCCGTGTTCCGCGCCGGCAGCCTCAACGATTACACCTATACCGTCGTGTTCGGCGGCACCCTCGCCACCGGCAACCTGCCCCCGATGATCTCGGCCGTCGTCGGCGGCACGCTCGTGACCACGGGCACCAACCTCGATGGCCAGGGCGGCACCACCGTGAACGCGGGCGGCACCCTGCAACTCGAAGGCAGCATGACCTTCGCCTTCCCGGCGACCGGCGAGATCATCACGCTCAACGGCCAAGGCTTCAACCCCGGTACGGGGGCTCTCGGTGCCCTGAACATTCTCAATGGCAACGTGGACTGGACCTCGCCACTGCCACTCTTGCTGGGAAGCGATGCCTCCATCGGCGTGACCAACGCCACCGACACGCTCACGATGTTCGGCCCAATCTCCGACAGCGGCGGTCGCTTCGATCTCGACATCTACGGGCTCGGCACCACGCGGTTTGCCGGCAATGGAACCGGCAGCTACGGCGGCAACACCTACACGATTTACACGGGAACCACGACTGTCCACAGCGGCCTCGTGCTGCTCGACGTGACGGGTAGCAACGCCATCCGCGGGCCGCTCGTCGTCGGCGACGGCATCGGAGCCCCGCTCTCCGCCGTGGTTCGCGAACTCCAGGGCAACGAAGTGGCCGATACCTCGCCGGTCACGGTGAAGTCCGACGGCCTGTTCGACCTCAACGGCTTCACCGAGACGTTCGGCAACCTCACCGTGGCGGGCGGACAAGTCGTCACCCAGGACAACGGGCACCTCACGACCGGCACGATCACCATGACGGGCGGTTCGATCCTGGTCGGGGACAATGCCTCGCTCACCGGCGGCAACACGAACATGTCTGCCGGGGCTCTGATTCAGGGCGGGCTCAACTCGACGATTTCGCTCGGCGACCTCACGATGGATGCGAGCCTGATCAACTTCTTGCCGCCGGGGCCGGCCACGTTCAGCGCGGGCAACATCACGATGACCAACGGCTCGCAGATCGTGCTGCCTCAAGGCAACTTCACGAGCCTGGACATCTACTTGGACGGTGGTACGGTTCTGCCTTATGGGAAGATTTCGCTCGGCGACGACAGCACGCTCTCGGCTCGCAACGTCACGGTGTTGAACAACGGCAACATCGCACTGGGCCAGCGCGACACCTTCACGGCCAGCGGCGCGGTTTCCGTTTCGAGCAACGGCATCATTCAACTGGATCAGGACGGGCTGTTCGCGATTACGGGCAACCTCACGCTCGCCGGCGGCACCGTGAAACTGGCCGATGCCACGGTTGCGAACAAGGCGAAGCTCACGGCGGCCGAGATCGCGATGACGGGAACGTCCGTGATTCAGATCGGCAACAACGGCCACTTGAACGCTACGGGCAAGGTCTCGAATACGGGCGGGGCCATCGCGCTCGGAAGCTACACGCTCGCGGCCCCGGGCGGCGTGGTCGATTTCACGGCCGGCGGCAACGTCGCCATCGTCGATGGATCGGTCACCTTCGGCACCAGCGGCCTGTTCAACAACCAGGCCTTCGATTTGTCCTTGAACAACAGCCTGTTCCAGATGGGCAATAACGGCACGGCGAAGACCAAGAACGTCTCGCTGAGCAATTCGTCGAACTTCACCTTCGCAAATACGGGTACGCTCGATGCGGCCGCCGGCAACCTGACGATGACCGGTGGCTCGAACCTCACGTTTCTGAACAACGGCAATGCGACCACAAAGGACATCGCCATTACGGGCGGCTCGATTGCGTTCCTCGATACCGGCACGCTTGCGGCCGGCAACGTGAACGATGTCGGTGCCCCAATCCGCTTCGGCAACACCGGCGTCTTCACCGCCGCCACGGTGACTGTGACCGGAGGAGGTTCCATCGGCTTCGGCACGCTGAACTACCCGGTCGATCCCTTCGTGATCGGCGGCACTAACAGCACCTTTACCGCCACCGGGGCCGTCTCGTTCACCGACGGCGATTTGTGGATGGGCGACAGCAGTACGGCGAAAGCGAACAGCCTTTCGCTCGCCACCGGCTCCCAGGTCACGTTCAACGACTTCGGCACGCTGATCGACGCGGGCCTCCTCACCCTCACCGGTGCCTCGCAGATCATCTTCGGCGACAACGGCAAGGCCACGAGCCTCAATGCCAGCCAGACCGGCGGGCTCATCTCGTTCCTGACGAACGGCGAACTCGACACGGCGAACTACACCGACATCGGCGGTGCCGTCTCGTTCAAGGCCTTCGGCACGTTCAACGCGGCAACCGTCTCCGTCACCAACGGCAGCATCGGCTTCACCGACAGCGGCAAGTTCACCACCACCGGCAACCTCAGCCTCGCGACCAGCAAGCTCGTCCTCGGAAACTTGGGCACCGTCTCCACCAAGGCCGTGACCACGACGGGTGCCTCCAAGATTCAGATGGGGAACGACGGTACGATCGATACCACGACCGTGACGGTGAACCCGGGCGGCACCATCCTCCTGGGCAACAACGACAAGTTCACCGCGGCCGGAACCGTGAGCATCGACGGCTCGACCGCGACCTTCGGAACCGATGGGCTCTTCAAGATCACGGGCAACCTGAGCCTGACCAACAGCACGCTCGCCCTCGGAACGAACGGCAAGGTGCAGCTACTCGGCACCGGCAACGCGACCCTCGCCACCGCCTCCAAGCTGACCTTCGCCGATAGCGGCACTCTGGCGGCCGACGGCAACCTGACCATGACCGGCACCTCGAAGCTGGCCTTCGGCAACTTCGGATCCGCGAGCGTCCGGGATTTGAAGGTCACGACCGGTTCGATTGCGATGCTCGACAACAGCAGCTTCACCGCCTACGGCCTCGCGGAGATCAAGGGTGCCACCGTCTCGCTGGGCACCACGAGCACGTTTACCGTGAACGGCGCGACCACGATTGCCGTCTCCGGACCGAACGCGGCCTCCCTCACGCTCGGGAACATCGGCACGCTTCAGACTGGCGACCTGACCCTCACGACGGCGACCGTGACGCTCGGAGCCAATAGCAAGGCCACCACGCTCGACCTCCTCGTCACGGGCACTTCGACGGTGACGGTCGGCGACACCAGTACCTTCAACGCCAAGAACGTGACGGATACGACGGGAACCTTCGCGTTCGGGATCGACAACAAGTTCCTCATTACGGGTGCGGCATCGTTCACGAATGGTTCGGTGACGTTCTCGAAACTGGCCGTCGGCGGTGCCGGCGGGAAGCTGGCGGCCACCGGCGACCTGACCGCGGACAACACGCCAATCAGCTTCTACGTCACGAATGGAAGCGTGTCGGCCGACGACGTCTTCCTCACCAACAAGTCGAAGCTCACGTTCTTCGCGGATGGCGGGAGCCTCACCGCCGGCACCATCGCGGTGCCCGCCACGTTGAACCTCAGCGGCAGTGCCCTGGTCAAGTTCGCCAATAACGGCACCCTGACGGCCGGTGCCACGACTCTGACCAACTCCACGGTCTCGGGCGGCACCAACACCACGGTCAAGCTCGGCACTCTGGCGTCGACGTCGAGCACGATCGGGTTCGGCGACAACAGCAACGCCATCACCGGCAACATCGGCATCACCGGCGGCTCGATCGCGCTGGGTAAGAACTCCAGCCTGACGGCGGGGAACATCGTCGACAGCGGAGCCAACATCACCCTGGGGACCACGAGCACGTTCACGGCTGCGAACGTGACGGTGACCAACGGCGGAATCCTCCTCGGCAACACCGGCAACGGCGGCACGTTCGCCGCCAACGATCTCACGCTCACGAATTCCGCCTTCATCCAGGGCACCAGCGCCTTCTTCACGACTGCGGGTAACATCGTCCTCACGACTTCCTCGATCGCCATCGGAGCCGGGGGTACTGGCTCCGCTCAGAGCATCTCGCTCGTCACGAGTTCGATCTCGCTCGGGGCGGGAACCACGCTCGCCATCAGCGGCGACATCGACGGCAACTCGAGCTTCCTCGGCGGTTCCTCGATCGACGGGCAGGGCACCATCGACCTGGGCAGCGGCGTTCACTCCTCGAACGTGGGCAACGGCGATGGGATCGACAACATCGACCTCGTCATCACGACGAAGATCGCGGCGACCTCGGCCGCCCGCTTGAACAAGAGTGGCGTCGGCCGCTTGCAACTCGCTCCGTCCTCGACCACAGCACTCGGTCTCGGCATCTCCCAGGGCGATGTGCAGGTCGATGGAGTTTTGACGGGGCCCGTTCAAATTTCCGGCGGCACGCTGAGCGGTTCGGGTGCCGTGGGAACCCTCACCGGCACCTCTGGCGGACCCGTGATCGGAAGGGTGGCACCCGGAGCGAACTGGGCCGCGACCAAGAGCGGGATCCTCGGCAGCGCATCGGCCGTGTGGGGGCCGCAAACCACGTTCTCCGTCGATCTCTCCAGCAGCATTGCCAACAACCCGACCCCGGGCACGGACTACGATCAACTCGCGGTCGCCGGCAACATCGATCTCGGCAACGCCGTGCTCGATGCCCACTACGGCACCGGCATCCTCATCGGCGATTCGTACACGATCATCACCTACACCGGAACCCGTACCGGCAAGTTCAACAGCCAAGACATCGTGTTCGTCACCGGTCAGAAATTCTCGATCGACTACAGCGTGACGGGCAGCGTGATTCTGCACAAGATTCGGGCCGACGCGACCATCACCATGACGGCCGTTCCGCTCACCTCGACCTTCAACCAGACCGTCACGTTCACCGCGACAATCGTTCCCGAAGCCGACTCGATGCTGATTCCGAACACGACGACCGTGACCTTCCACATCGACGGGATCGACACGCCCCTGGTGACGGTCGGTGCGTCGAATCAGGCGGTTTACACGATCACGAGCCTGTCGGTCGGAACGCACGTGCTCACCGCCACGTTCAACGGCAACATCGATACCTTCAATCTGTCCAACACGCCGCTGCCGAACGTGATCCAGACGGTGCAGCAGCCGACAGTCGATCCGCTGATCGGCGTTCCGAGCGGCACGCCGGCCTACCTCTCGCCGAACAACGCGAGCAGCGTGGGCGTGCAGGACCAGTACGACCTCTCGAGCAACGTACACCTCGAACGCGGCACGATCGCCTGGAACATCGCGATCAAGAACAGTGCGTCGACCACGGTTCGGACCTTGAGCGGTTCCGGCAGCCCCGGTGCGGGAACGGACATCGCGATTAACGCCTCGTGGGACGGGAAGACCACGGGCGGTTCGTTCGCGATCGACGGCAACTACACCGCAACCGTCACGGTGAACGATTCGTTCGGCAACACCTTCGCTGCGGCTCCGATCCCCGTCGTCGTGGACAACACCTCGCCGACGGCATCGACGAGTACGCCGAGCCCGATCTTGATCGACCCGACGGCCGCCAGCACGCTGCCGACCCACAGCGTTCTCACCGGCACCGTCGGCGACCTCAACCTCTCCGGCTGGGTACTCGACATCAAGAACGGCAACACCCTGCTCCGCCAGTTCAGCGGCACGGGCACGACCGTGAACGTGGACTGGGACGGCAAGTACGTCGTGGGCAACCCCACGGCCACGCCGGGTGCCTCCGATCCCTTCGCGCCGGATGCCGCTTACGCGGTCTCGATCACCGCGCTCGATCTCGCGGGTAACCGCACCACCTCGACGACCCAAACGGTGGTCGTGCTGGCGAACGGGCCGATCGTCACGGTGGATACCGGTGCCTCGACCGTTTACGGCACGACGTTCACGATCACGGCCACGGCGGACCTGCCGGCCGGTTCGCCGGCCTCGCTCTACTCGCTCCTCGCCGGCGACACCATCAACTTCTTCCAGGGTGCGGCCTCGCTCGGAACCGGAACGCTCGCACTCAACGGAACCACGGGCAAGTACCAGACCAGCATCACCAGCCCGATCTTGAACGCGGGAACGTATTCGAACTTCAAGGCCGTCTACCCGGCCACGGCGGACTTCCCGCTCGGCAACTCGCCGCTCGCCAGCCACATCGTGACGAAGGCACTGCTCACCGTCACGGCGAACGACAAGACTCGCCTCTACGGGGCGGCGAACCCGCCGTTCACCTTCACGGCCACGGGCCTCGTGAACGGGGATACCCTCGCCGCCGTGCTCGCGGGAACGCCAGCGACCACCGCCACGCCCGCCAGCAACGTGGGAACCTACCCGATCACCGTCGGAAGCGTGACTCCGAACGGGAACTACCAGATCACCACGTTCAACAACGGCACGCTCTCGATTACTCCGGCACCGCTCACGATCAAGGTGAACGACGCCACGCGGCCGCTCAACACCGTGAATCCGACGTTCACCTACACCGTTCTGGGGTTGTTGAACGGCGATCCGGCGTCGGTCGTGAGCAACGTGACGCTCACCACGACCGCAGTGTTCAACAGCCCGGTCGGATCGTACCCGATCACCGTGAGCGGGACGCCCACCGTGGGCTCGAACTACACGATTGCGAGCATCGTGCCCGGAGCGCTCGCGATCACGCCGAAGCTCACGAGCTTCTCGCTCGGCAGCGGGGCCGGCGGCATCGCGATCGTGAGCCTGTACAACCCGGACGGCTCGCTGGTCAAGACGCTGACGCCGTTCGGTTCGTTCTTCGGCGGCGTTCGCACCGTGACTGCCGACTTCAACGGCGACGGCGTGAACGACCTCGCGGTCGGCACCGGCCCGGGAGCCATCGCTCAGGTCTCCGTCTTCGACGGCGTAACGGGAGCAAACCTGTTCACCGCGTTCCCGTTCGAAACGCCCGGCGTGCCGTCCTTTACCGGCGGCCTCTTCGTCGCGGCCGGCGACATCGACGGCGACGGCAAGGCGGAACTCGTCATCACCCCGGATGAAGGTGGCGGCCCGCGCGTCATCGTGCAACGCGGTGGAACCTTCGCCCCGATGCTCAGCTACTTCGGCATCAACGACCCGGCCTTCCGCGGTGGTGCCCGCGCCGCCGTGGGCGACCTCAACGGCGACGGGTTCGCGGACATCGCCGTCTCCGCCGGATTCCAGGGCGGGCCGCGCATCTCGCTCTGGGATGGCCGATCGCTCGCCAGCAACCAGTTCGTGAACCTCACGAGCGACTTCTTCGCCTTCGACCCGAGCCTGCGAAACGGGGCGTTCGTGGCCATCGGCGACGTGAACGGCGACGGCAAGGGCGACCTGATTGCCGGGGCCGGGCCTGGCGGTGCCCCGCACGTCAAGATCTTCTCCGGGGCCGATCTGCTCAACCGGAACATCGGGCCGGCTCGCACCACGCCGTTCGCGTCCTTCTTCGCGGGCAATTCCAGCAACCGCGGCGGCGTCCGCGTGGCCGCCAAGGTGCTCGATACCGACCTCTTCGTGGACGTGATCACCGGCGTCGGCGACGCCGGCGGCGATACCGCCACTGCCTACCGCGGAGCCGACCTCAAGGACGGTCGCTACATCGACCACCTCACCATCGACGCCTTCCCCGGTTTGAACAGCAATGGGATCTTCGTCGGCTAACCCTCTCGATCGATTCGCACCCGGACCACGATGCCTCGCATCGTGGTCCGTTTCGTTGCGCGAGTCCCTGCGATGGATTCCCCTGGGAAGCGCCGGTGGATTCAGCGGTGCTCGAATCTGGCGCGGCGAGGACGACGGCGAGCCAGTCTTCGCGCTCAAATGCTGGCCTCAAGGCGCGGACCCCGAGCGGTTGGCGCGAATCCACGGGTGGATGAACACCGCCGCACACCTTCCATTCGTTCCCTCGATCCTTCGAACCGCGGATGGCTCTA
>JAYTGN010000108.1:0-16189 GCA_043733485.1 Gemmataceae bacterium
GCAGACTCCGCGTCGCGGCTAAACGGTCCGCATCTATTGGAAGCGACGCGCCGGCACTTCTTCAAGGAATGCGCCGTCGGCGTCGGCTCGATGGCGCTCTCCGCGATGCTTGCCAAGGGCGAGCGCAAGGATCCGCTCGCGCCAAAGAAGCCGCACTTCCCCGCGAAGGCCAAGGCCGTCATTTACCTGTTCATGGCCGGGGCGCCGAGCCAACTCGAACTCTTTGAACCGAAACCCGAACTCAACAAACTCTCCGGCCAGAAGGTGCCCGAGAGTTTCACCCAAGGCAAGCGATTCGCCTTCATCAAAGGCGACGCGAAGCTCCTCGGTTCGGCCCGCAAGTTCGGCCAACACGGCCAGTGCGGGATGCCCCTCAGCGAACTGCTGCCGCACCACCGCGAGATCGTGGACGACGTCTGCTGGATCCGGAGCATGAAGACGGACGTGTTCAACCACGGGCCGGCGAAGTGCTTCATCAACACGGGTTCGCCGCAGTTCGGCCGTCCGAGCATGGGAGCGTGGGCTACATACGGCCTGGGCAGCGAGGCGGAGAGTTTGCCGGGATTCGTGGTGCTGCAATCGGGTCCGCGCGGCCCGCGCGGCGGCGCGGCGCTGTACGCCTCCGGGTTCTTGCCGAGCGTCTATCAAGGCGTGCCGTTCCTCAAGGGAGCCAGCCCAATCCTCGATCTCGCGCCGCCACCAGGAGTCGACGCCAAGCGGCAAGGCGAGTTCACCGATGCCGTCAAGGACTTGAACAAACTGCGGCTCGAAGCGACCGGCGACCCCGAGATCGAGACGCGGATCGCGGCCTACGAGATGGCGTATCGGATGCAGACCGCCGCCCCGGAACTCATGGACCTGTCGAAGGAGCCGCTGAAGACCCTGGACATGTACGGTGTGACGCCGGGGAAGCCGAGCTTCGCGGCGAACTGCCTCATGGCGCGAAGAATGGTCGAACGCGGCGTCCGCTTCATCCAGCTTTACCACACCGACTGGGACCACCACGGCGGCGTCCTCGACCTCACGAAAACGCTCGACCAGATTTGCAAGGAAGTCGATCAGCCGTGCGCGGCACTCGTGAAAGACCTGAAGCGGACCGGGTTGCTCGACAGCACCATTGTGATCTGGGGTGGCGAGTTCGGGCGCACGCCGATGGGCGAGAGCCGCGAGACGATCGGCCGCGATCACCATCCCGAGGCGTTCAACATGTGGATGGCCGGCGGCGGGTTCAAACCGGGAATGGTGCTCGGCAAGACGGACGAGATCGGGTATAACATCGTGGAGAATCCGGTTCACGTTCACGATTTGCAAGCGACGATCTTGAACCAGTTGGGCTTCGATCACACCAAGCTGACCTACCGCTTCCAGGGCCGCGATTACCGGCTCACCGACGTTCACGGCAAGGTCGTGAAAGAGATCCTGAAGTGAGGACAAACGGGGATCGAGAGCGCTTGCTCCCTCGATTACTTCACGGCAGCTTGGAGCCCTTCGCGGCACAGCCACAATCCAATTCCCAACAATAATGCCGCGCTCACCATGGGCAGCAGTTTGAACCAGCGGCTCTCGCTGAAGCGCATCGCGCCGGCCTTGTGGGCATACACCACGCCGACGCCGAGAAGCACGAGCACGGCACCGAGGCCGGCGCTGAACGCGAACAGCAGCGGGATCGCGAAGTCGACGCGGTTCAGGGCCGTCGCCGCGAGCAACAGCAGCACGGCGTCCCAACACGGGATCAAGCCTCCGCCGAGGCCCATGAGGAGGAGGCGCGTCCAACTCGCCGTTGAATTTGAAGCGACCTGGACGGTCGCGCTCCCAGGGTGGTGATGGTGATGATGCCCACCTTCACCGTGATGGTGGTGGTCGCCGAACAGGTGGAAGTGATCGGCCTTGCCAACGATTCGGCGAAGAAGAAGCCAGGCACCGACTCCGGCGACTAGCAAGCCGCCGGCGAACTGCAAGATGCCCTGAGTGGAGCCGGGGACATCGTTTCCGTAGGCGGACCAGAGCACCATCGCGACGACGATCACCGAGCCGGTGTGGGCTACCGTTGTGGCCACCGCGAGAATGATCGCGTGCCCAATCGTGCCGCGTTCGCCCACGAGATAAGCGGCAACGAGCGTCTTGCCGTGGCCTGGTGTGAAGGCGTGAGCCGAGCCGAAGAGGAACGCGGCAAGCAGCAGGATGCCGATGCCGTAGGTGGAATCGAAGAGTGCCGGCAGCCCGCGGTGAAAGAGATCGGACGCCAGCGACGGACGTTCGCCCTCGGTGAGCGTGACCGTTGGAGCCACTTCGGGAAGTTTCTCAACGATGCCGATCGCCTTGGGCAGCGTCACGGTCGCCGAGGCTTTCCGAAGCTCGATCGCCTGCTCGGGCGTCAAGTCGATGGCGGGTTTGGTTCGCCAGCGCGGGTCGGGTTCGACCGCATCAGCGATTGAGACGCCGCTCGTCGTATCGCTGGCGGCATCGGGCAGCGTGAGCGCGAGCAGCCCCGGCTTCCCCTCGAAGGACGTATCTTCAAACGCGAACGATCGCTTCTTCCCACCAGTTGGCCAGTCGGCCTTGAACGTGAAGTGGAACCGGGGGTGCTCGCCGGGCTCGACCTCGATCGCCTGGGTTAGGAACTCCAGCGGCTTGCCGTCGACGGTGGCGTGGAAGTCGCGGGCGATCTCTTGCGCGATCTTCTTCGCATAGGCGGTGCTGAACCCGCGCGAAGTCTTGTCCAGTTTCGCGATCTCCTCGGGCGTGAAGAGCTTCGCCCCATCGAGGAAGATCGTGAGTTGGCTCACCTCGAGCGCGTACTTGACAACGACGCGATCTGGGGTGAAGCGGATGGCGACGGTGCGATCGTAGTGCGTGTTGGGCAGCGGGTGTGCCGCTGCCGCGAGCGGGAAGGCGACGAGCAGGATGAGCGGGATGGTGAAGCGGAGCATGGTGTTATCAAACAGGAAAGAGCGGTCGGGTTCAACCGGGAAGAGCCAGCGGTGTGGCTCTTTGCGGATTCTGCAGGTTCTGCACGGTTCCGGGATTTGCCGGGGAGTCCGGGGGATTTTGATTGCACTGGGAAGCCGGAGAAGCCGATTAGACAGGATAGTACGGGAAGGCCGGAGAATGTACGGCCGCCCGTGGCGTCGTCTGTTTCCAGGAATGAGGAGAGATGCAATGGTCCGCGACGACTCCTGGCGGCGGCTCGCGGCCGGCCTGGTTCTCGCCCTTCTCGCTGCCGCTGGCAGCTCGGGTTGCCAAAGCCTGCCGATGGGTCACAAGTGCTGCAAACCCCCGAAATTCGATCCGTGCTGCCTTCCGGACACGCCCGTTCCGAAAGAACTGAATAAGGTCAGCCTGCCGCCATACGTCATTGAGACGCCGGACATTCTGCTCATCGATGCCGTGCGAATGATCCCGCTGCCGCCGTATCGCGTCGAGCCGATGGACGTCCTCTACGTCAGCGGCAAGAACGTGTTTGAAACCGATCCGATCAACGGGCTCTATCCCGTCGATCCAGACGGCACCATCAACCTCGGCCCGGCATACGGCGGCCAGCTCCGCGTGGCGGATCTGACCACGGAAGAGATTCAGCGCATCCTTCAGAACAAGATCCGGATGTTCGCCAAGGGCGCGGAAATGACCGTGTCGCTGGCTCAATCGCGGGGCGTGCAGCAGATCGGCGGCCAGCACATGGTCGGCCCAGACGGCACGGTTTCCCTCGGCCACTACGGCAGCGTCTACGTCGCGGGCATGACTAAAGCCCAGGCCAAGGCCACCATCGAGACCCACCTGGCCAAGTACCTCTACCGGCCCGAAGTGACCGTGGATGTGTACGCCTTCAACAGCAAGTACTACTACGTGATCACGGACTTCGCGGGTTCGGGCCAACAGGTAGTGAAGTTGCCGCACACGGGTAACGAAACCGTGCTCGATGCCGTGGCGAACGTCGGCGGGCTCTCGTCCGTGTCCAGCAAGAAGTTGTGGGTGGCTCGCCCGGCCCCGACCGATTGCGGCAACGTCCAGATTCTCCCCGTCGATTGGTGCGGCATCACGATGCGGGGCGAAGTGAAGACCAACTTCCAGCTTCTGCCCGGCGACCGCATCTTCATCATGGGTCAGCCACTGACGACCTTCGACACGATGTACGCTCGCACGTTGGCCCCGATCCAACGGACTCTCGGCATCGCGATCTACGGAGCGAGTGCTTTTAACACGGTTCGCTTTGCGGCCTCTCCGCTGAACGGTACGAACAGCGGCATCGGCGGAGGCGGCGTGACGCCGATCATTCCGCTCGGCAACTAACGATCGCGACGAATGTACTCGGGGTGCGGCCTCCGCCCCCGAGTGGAAACCTCCTCGGCGGCGGTGAGCCTAGTTCAAGGGCTCACCGCCGCCGATCTCATTGGAGGTGAAACAAGCCGCTCGCGGCTTCGAGTCGCCGTGAGTAGGATGGAAGTGAAACCCCATCCCGACCGGAGCCGCCACGATGAAGTTTCCGCACAAAGCCTCGATTGCGATCCTCGCCTTGCTCGGATTCGCTGCCGAGCAGGCGACTGCCCAGCCGATCGCTCCGCCGCGCCGGCCCACGTTCTCGTCGTATAGCAGCCTCGTCTCTCCGGGTGGCGGCTACTACGGCTACGGAGGCGGTGGCGGCTACGGAGGCGGAGGCTACGGCAACTTCGGCTACGGCGGAGGCAACAACAACGGATTGCTCCAGCAGCAGAACCTCCAGCTTCAAAACCAACTCACCAGCTTCAACCAGAACATCACGAACCTCCAATCGTTCCTCGCCACCGGCGTGAATCCGAACTTCCCGTCGACCGGGCACCCCGCCGTGTTCAACAACCTCGGCCACTGGTACGGCGGCGGTGGAGGCGGTGGCGGCACGATGGGTGGCGGCCTCGGCTCCCGCACCGCCGGCACCGGATACTCCATGGGCGGATCGGGCAGTGGTGGCGGAGCCGGCGCGGGTGCCGGAGCCGCAGGCGGAGCGAATGCTCCGCGCACCGCCGGCACCGGAATCCCAGTCGGTGGACCGCGCAAATAGTTCAATCGGGTGTACGGACTGCACCCTTACGACCCTCGAAAGGAGTCTTTGCGATGACGCTCGGATCGATCCTACGTTTGTTCTCGCTGCCCGTTGCAGTGGCGATCACCGCCCTCGGGTTCTCAGGCGTGGCTCGCGCCGCGGACCAACCCGGCGCGGCCGCGATAGCGGGAGCGCCCGCGATGGCCGGCGACTACCTCGGCTGTGCGACCTGCAACGGCGCCGCTGCCGCCTGCGACTCCTGTTCCAAGGTTCGCAAGTCGCTGTTCCACCACAAAACCTGCACGCCGTACCAGACGACCCTCTGCCCCGGCGCGTGCTTCGGCTACTTCCAGACTCAATGGCATCGCTGGGAGAACGTCTGCCCGATCCCGTATCAGGGTGTCGGCCACACGGATACGCCGCTGCGATCCGCGCCGCCCGTGGCCGCTCCCGTCGTGGCTCCCAAGACGACCGGCAGCGACGGACCCGTGCCGAAGCCGCTGCCCGTGGTGCCGACCGTACCGGCTCCTGGGAAGTAAGCGCGACGGAGCAAATGCACTCTCCACCCGGTCGAATCGGCCGGGTGGTTGCGTTTTCGGATCTACTCCGCATCGCACGGAGCGACCGTACTGCTAGAATGAGGTGAGTCGCCCGAGTGACTGTAGCCTGGGGAGGGAGCGATGGCTGAGCGATACACACTGACTCCGCGACAGGCGGTCGTCCTTCGCGCCTTGAACGAGCGCGTCGTCGAGGCATCCCCGACCGAAATTGCCGTCAGCGGCCTGCTCCCACTCGGTGAGGTCAAGACCACGCTTGCGGCACTTAAGCAAGCAGGGTTGGTAACATCGTGTCCCGTGGAATCACAGGCGGTCGAGGACGTTTATGAGATGACCTTCGACGGCCATGCCGTTGTTCGCGCGCTCGATCCCTTGAAAGGGACGCCCTCTGTGGGGAGCATGGCGAGACTGCCTCACGGAAAGTTACTGGGGTGGCTGACTGGGCAGAGGCCGAAGTACGTTGAAATCGTTTCCGATGGAATCGGGTGAGGCCGAACGTGGAATCGCCCCTTCCCTTCATCGTTGCCGGCATCGTCGCGGGCCTTCTCACCTATCTGGATCTCGATGGGGTATTCGATGCACCTCCACACGCCCTGGATTGGGGGCCTTGGCTAAGGCTTCGTGCGTGGTGGTGGGGCTTTATCGTCGCGAACGGAATGCTCGCGGGATTCTTGTACTTCATCGTGAAACCGCTTTACTTCAAAGATGTCAACGAGTGGCTTGGTGCCCTTCTGGCTGGCGCAGGTTATACCGCATTAATCCGCATCAAGTTCGCAACGCTCCCCAACGATGTGCCTCTGGGATTCGAAGCTCTCTACCTTGGAATCCGCAAGTTGGTTCACAGGCGGATCAATCGAATCGTGAGAGCCTGGCGCATGGAGGCGTGCGCTTCGCTTGCGAATACTGGCCTCCAGGTGCTGCGGGAGCGGGCTCTTCTCATGGTCGGAAGCGACGTGCTGTTGAACGATGAAGAGCGAAAGGCCACCACAACGTGGATCATCAGGACAGCAGACGATGCATCGATTTCAGAACTCGATCGCAAGCGCGCCTTGGCGATCTACATCATCACCGAACGACGCCCTTCATAGCGGGAGCAAATACTGATGCCTGGGACTTGTCTCGTGACGGGCGGCGCGGGGTTCATCGGTTCGCACCTGATCGAAGCGCTATCGGCGGCGGTCCGGAGCGTCCGGGTGTTCGACGACTTCAGCACCGGCCACCGCGAGAATCTCGGTCACATCGCACCGATGCCCGAGATCGTTGAAGGAACGCTGACCGACCCTGCGACCATCGAACGCGCCGTCGCCGGTTGCGAAGTCGTTTTCCATCTCGGAGCCTTGGCTTCCGTGGCGAAGAGCATCGACGATCCGGTTCTGAATCACGCCATCAACGCGACCGGCACGTTGAACGTGCTGAACGCCTCTCGCAAGGCCGGCGTTCGCCGCCTCGTTTACGCCGGGAGTGCGAGCGCCTACGGCGGCGCGGACGACCCCGCCGGCCAGGATGAATCCACACCGCTCTGCGCGCTCTCGCCATACGCCGCGGCCAAACTTGCCGGCGAGTTCTACTGCCAGTCCTTCGCGGCGGTCTACCCGCTCGAAACGGTGCGGTTGCGGTTCTTCAACGTCTTCGGACCGCGCCAGCGCGCGGACAGCCCGTACTCGGGCGTCATCGCCATCTTTACGGCACTGCTCACGGCGGGCCGCACGCCCAACGTCCACGGCGACGGCCTCCAATCCCGCGACTTCGTTTCCGTCACCGACGTGGCGAAGGCACTGATGCTGGCGGCCGAAGTTCCGGGAATCTCGGGGCAGGTTTACAACGTGGGAACCGGCCGAAGTGTGACGCTGCTCGATCTCATCGCGGTGCTCAACAAATTGCTCGGCACGAACGCCGTTCCCGTTCACGGCCCGGTTCGCGCCGGCGACGTGCGCCATTCCCGCGCCAAGATCGACCGCATCCGCCGCGATCTCGGCTTCGACCCGAGCGTGTCCTTCGAGGAAGGCTTGCGGCAAACGCTCGAGTGGTATCGAGCGGAAGCGAAGTAATTCATCCCGCTAACAGCAGCCCGCGCCGGGAGCGCAGGCCGAGCCGACCACGGGGACGCCGCACCGATCCGGAGCCAGGCACTCTGTGTGCTTCGTGCCGAGAATCAGAAGCACGCCGGCGGGTGTGAGTTCTGCCCCAGCAACCGGGAACTGCGATACGGCCTCGCGCTCGTACTCGACTTCAACCAGCAGTTCGTCCGACTTCAGCATCGGTGCCGCGAGCTTGAGAATGGCCGCGAGTTTGGTCGTCGTCAGCCGATGATCCACGTCCTGGGCGATCCACACCTGCAGTAAGCAGCTCGCGGTGGAACGCATGGTCCCGCCGCAATCGATGAAGTCTTTCTGGACGCGGCCCACCTCCGTGACGTGGAAGTGCGCCGGCACGAACTCGCCCCCCGGCAACATGAGGTGCAACCCCGCATCTGGAGCCTGCGCGAGAAGGGACCGAAGTTCGCCGATGGTCATGATGGTACTCGGTGTGCCCAGGGTAGTCCGGAGAGAGGCGAACCCCACGGGGGCTTCTCTCACAAACACGAAATCGCGAAATCCGGGAAGAAAGTCCGATTGCGTGGGCGGCTCGCTACCAGAATAATAGGAAGCAGCCGCTCACCGCGCACCGGAGAATCAAAACATGATGCCGAACCGAAGCCGCCTCGCAGCCGTCGCTGCGTTCGCGCTGGTGTTGTCGGGTTCGGGTTTCACCCGAGCCGACGACAAGAAGGAACCCGCCAAGGTCGAAGACAAGAAGCCCGCGTTCGACCCGAAGGACGTGCGACTTGGGGCACCGCCCGAGTTGGCCGAGCTTCGCAAGGCCGTGGAAGAGGCCGCGAAGAAAGGCGAGAACGTCGAGGAAATTCGCAAGCAACTCGAATCGCTGGAGAAGGCACTCGTCGGCAAGGCGTGGGTGAAGCCGAAGCCCGTGGAGGAACCGCCCGCTCCGCCGGGGTTCGATCCGGGCCGCAATCCGGGCATTCGGCCCCTACCGTTCCCCAATCCGAATCCGCTGCCCGCGCTCGACCCTCGGAATCTCGAAGCCATGCAGAAGGCTCAGGAACTCATGCTCAAGGCGGCGATCCTCCGCGCCGAGGATCCGGCCAAGGCCGACGAACTGCTCAAGCAAGCCCGCGAACTCATGGGCGTTCGCGGCGGCGGGCTCCTGCTTCCGCCTCCTATTGTAAACGTGAGGCCGCTGGCTCGCGGGAACGGAAGCCGCCTCGGCGTGCGTCTGGAGAAGGTGCCCGCGGCCCTCGCCGATCAGATCGACCTGCCCGCCGGTCGCGGGGTGCTCGTAGCCGAGGTCGTGCCCGATTCCGCGGCCGAGAAGGCCGGATTGAAGGCGAACGACATCATCACCGAGTTCGCCGGTAAGCCCGTGAACGACGACCCGAACGAGTTCATCCGCACGGTCTTCGCCATGAAGGCCGGCGAGAAGGTGGATGTCGTTTACTTCCGCAAAGGCAAGAAGGGCGAAGCCAAGGGCATCCTGCTGGCGGACCCGATGCCGGAGCGCCGCGGCATCCGCGAGGTTCCGATGCTCGAAGTCGATCCGTTGTTGCTGCCCTTGCTTCCCGCTCCGCTCGACGCCATCCCGCTGCTGCCCCCGCAACTCGAGTTGCCCCCCGGCTTGCAAAAGTCGAGGAGCGTCTCGGTGAAGGTGCAAGACGGCAAGTTCACCATCGACGCGGACGAAGACGGCGTGAAGTTCTTCCTCGAAGGAACCGTGGGTGACGGCAAAGCCGTGCCCTCGAAGATCGAGGTCAAGGACGGCGAGAAGAAGGTGACCGCGGAATCGGTGGAAAAGCTACCCGCCGACTACCGCGACCGCGTACAGAAGATTCTGGACGGCGCGAAGGTCGGACGATGAGTCGAGCTGATATAGCCGCCGGCTTGCCGGCGGTGACCCGACCGTGAACATCGACCGCCGGCAAGCCGGCGGCTAAATGACGGATCGGATTCGCAGCATCCACATCGTTCCCAGCAGCATCAGAACTGCCGCGGCTCCGAACGCGACTTCGCCACCCAAAACAAATAGCGAACCGACACCCACGCTCGCCACGAAGTCGCCGAGGCCATTCACGGTGGCCAGCACTCCGAAGGCGGTGCCGCGCACGGTGGGGTCCGGTGTCAAGTCCGCTGCCATCGCCGGTTCCAGCGATTCTTCCACCGCCAGATAGACGCCCGCCAGCGCGAACAGCACCGCGAGCCAGCCAATGCTCGCGGTTTGCGAGGCAAACAGAATCGCGAAGCCGAGCATGGTGGCGACGCCGAGCAGGTACCCGCCGATGAGCACGGGCCGATGGCCGAGTTTGTCGCCGAGCCATCCCGCCGGAAACGCGGCCAGCGCGCCGCAGGCATTCTTCCAGGCGTAAAGTGCGAAGCCGATCGCGGCGGCGTCCACCTTCCCATACTCCGGCGTGAGCAGCAGCGTGGCGGCGAGGATGAGCAGCGTGTGCGAGAAGTCGCCGAGGCCGAAGAGGCCGATGCCGACGAGATACTTGCGGAAGCCTGCGGGCAGCATTCGGATCGAGGCGCCGAGCCGCAGGCCGGGCTTCGGGTTGAACCGCTGTTCGCGAATGAGCAGCGCGAAGGCGAGTGCCGCGCCGAGGCCGGGGATCAGCGTGAGCAGGAACACGACGCGATACGGTTCATCCGGCGTGCTGAACCACGATTCCGGCAGCCAGTAACGGATGAGGGCGAAGCCGAGCAGCGGGCCGAGGATGGCGCCGAGGGTGTCGCCGGCGCGGTGGAAGCCGAAGGCTTTGCCCCGATGCTGCGGATCGACTGCGTCCGTGATGATCGCGTTGCGGAGCGGCCCGCGAATACCCTTGCCGATCCAGGCAATGCACTTCGCGAGCAGCACCAACGGCCAGCCCACGGCGAGGGCACAGAGCGCGAACGCGGTGCCCGTCAGCACGTACCCCGAGACGACGAACGCCTTCCGTTTCCCAATGCGATCCGAGTACCAGCCGACGGCGATCTTCACCACGTTCGAGAGCAGGTCGGCGGTGCCTTCGATCGCGCCAACGGCCCGCGCCGCGGCATCCGGAGGCAGTCCCAGTGTGAGGAGGAACGCGGGCAGGATGGCCGTGGCCATCTCGTAACCGGCGTCCGCGAGGAAGCTGGTGATGCCGGCCCCGATCACGGTGCGGTTGAACCAGGGATTGCTCATTGCACTTCTCGCCATCGCGCCCGAACTTGCTCTGGGGTCGCGGTTCCGGTCACGCCGATCTGTTGAATGGTGATGCTGGCGATGAGGTTTCCGAACGCGGTGGCCTCTTCGTGCGTCGCGTCGGAAACCATCGCGGACGTGATCCCCGCCGAGCAGCTATCGCCCGCACCACAAATGTCGATTGGACCGGCGACGGGATACGCGGGAACGCTCAACAGGCTTCCCGCAAGATCGGTGTCGCTCGATTCGCCCCAGGCAACGACGGTACCTTCCGCTCCATCCGTGGCGAACAGCACCAGCAATTCCGACGCCATCACTCGATCTGCGGCGAGCCACGCTAACTCCGCTTGAGTCATGGATTGACCCGTCAGCTCCACGAAGGCGCAGATGCTTTCGAGCGGCGGCAGCTCCCGATATGCGCGCCGAAGTTCATCTCGGTTCGGCTTGACGCAGATGTTGCGAAAAAGGCCGACTCGTTCACGGCTATCCGCCAGCACGAACTTGCCGGGGTCGCGTTCGCCCAGTTCCGCCAAGTGCTCGCGAACGCGCTTCGTCACCACGCCGCAATCCTCTTCACTCACTTGATCCAACACGATCAGCGCATCGAGCCGCGGCCACGCTTCATCCAGCAACCTCAGGATCGCATCTTCCAACGCGGACGGCGTCGGCGTGCGATTCTTGATGTCGAGCCGGTTCAGTTCCTTCGTGCCGTACATCGGTTTCGTATAGGTCGGCGTCCGACGGCCTGCCGTCGTGACCAGCCCGCCCATGTCAACCGCCGGGATCTTGCGAAGCGCTTGTTGAAGCTCGTAGCCCTCGCCGTCGTCGCCGATCACGGAGATCGGATAAATTCGGCCCACGCCCAGAGCCGCGAGGTTGTTCAACACCGTGCCGAGCGCGCCGGGATAGGAGCGGACGCCCGTTACCTGATAAGCCGTGAGGCCGGTTTCGACGGATGGCTCGTCGCGGGCCGGGTCGATGTCGAGGTAGCGATCGAGGAAGAGGTCGCCGAGCAGGCCGACCGTGCGAAGGGGAATGGTCGTGAGAATGCGTTCGACGAGTTCGGTGGTGAGCATGTTGAGAATCCATCAAGCCCACCCGTGGCAACGGGTGGGCTTCAACCACATCAGTATTGCAACCGCAGGCCGAAGGTCATGCCCTGGGTCCAGAAGTCGTTGGCGTTCCAACGGAAGGCCGGGCGATCCGCGGTGTTGTTCATCGGCGGGTTCGCGATGAACCGCGCCCGCGAGTCGTTCACCACGCGGTCGATCGCTTCCCCCGGCCGCTGCACGCTGCTGATCCAGATGATCGAGTAGCCGAAGTAGACCTGAGCCCACTGATTGAAGTTATAGGTCGCGTTGAAGGTCTGCTCGTAGATCATGGCGAACTTATCGCGGGTGAAGGTGCCCTGGCTGGCGCCGCGAGCGAAGAGCCCGCCCTGCTCCACGTCTGCCGGCTGGCCCGGCGTGAAGATGGTGTTCGACCCTTCGAGGGTCGCCTGCTGCCGCACGCCGCCGAGGGCGAGCTTGCCGGTGGCGTCGAAGCCGAGGCCGCGTTCCACGCCGTTGATCTTGCCGTTGAGCCCGACCTGCCCACCGTAGAACTGGTTCTTCGTCGTGATCGAATCGCGAATGTGTACCGAGTTCCCGTTCGGGAAGTCCGAGCGGAACGAGGTGTTGATCTTCTCTTCGAGGTTGAAGTAGCGGAAGCCGACGATCGCGTCGGTGCTGTCGGTGAGGAAGTTGTAGGAGGGGAGCCGGGCGTTCAGTTCGGCACCGTCGAGTTTGCTACTGACCGAGGCCGCGATCCCACCGGACGAGATGCCGTCGAGCGAAGCGAGCAGGCTGATTGGGGTGCCGGTGCCGGCGCGGAAGTAGGTCTCGGCCACGCTCACGGGCACGCCGCTATTAAAGAGGCTCGCACTCTTGGTTTGTTCGCCGAGGAAGAAGTAGCTGGCTTCGACTCCGAAGTGTTCGAAGGTGGTACCGACGGTGCCGCGGACGCCGCTGAAGGCCCCGAAGTCCAGATTCTTCGAGTTCGGGAAGAAGCGAGTCGTGGAACCGTCCGGCAGCGAGGTGCCGGCCGCGAACGAGTTCAGCGCGACGGACGACGGCACCGTCTGAATCAGTTCCGGCGTCCGGACGGGCCGAATAAACCACAGCAGGTATTCGCCGTTCACCCAGAATCGCGGGCCGGACATCTTCCAAGATTCGGACCCCGTTCCCAGATCGATATTCGACGCGGGAGCGTCCGGGGCAGGCAACATCTGTTGCGGCCCGGCCGGAGGGGCCGGCGGGGCCGCGGGTTGGGCACTCACTTCAGCCGCCGTCAACAAGCAAACGAGGCCGGCAAGGTATCTGATGCACATGGTAGGGTTCCTGCTGAACGTCCGGCGCGCGCGGCCGGTGCGGAGTTCGCTCAATCTGCAAAAGGTATCGGATGGGAGAAGGCGGGAGGTTGAGTGGAAAAGGCCAGAACGGGCGCTTCTGGCGATTGTGTGAAACTGGGGAAGGCATCGAACCGGCCGATCCAGGCACTTCTTTCAATCGGTGCCGAGTTCGCTTGCGGAACTGGCACCGCGCCGATATACGCCGCCCCGTTCAAACGATCACGAGTGGTTCGGGCGATTGCGAGTGGGGCTCTGGGGGATCGGCTCGGGCCGAGGCCCCGCTCGCGACGCCGATTGAGATGGGCTGGGGGAGCCGGAATGTCGATTTCTTGCGATCCGCTTTTGCGCCATGCGCTGCGCGATGAGGCACTCACGCGCGGTCTCGGCGATATCGAAGGCCGCATGCTCGCCGAGTGGGTGGCGGACTGGACCGAACTGCTCGTCGAGGCGTCGCGCACGGAAGCGGATGCCTGGTCGTGCGTGAAGCGTCTCAGCCGTCGCGGTCGAGCGATCGGCCGCTTCGTTCAACTGTGGAACGAGCCGAAGAGCCGAGGTGCCGCGGCACAACTCGCGGCCGCCGAACGATTCTCATGGCCGCTGCCCGCGGCCGAGGTCGAGTCGCCCGACCTCATGCACCACATCCTGACCTGGGAAAACCAGCACCCCGGATGAGCGCGATTCACCGGGCCACGCGCATCGTCTTGCCGTTTGCTTGAACCAGACGCCAATCCTTTGGCGTGAGTTCCAGGCTCGCGGGGCGATACGTCTTCACGAGATCGAGCGCCCGCGTCACCGTGTCATCCGTCCAGATTTTACCGGCATCCGATTTCGGAGCCGGCACGATGTTCAACAGCTCCGCGACGCCGCGCGGCGGCTCCGATTCCGGCAGCAGCACGCCGTGAGAATCGACGAGCCGTACCGCGCCCGCATTCACGCGAACGGCCATCACCGGCACCCGAAACTTCAGCTTCACCGTCACCGCATTCCCCGCCTCCGCCGAAATGCCCTCCACGGATTCGACCCAGGGATGAGCCGCGAACGCCTTTGCCAGGCGTTCGCGATCCGGTTCGTCGATTGCGTTGAACGATTCGGGGAACTGAGAGACGTATCGAACTTCGGTGAGAAAGGTGTGCCGTTCGAGGCCGGGCGGCGGATCGCAGTGAATGTCGGCGAAGACGACGCGGAAGCGTTCGCGGGAACCGATGTGTCGCAGGGCTTCATCGCCGAACCAGTTGAAAGCGAGAAGTATGCCGCCGGCCAGAGCCAGCGTGATCGCGATCGCCGCGACGGAGCGCCAGCGCCGCGCGTGCGGGATCGCGTCCTTCGATTTTCGCGGCTTCCGGGCCAAAGGTTTCACCAGATGTGCAGTTCGCGGTCGAGCGCCACGCCGGTGCGTTCCTTCACTCGATCGCGCAAATGATCGACGAGGTGCAGGATATCGGCGGCCGTGGTGCCCGCATGCGCCACCACGTAGTTTGCGTTGCGATCGCTCAGTTCGGCGCTGCCGATCTTGGACTTACCCATGCCGGCGCGGTCGATGAGGGTCGCGGCCTGCTGGCCCGGCGGATTGCGGAAGAGCCGCGCCGCGTGCTGAAAGCTGAACGGCTCCGACGCCTTCCGCATCACCCAGGCCTTCAACATCCGCTTGAGAATCGAGGGCTGGACGTCCTTCTCCAATTCAAACTCGACGGACAGGATCACGGGTTCGTCGATGTCGCTTTGATGCTCGGTGAAATTGAGTTCGTCGCGGTTGCGGGTCTGAATCGTGTTGGCATCGGTGAGCACGGTGACGCGCTGCACGGATTGGCCGATCTCGCCGGATCGGTCGCCGACGTTGCAGCGGACGCTGCCGCCGATGGTGCCGCGGATGCCGACGAGGGTTTCGAGCCCGGCGAGCCCACGACGAACCGAGAACGCAATGAGGTCGAACAGTTGCCCGCCGCCGCCAGCGACGATCCGCTTTCCTTCGCCTTCGATTTTGGTGAAGGCCGAGGCCGTGAGGCGAACGACGGCACCGGGAACGGGATCGTCGCGAACGAGCAGATTGAACCCGCCGCCGAGCATCCGCACCGGGACGTTCTGCGCCTGGCACGCGGCGAGTACCGCTTGCAGTTCCTCGATCGATCGCGGTTGCAGGAGGAACTCGGCCGGCCCGCCGATCTTCAGGTGGGTGTGCGGCGCGAGCGGTTCGTCGCGCTTCGTGATCTGCGGAAATTGATCGGCAAGGGACATACTCGGCTCCGGGCCAGGCTTCGGAGGCATCTTATCGCGCGGGGTTCGACGGGTCGGAAGAAGTCTCAACGAAAAAACCCCATCGTTCTTCCGCTTGTGCTTCGGAACGATGGGGCCGGAACAGAGAAGAGGCTCTACAAGGAATATAGTCCAGGTTAGGCGGACTCGTGTCAACACCACTTTCCATTTGCCGTAAGTCGCATTCCAAAAGCCACTTTGGGAAGAAGTCACCAGGAAAGTTGCAACTTCTTTGAGGTCGTTCGCTTGGAACCGCTCAATCTCGATGCTTGATTCGCGCCGAGTATCCGATTACGATTGGGACACGCTCGCCCGTTCGTCCCGATTCCAGCAAGGAACCTCCATGGCCACCGATGAGGCCCTGGCTCACGAATTCTTCCAGGTGAAGCGGCACGGAGACGTCGCCGTGATCATTCCGTCTCCGCAGGTCGAGCACCTGCCCGAGACGCTCCTGGAGCCTGCGGCTCAGATGGTGCTCGCCCCGCTGCGCGAAGACCCGCCGAGCCAGATCATCATCGATCTGTCCGCGGTCCAGTATTTCGGCTCGGCGTTCATCACGTTCCTGCTGCGTTGCCACAACGTGCTGCACGATCGCGGTAGCGACCTCGTCCTCGCCGGCGTGAACCCGAACATCCGCGAACTGCTGCGAATCACCAACCTCGACAACCACTGGGCGCTTTACGACTCGGCCTCCGAGGCGATTCAATCGCTCGGTGGCGTGAACTGATCGAAACCCGGTTTCTGCTTTGGAAACCGGGTTTC
>JAYTGN010000109.1:0-6406 GCA_043733485.1 Gemmataceae bacterium
CGCTCCGCAGACTGCGCGTCGCGGCTAAACTGTTAGATTTTCAACGTCTCGACCGCGCCGTGATTCTCACCGCTCTTGTTCGCCGCCTCGATAAAGGCCACGATCTCGAGCGTGATCGACGCATCGAGCACTGAGGCTTTCTTCTCGAAGGTCTCGACGATCTTTTTGCACAACTCGCGATAAATGACCGAAGTGCCGACGGTGACATTCTTCACGCCCTTCTCGCTGAAGGCCGTGAAGCCGTACCCCGAGGCACCGTCGCGGATGCCGCGAAGCGTGGCCATGCGGCCATCCTTCCAGGTGCCCGTCACCACGTCGGTGCCCATTTCGTGGGTGCAGGTCACGCGCTGGCAGCCCGGCCCCATCAGCGTGTAGAGTACCTCGACGCCGTGGATGCCGTAGTGGAAGAGCCCCGCGTTGCGCTCGGGAATTGGCGACAGCGACGCCGGACAGTAGACCATGCAACCGACCAACTTGCCCGGCTTGGGGTCTTGCGTGAACTCGACCACTTCCGGAGCGTAGCGCAGCGACGACGACGAGAAGATGGCCACTTTCTTCTTCTCGGCCAGCGCGATGATCTTCTTCGCATCCGCAACCGAGCAGGTGAAAGGCTTGTCGATGAAACAGGGCAGCCCGGCTTCGAGGAACGGCTTGGCCCGCTCATAGTGAACGGTGCCGTCGACCGCTTCGATCAACATCGCGTCCACTTTGCCGATCATCTCTTCGGGCTTGTCCACGAGCGGCACGCCGAGCTTTTTCATCGCCTCGGTATACTGTGGGATGAACTTCGGCGCGAGTGTCGATTCGCCGGGGCAGCCGATGACGACCTTGGCCCCTTGAACGAACTGATCTTCGGCCACGCCGACGTTGTTGAAGCGCGTGGTGAACGCGGTGCAGTGCGACGTGTCGAAGTCGAGGATGCCGAGACGGATCATGTTATTCCCTTCGCAATGCGGGGATTACAGGCACTCGCAGGATACCCGCCGTGGCGGCAGATGCCACACATAAACCGGCCACGACCACGATTCCGAGCATGACCGCGAGGCGAACCCACGGGACCGTCGCGCCGGCGACCACGTGCGGGGCGACCGAGATTAGTGCCGCGAGAACGCCGATGGCGAGGCCGACGACGAGGAGCATCGCGTTCTCAGTAAGCACGAGAACCTGAAGTGACCGAGTGGGGTATCCGACGGCGCGGAGCAGCGCGAGTTCGCCGAGGCGTTCCCAGACCCCGCGGAGCACCACGACCGCGAGGCCGAGTACACCGAGCAATAATCCGAAGCCGCCGAGCAGTTGGAAGGTCGAGAGGTAGGCACCGATCACGGCCTGATACGCGGCGACGCGCTCCCGCGTCGGCGTCGCGGTGAGACCGTTGCGGCGCAGGCCGAGTTCTAGTGAACGAGCGGTCTCGGCTTCGGTTCCCTGTGGCGTACGAACGAGGAACACGCGGTAGCCTTCTTGCTTCGGAAAGAGCCGCACGAAGTTCGAATCGGACATGATCAGTTCGCTCTGGAACGGACTATCGGCGAACGTGCCGACAATCTTCAAATTGATGTCGTTGCCGCTGTCGTCCGGTACTTTCACGATGCCGCCGAGACCAGTCTTGAGCATCCATAAGGCCGTGTTCTGTTCGCAGAACACGGGGATAGCCGCGTTCGCGTTCGTCTCCGCCTCGGTGGCCCTTCGATCAGAGACGGCCAGGAACGGATCTGGCTTCCGATTCAGAAGCAGCCAGGGGTTGGCCTTCTCTTCGGGCGTCTTCGCGGCGGTCTCGTAGAACTGGAATCCTCCGCGCTGAATGAACGAATCGGGGACGCCGAGGAGGCGAGGCCGCGAGGCCTGGAACAGGTTCAAACAACTAGCGTCGTCGCCGGTGCGGAGCCGCAGGGGGAAGGCTTCCATCTTTTCCAGCGGCGTGCCGGCAAGTTGATAGAGCGGTACGTCGGCCTCGGCGAGCAGGTTGAAGCCACCGCTGCCGCCGGACTTCTCGCCGAAGTCCTTACCCGGTTCGCGCCGGAAGCTCTCGACCGCGACGAGCAGGAACGCCGCCGAAGCCAGGAGCGCCGCCGTGAGCAGGCTGCGAGTTGGATTGCGCGCGGCGTTCCGAATGGCGAGTTGCCCAAGAGACTTCACCTCGCGATGACGTGTTCGCTTCAACGAGCGCGAAAGACTAGCGAGCCCGGCCGTGAGCAAGAGCGTCCCCCCCCCGAAGAACGCGAGGGCCTGCTCGTCCGGATTTGACGCGATCCCGCCCGCAAGAATCAACGACACTCCGAGAGGCACGAAAATGATGATCAGACCGAGAGAACGTCGCGAAGGACGGTAGCGCACGTTTCCGCCTTGCGTCGTTTCGCCTCGTAGCAACGCCGGCGGCGTCACCTTCACCAAATTCCGGATGCTGAGCCACAGCGTGACGAGCGACATCAGGCCCGTGGCCCCGAAGCCGATTGCGAAACTCGTCGCGGACGAGTGGGGCTTCAGGATCTTCGCGACTTCAGGGTCGGGCCAAAGCGCGAGCAGCACCTTCAGCATCAGCGCGTTGTACCCGACTGCCGCGACGAGCCCGATGGCCGCGCCGATCGCGGCGAGGGCGAGGCCTTCGCCGAGTAGCAAGCTTCGTACTTGTTTCACGCTGTAGCCCGTCGCCAGCAGCAGCCCGACTTCCTTGCCGCGGCGATCGAGCGCCAGGCGGAAGAGCAGCCCGACGAGCATGAGTGCGGCCGCGATGAGGAAGCAACTGAAGCCGAGGAACAGGCCTCCGAAGTCGGTGCCGCCGTGGCTCGCGGTGAAGAGCCGCTCGCGAATGGGATCGAAGGCGAGACCGGATTTTACCGGGTCGAGGTGCTTGAGAATCTCAGGGCCGAGCTTCTCCGCAGTCTGATCGAGCGATTCGCCTGGTGCGGGAACCACGCGGATCGACGTGATCGAACCGAAGCGGCTGGTGAAGAATTTCTTCGCGGTCGCCAGGTTTACATAGGCCATCGGCGTGGCCTTATTCGCATTCCAGAAGCGAGCCCGCGGGCTGTCGTCCGGCACGCGTTCCTTGATCTTCTCCTTGGGCAGCATCGGCGGACGATCCCAGCTAAACAAGCCGGCGCCAGGACGTTCGTCGGTGACGCCGCGAATCTCCGGCGTGAGGTCGCGGTCGTTGGCGACGCCGGTGAGCGGGATGGTGCCGCGAAGCGTGAGTTCGGCCGTTTCGAGTTTGCCTTCGCCTTCGACATCCGGATTGAAATAAGTCAGCGTGAGTTGCGAGCCGGGCGGCAACTTGCCGAGCGGGTTTTCGAGCCAATCCACGAGTACGACGTCGTTGTCCTTGAGTTCGGAAACGCCTTTGGGAAGGAACGGTCCGAGTGGTTTCTCAGCCACGAGGTTCAGCCCCGCGATCACGGGGTAGGGAATCTCGCGCTTCTCGTGCCGCAGCGTATCGGCGACATAAACGATGGTCGGCTCCGCCCGCAGCTTGAGTTCCGCAGCGGCTTTCTCGGTCGCCTCGGCCATCGCGGGCGGCAGCACGAGTTGCTCCGATTCCACACTCAGGTAGCGCTCGTGCCGCGAAGGCGTTCGCAGCCTCAAGCCGTAATCTGCTGGTCGAAGTTGCTTGCGGAGCGCCGCATTCAACTCGTCGAGAGTCGACCCCGAGCAGAAGAGAGCATTGGCGATGGGTTCATCCGCACGATCCGATTCATCGCGAACGAGGTTCGAGAGAACGCCGATGGGCACGAACACATTCAACGGAGCGGTCGGTGTCGGCGCGAGGTTGAAGTCGGTCTCCGGTGCATCCTCCGGAAGCACACTGTCCACGATGAACGGCACGGAGGCAGTCGCATCCGCGACTCCACGTTTGGCCAGAGACGAGGAACGAGGAATATCGGAAAAACGCGGCACGGAGAGCCGAATGCGGTCGCCAGCCTTCACCTTGAGCCGCCCCGCCACGCTCTGTCCCAGCACAATCGGCGAAATGCCCCTGGTCCGAATGTCGTTCCAGTTCACTGCGGTACCGCCGGGCCGAAAGCGATGGTCGATGCCGAGTACCGTGACGCGACCGAGGAAGGTGCCGGTGTCGGCGGTGCCGGCCTGGATCGAGCCGCTCAACATGAGCACGGGTGCGGTCTTGCCGGGCAGGCCGTCGGCGACGGCGGCACGAATCGGCTTCTGGAACAGGGCCGCGTGGTCGATGCCGCCGAGTTGCCGTTCGGCGCGGGTGAGCAAGCTTCCACGCAGCGAATCGCCGACGAGCAGGGCACCGGTGAGAACCGCTGAACCGACCGCGACTCCGAGCAGCACGGCGAGGTTGCCGCGCCAGTGCCAGGCGAGATTGCGGGCGATGAATTTGGGGATGGTGAACATGGTGATTACGCGCTCACCAGCGTGCCGTCGTTCATTTCCATTCGCGTGGCGAACAGCTTCGCGAGGTCGGCGCTGTGCGTGACGACGACGAGGATGGTGTTTTCCTGGCGGTGGAGTTCGAGGAGAAGTTCGCCGACGGCCTGGGCGTTGAGGCGGTCGAGGTTGCCGGTCGGTTCGTCCGCGAGCAGGAGCGTCGGTTTGAGGACGAGCGAACGGGCGACGGCGACGCGCTGGCGTTCGCCGCCGGAAAGTTCCGCGGGGCGATGCTGAAGCCGGCTGCCGAGGCCGACGCGATCGAGCAGCACGCGGGCATAGGCCTCGGTGTCCGCGGGCTTGGTTTCGCGGTTCACCAGCGTCGGGATCAGTACGTTCTCCAACACCGAACACTGCGGCAACAAATGGTGATCCTGAAAAACGAAGCCGATGCGGCGATTGCGAAACGCCGCGAGTTCCGCTTCAGGGAGTGCGAAGGGATCGGTGCCTTCGAGCGACACAGTTCCCGAGGTCGGGTTGTCGAGGGTGCCGAGGATGTGGAGCAGCGTGCTCTTGCCGGATCCGGATGGCCCGGTGACGGCGAGCGAGTCGCCGCGGTTCAACGCGAGGTTGATGCCGCGCAAGATGGCGAGCGGCCCCGAGCGGGTCGGGTATTCCTTGGCAAGGTTTTGAGTGGTGAGCGCCATCGACTGTCTCGGGGTTGGTCCGCTTGTTGTCAATGCGCCGTACAAGTAGGATATGCAAAGGGGGACAGCAATGAATGCCTATCTAACTGAAGCACAGAGCCGAGCCATCGTCGAAGGAAGCGATGGGCTGGTGCAGCTAATCGATCCTTCCACAAACCGTTCGTACGTCTTGCTTCCCACCGAGGTGTACTTTCAACTGCAAGAGCGAGGTCCCCTGATTCCCGGGGAGTCCTACCCGGCCATCGATCGGGCGTTTGCCGAGGGGTGGAACCATCCGAAGATGGATGACTACGACCGCTACGATGAGTTGAAGAAGTGAGCCTCCATCGCGGTGATGTCGCACTTGCGTGGTATCCGTTCGCCTCCGGGGCTGGCGGAAAATTGCGGCCGTGCATCATCATTCAGAACGATCTCGACAACTCCCGACTCGCGAATACCATCGTCGTTCAAATCACTTCAAACCTTCGTTCCGTAGGCCAGTCGACCGCGCACCTGATCGAAGTGAACACTCCTGAGGGAAAGCAGTCCGGCCTGCTGCACGATTCGGTCGTTTCCTGCATCAACGTGGCGACCATCGAATGGGCCTTGATTCACAAACTGATTGGCTCATTGAGTCGTGCGACGATGGCTCGGGTGGACGCCTGCTTGCGTACGACTCTCACGCTTTGAGGTTCACTCAAGCAATTCCGCCAGGGCCAGCGTTCCTAGGCCGTAGAAAGTGTACTCGACATCGGCGGCATCGTCCCAGAGGCCGCCGCGGAAGCCGCCGCTCGGTTGCTCGCACGATTCGGCATACTCGCGGATCGATGGCCAGTCGAGTTGACTCGCGGTGCCAATTTGTTCCAGGGTCCAACTTCCGGTGAACGTCGAAAGCAAATCGGCGGCGGGGATGCGGTCGTTGGCGCGGAACCCGCCTTCCAGCGGAGAGGGCAGGGCGGTCAGGAAGTTGGTCACGGCATGTTTGGCTTCATCGTCGAACGCGCCGAGAATTTGCAGCAAGCCGACGCCTGCCGCGGTCGGGTTCGTGCCGCTGCGCTTCATGGCGGAAATTTCGACGTAGCCGCCGTCGGGGCGTCGGCGCGATTGCACGAACGCTGTCAGGCGTTCCGGCTTCGGGATCGGCTTGTCTAAAAGTTGCAAGCAGAGCACGACGAGGAAGCTGGTGTAGGTGCTGCCGTAAAGTGCGGCGGGGGTCTTGCCGTAACCGCCATCCGCAGTGCGAAACGTCTCGAGCGTGGCCGCGACGCGTTCGCGCCAGTCCGAAGGTGCTTCGAGCAGCACATCCGGCCCACCGCCGAGCGGCACGAGATAGCAACTCACGACCAGCGAGAAGAAATCGACTACGTGCGCGGAACCGGTCATCTTTTGCCGCAAGA
>JAYTGN010000110.1:0-6394 GCA_043733485.1 Gemmataceae bacterium
AGCGGTACGCGAAGCGGCCACGTCCACGAGGCCGTGCCGTGGGTGGCCACCGGCTCGGACGGAACGGAAAGTAAGGACACCTACGGGACTGCACCCGCTTTCGACTGCCCCAGATGATCCGATGAACTTGATGCCGTTTCGTCGTCCGTTGGTACTCAGAGGCTCCGGAAAAGATCCCGTCTGGGAGATCGACACCAACGATTTGGGATCCGAGCTACAATATCGGCAGGATAGCCCGACTCATGTGCTGATCGAACCGGCCCGCCCGATGACGCTGCAGGAGTACGAGTCGGCACTGAATGCGACCGTTAGCCGCTGGATCAAATACTCCCGATGAACGAGTTGTGGAGGAGAAGCAATGCTATCGCCTTATGAACGAATGAAATCGGCCTGGGATTCGGCGAACCGCACACTCGCTCTGAACTCGGCCGTAGAAGTGATGGCGGCGGAAGGGGTTCATCTCGAAGCACTGAATGACGCGCTGCTTCGCTTGCTACTGGAGATTCGTGCCTCCGGCGCGGACGACGAGACCGAAGAGATCGTCAATGAAGTGGCCGACCGGCTTCATGGCTGGTGCCATGTCAGTGGACGAATCGAGACGCATTCCGCAACTCTGTCAGCGGAACTATCTCAGGAAGACTATAATCGCCTCGGCTCTATGAAGTAGCAACTCCAACGATGTCGCGCTCCGCTCCTCATCGTACACACTCGGCTCGTTCGCGCTAACCGACATCCGCCTGCCCTTCTACAATTCCTCCACGCTCTCGTCTGCACACCAACCTGGGGCTTGCATCATGGCTGAACCCACCGCCGACATCGGGCTCATCGGACTCGCCGTCATGGGCGAGAACCTCGTGCTCAACATGGAATCGCACGGCTACACCGTCGCCGTGTTCAACCGCACCACCGCGAAGGTGGACGAGTTCCTCGCCGGCCGCGGCAAGGGGAAGAAGTTCGTCGGAGCCCATACGCCGCAGGAACTCGTGGCGGCGATCAAGAAGCCTCGCAAGGTCATGATGCTCGTGAAGGCCGGCAAAGCCGTGGACGACACCATCGCCACGGTCGCCCCGTTCCTCGAACCCGGCGACATCCTCATCGACGGCGGCAACACGCACTTCCCGGACACCACGCGCCGCATGAAGGAACTCGCTTCCAAGGGCATCCTGTTCGTCGGTTCGGGCGTCTCCGGCGGCGAGGAAGGCGCGCTGAAAGGCCCCAGCATCATGCCCGGCGGCGACATCAAAGCCTGGCCCGCTATCAAGCCGATCTTCCAATCGATCGCCGCCAAGGCCAAGGACAACGCCACCGGCGCGGACGTGCCGTGCTGCGATTGGGTCGGGCCGGAAGGGGCCGGGCACTTCGTTAAGATGGTTCACAACGGCATCGAATACGGAGACATGCAGCTGATCTGCGAGTCGTACCAGTTGCTGAAGGATCTGTGCGGGCTGGCCCCGCCGGAACTTCAGAAGGTCTTCGCGAAGTGGAACGAGGGCGTCCTCGACAGCTATCTCATTGAGATCACGGCCGAGATCTTCGGCTACACCGACCCCGAGACCAAGAAGCCGCTCGTCGATTTCATCCTGGACAAGGCCGGGCAGAAGGGGACGGGGAAGTGGACGGTCGATGCCGCGACGGAGAACGGCGTCGCGCTCACGCTGATTGCCGAGGCCGTGTTCGCACGGTGTCTCTCGTCGCAGAAGGACGAACGCGTGGCTGCGAGCGCGATCTTGAAAGGCCCTGGGAGCGCGGCCGTCCCGGCCGCTTTCGGTGGAGCGGGCGGGACGCCCGCGCTCCCAGGAGAGCAGTTCATTGCGGACGTCGAGATGGCTCTTTATGCGAGCAAGATCGTCTCCTACGCCCAGGGTTACGCCTTGATGGCGGCTCAGGCCAAGGAGAGCGGCTGGGAACTGAACAACGGCGGCATCGCCCTCATGTGGCGCGGTGGCTGCATCATTCGCAGCGCCTTCCTCGGCAAGATCAAGGAAGCCTTCGATAAGAACCCGAAGCTCGTGAACCTGCTGGTCGATCCGTTCTTCGCGGGGGAAATGGCTCACGCTCAGGCCGGCTGGCGTCGTGCGATTGCCGCCGGGGCAACGAACGGAATCCCGATGCCGGCGATGTCCGCGGCCCTCGCCTACTTCGACGGCTACCGCACGGGCAACTTGCCGGCGAACCTGCTCCAGGCCCAGCGCGATTACTTCGGCGCTCACACCTACGAACGCACGGACAAGCCCCGCGGCCAGTTCTTCCACACCAACTGGACCGGCCGCGGCGGCACCACCGCGAGCACCACTTACAACGCATGAGTTGACTTCGGCTTATATGACCCGATCGCCCTCGACAAAATTGTTCCGGCCATGATCGTCGAATTCGCCATGAAAACAAGCGTTTCGTGGGGCCGCTTCCGGGCCTTGCTGGCCGTGCGGCTTTCTGGATTCGGCGCAACTCCCGACCCGACTTCCGCCTGCGCCGAACACGAGCATGACCAGACCGGCCACCATGCTCAGCTTCACTTGGGTATTCATGACGCCCTCCGAATTGACGAACGGGAATGGAAGCGCGGGAAGGCTACACTCCGTTTGCGACATGTCAAATGAATCGGCGAAGCGGATGCGTCAGCGACCGGAGTCTGATGTGAAGGATTGACCCCGATCCGCGTTGAGGTTAGGGTGCTGGAACCTAGCCCGGCATCTTCAGTCAAGAGGTTCAGTCGTGGCTCATGACCATCAGCACGAACTCGGGGCTTCGTTCCGCGGACACGTCGCCGAGCAATTCCTGACTCTCTTCGTCGCCGGGGTTTTCGGGCTGGTCGGGATCCTGATGTACCGGAACGGTCAACTCGGGTACATCCTCGCTTTGAAGTTCCACATCCCGGTGCTGATCGGCGCACTCGCTGTCCTCGCCTTGGTCATCCTTTGGGCGATGAGCCTTTGGCTCGCAGGTGGCTGCGATCGTCACAACGACGCGCACAATCACGAACTCTCGTGGGTATTCTCGCGCCTCGTGGTTCTGTCGTTCCCGGTCGGCTTGTTCCTGATCGGCGTCCCCAACTCCGGGTTCAGCCAAGATCGGATCAGGATGCTTCTCGGTGGCGATGATGCGCTCACCATCGCGGCAGTCGACGACCGGAACGGGGCGATGACAGACTTCAACGGCCTGATCGACGCGGCCATCGACCCGGGGATGCGCGAGCGGATGCAAGGGCAGACAGCCGTCGCGGAAGGGCGGATTCGTTGGCTGAGTGCGAACGATCATCGCCAGTTCACTTTGTTCCGTCTGAAGATGACGTGCTGCGCCGCCGACACCGTGCCACTCAAGGTTCGGATCGTGCTGAAGAATGGAACCCTGAGCGGAATCAACGACTTCGATTGGGTTGAAATGAAAGGCCGGATCCAGTTCGTCCAAGCGCCGAACTCCCAGCGGTACGTCCCCGTCATCGTGGTCGAGGACATTCAGGACATCCGCAAGATCGAACTGAAACGCGAGTACGACTGACGCATCAGTCGTACGGTTCGTTCTGGGACAAATGGATGCCATTACCGGAATTCAACGAGTTCGGTGATCTTCCGGAAGGGAAGTACCCCGTCACATTCGATGAGGTGATGGCCCGCTTCGGCTCCGGTTCGGCCCAGAGGCAGACCGTTACCAACCGCCTTCTTCGGATATTCGAGTTGGCGAGAGCCACCGGTTATCTGGATCGGCTGATAGTATTCGGCAGTTACGTTTCGGATGTCGACGATCCGAACGATGTGGACGTGATCTTGGTCATGCGGAATGAATTCCGCTCCGAGGAATGCCCGGCGGAAACGGCGGTGCTCTTCGACCATGCTCGTGCCGATGACGAACTTGGAGCAAGTGTTTTCTGGGTACGCCCCGACATGCTTCTCGGCGAACCGCTTGAACAATTCCTGGCATTCTGGCAGACTAAACGCGATGGACGGCGCCGAGGTGTCGTGGAGATCCAGCATGATTCGGAATGATCGAGAACTCAGTGTCGCTCGGAATCGGGTGACGTATCTGCTCGACCTGCTCACGCGGTTGCGGATGAGTAGCCGCCCCGAAGAATTGCCCCTGGTGTCGGGGGGATATCGGGCCGAAGTCGAGAACGTGCAGCGCGAGGTCATCGATTACCTCACGCAACCTGCGATCGAGTCGACGGCGAAGGCGGGTTGATTGCCGGCTCAACAGCGTGCCAACAGAATCACGACTCTCCGGCGACGGATCGCCCGTAACGTTTGCCGCTTGCGGCTTCGCGATAGGAAACAACTTAATGCCTGCCATTCAGCAAGCAGTCGGCGGGCCTTCATGAGCATCGACCGTTCCAACTTCATGCGTTCGGTCGCCGCCCTTGTGGTGATTCTTTTCTTGAGTTCGGCTTCCGCCCAGACGCCGACACATCGCATCGAGATCGCCGAGCATCAGACCATTCAAGCCAGCATCGGCTACGAGATTCGCACGACGAACTTCGCGGTCGCGCGGTGGACCGCGTTCCTTCCCGAACCGCCCGAGTTGCCTTCGCAAATCAAGATCAAGACGACCACTGAACCGGCCGGCAAGTTGATTGCTGAGAAGAGCCCTCTCGCCCGCAAGGTGCGGCTCTTCGACGTGCCGGTCGCCAATCCCACGTCCGGTGGAAAGCTCGTGCTTCGCCACGATATCCAGGCGACACTGCGTTCGCGGAAGCTCGTACTTTTGAAGGAAGACGAGAAGCCGCCGAACGTGCCGGCCCTCGCCATCGCCGAGCGCAAGTTCTACCTCGCTCCGTCCAAGCGCGTGGACTTCGACAAGCCGGAGTTCAAAGAATGGCTCGACGCGAAGAAGCTACGCCGCGCGAAGGCCGAGCCACCGCTCGACTTCGCACTCCGCGCGATGAAGGTCCTCCGCGACGACTACAAGTACGAGTACGATCAGGAAGACGAGAAGCGGGCCTCGGTAACGTGTTCGCGGACCAAAACCGATTGCGGCGGCATGTCGTTTATCTTCGTCGCGGCGATGCGAGCCAACGACATCCCGGCCCGCGTGCTCATCGGTCGCCTGGCCAAACCGCGACGCCCCGGTTCCAACCCCACCGATACCGACTACGATCAGCCGCACGTCCGCACCGAACTCCACGTGGCCGGCGTGGGCTGGGTCTGCGTCGATCCCTCCTATGCGAACCGCGATAAGCACCGCACCCTCGAAGAACTCCTCGGGTTCGATCCCGGCGACATGCTCGTGCTGCACGCCGACCTCGACCTTCGGCTTCCCGTGTCCGACAAAGAACAGATCGTGGACTTGCTGCAGGTCGAGCCGTACATCTGGACGCAGGGTCGCGGCAAATCGGACGTGACCCTCGGCCCCACGAAATGGGATCTGAAAACCACTCTCAAGAACTAACTGCGGATCGCCTTATGAAAGTCGCATTGGTTACGGGGTCGGCCACGGGCGTGGGGCGGGCGTGTGCCGTCCGCTTCGCCAAGCTCGGCTACGCCGTCGCGGTCAACTATTCGAAGTCCGAAGCGGATGCGAAGGAGACCGCGGAACTCGTTCGCGCCTGCGGGGTGCCCGTGCTGCTTCATCGAGCCACGGTCGGCGACGATACCCAGGTGCGGGCCATGATCGCCCGTGTGAAGCAGGAACTCGGCGGGCTCGACGTACTCGTGAACAACGCGGGCACCACGCACTTCGTGTCGCACACCGACCTCGACGCACTCACCGACGAGGTGTGGGATGAAATCTTCCAGGTGAATCTGAAGGGGGCGTTTTACTGCACGCGGGCAGCGATGCCGCACTTGCAGGAACGCAAGGGGAACGTGGTGAACATCACGAGCGTGGCCGGGCTCACGGGGCAGGGCAGTTCGATCCCGTATGCGGCGAGCAAGGCGGCGCTCAACTGCGTGACGCAATCGCTGGCGCGAGCCTTCGGGCCGGACGTTCGCGTGAACGCCGTGGCTCCGGGACCGATCCTCACGCGCTGGCTGGCGGGCCGCGAGGCTCAAGTCGAAAAGTATTTAGAACAGGCACCGCTCAAGCGAGCGGCGGACCCCGACGATGTGGCCGATACCGTGATCTACCTGGCGACCGGTACGACGCTGACCACGGGCCAAGTGCTGGTCGTGGACGGCGGGCGAACGATGTGATGCTACTTGCGGTGGCGAATCTTGGCGCGCATGCGTCGCTTCTTGCGTCCGACTTTCCGCCGACCTTTTCCGCCCCTGGTCGCCATATTCCCGTCTCCTGAACCGATTGCGTTGAGTGAAGGTTGCCGCCGAGTGGGAATTATGAATCTTACGTAGCTACTCCCCACGCGGCAAGGGACCGACTCGGTCGGGTGTACCTATAGATTTTGGCACTCGCTGATTTTCCTGGCGAACCGGCGACGTAAGTCGCCGGGTTTCTCGCACACCCGGCGACT
>JAYTGN010000111.1:0-6387 GCA_043733485.1 Gemmataceae bacterium
GAAACTCCGCATCGCCCGACAGCACGCGGGTGAAGAAATCGAGTTCGAAATCGACCTGGTTCCGGCCGGCGAGGAAGCCGAGGATCGAACCCGGCGGGAAGGCGTCTTCCGCCGGCGGGCTCGGTCGCTTGTTCGGATGCGTCATAGAGTTCTCCCGACAATTCCGGGTGAACGGTCACGTACTCGCCGCAGCGAGAGGAACTCACGGCCTTACCGAGATTATACATCGCGCTGGCCCGTGTGCAAACGGGCGAGGGAAGATGAACTTCGGCTCACCGTGCCTTCTTCGCGAGCTCGTCGGGCCAGTCGAGTTCAAAGCCTGCCTTCACCAGCCCCGCCTGGAAGTCTTTTAGGAGTTTCTCGTCCTTGCGGACCTGACGGGGCACCCGCTTCTTGGCGAGGCAAAACGCGATGAGTTCGCCGACGGCTTCGCCGATGTTCCACTCGACGGGATGAAGACGGTAGCAGCCATTCGTGATGTGCGTGGTGCCGATGTTCTTGCAGGCGGGGAGCAGGTTCTCGATTCGATGCGGGATCAACGACCCGAGCGGGATTTGGAATGGGAGCGAACTGACGTCGATGTAGTTGTCGCCCTCGGAGGAGGGGTGCAGGTCGATGCGGTAGCTGCCAATGCCGACGGAGTCTGGGAACTTCTCGGCGGTGAACTCGCCGGGTTTCTTGCCGGTGATCTTGTCGCGGGCCTCGGTGCCAACGTGGTTCTCGGTGACGGTGAACAGCGCCTCGATGCGGCGACTCTCCCGGATGTACGGTGCCATGGCAAGACCGTCGTCGGTGCCCATGATCTCGGGGCGAAGCCGGAGGCCTTTCCAGCCGCGCTTGCCGTCGGGCCTCGGTGCATCCGTTTGCATCCAGTACACGAGTGCGAGGCTGAGATCCTTGGCACGCTGGAGGTGGCCTGTGGCCTCGGCTCGGGGCACGTCGTAGAGGTTGCCGAGCCAGTAGTCGTTCTGCGGCCAGTTCACGAGGCAAACGTCGCCGAGGTCGCTACCGGGCGTGAAGTTCTTCCGGTCGATGATCCGGCGATACGACCAGAGGTTCAACGTGTCGGCGGGCGTGGGTCCGGTCGGGTCGAAGCCGACCTTCCGCGTCTTGAGCGAAACCGGATCGGACATCTCCCATGAGAGCAAGTTGCCCGGCCACGCCGGCTTCAACTTCGGCTCGTACTTCCGCCAGAAGTCGTACCCTTCGGGCTTCGCAATCGTGTGGTCTTTGCCATCGACGTGATCGACGGCAAAGCAAACGGTGAAGGCCTGATGGTTGCCGGGCCGGGCTTGCTCCGGTGCGTGCGGCTCGAGCGTGTCGCGCCGCGACTCAGCCCCGGCCACGTACTCGATCCGCGCCAGCGGAAGCGACTCGCCGGTCTCGGTCGCATCCACGAAGTACGGAGCCGTGAGGACGTGATTGCGGTTCGTGGCGCGGTTCCAAACGCGTGCGGCCTTCACCTCATCGCGTTCGGTTTCCACACCCACCAGAACGCAGGGTTGCAGGATGAACACGCGGCCGGCGCTGATGTGCGGGGCGAGCATCTCCAGCATCGCGGCCAGCGCGACCCGAGGTTCGTGGCACAACTTCGAGACGCTGCCGTTACCGGGGTTCAGGTTGGGCCGTGCCTTCGCGGCCTCGGTGAGCGGGTAGTTCTTGCGGTAGTAGTCGCGGATCCGATTCCGCAGGTCGCGGTAGCTTTTGGTGCAGCCGCGTTCTTCGATCCACGGGTGCTCGTCGGGCGGCACGGCTTGCGAAGTGAGTTGGCCGCCGATCCAATCGTACTCTTCCGTGAGAATGACTTTCAGGCCGTTTCGCGCCGCAGCGAGCGCGCAGGCCACGCCACCGAGGCTACCGCCGAGGACGACGACATCGGCGGCGAGTTCATTCGGGTGGACCGTCGGCTCCCGTGCGAACGCAGGAAGGAGATGCGCTAGTGGCGAGATGGCCGACAGTGAAAGGAACGAACGGCGATTCACGGGTGAATTCCGGGTGGCACCGCGCTTCCAGCCGGTGCAGTGTTTTCCCACAAAAGACTTCACGACAAAGGCCTTCGTGCCTTTGTCGTGAGATCTGCACCGGCTGGAAGCACGGTGCCACCCATTATCCCACATAGATGCCGCTGCGGACGCCCAAGAACGCCGCGAACGAAAGCGATAGCGCGGGGCTCGCACTCGCGGCAATCGAAGCTCCGGAGATCAGGGTCAGCCTGCCTCCCGCGGTTCCCACCAGGAGGTCGGCCTTGCCGTCGGTGTCGGTCTTGGTGATGCCGACTTTCGCGCCTTCGGTTTCGTTCGGGTCTCCGGCGTAGAAGTCGGCGAGGGCGCGGACGCCGCGGTGGAACGTGAGGTCGGCTCCGCTGAGGATGCGAACGCGCGGGCCTCCGCCCGCACCCACGCCGACGATGAGGTCGGAGTAGCCGTCGCCGTCGATGTCGCCGGCCGCGAGGTACATGCCCGTTCGCAGTGTGTCTTCGAAGGCGAAGAAGTCGTTGACGACGAGCCGGGGCTGAGCCGTCGGGAGGGATCGGCCATCGTAAAGCGTGACGCGCGGTCCGCCGCCGATGCCGGGTGCGACGGCCAGATCGGCGATGCCGTCGCGGTTGACGTCGGCGGCCGCCAGGCGCAGCCCGCCGCGGAACTCGGGATAGGGCAATCCGAAGAAGTCGGGCATCAGCTTTTGGAAGCTTCTACCAGCCAAAATCTGCACGCGCGGCCCGCCGCCGACGTCCGGCCCGATGACCACGTCGGCGATCCCGTCGCCGTTGAGATCGCCCGTGGCGAGTACGACGCCGCCGGTGAAGTCCTCGAATGGCGTCGTGTCGAAGATCAACTGGTGGCTGCGACCGTCCCAGATGCGAACGCGGGCCTGGATGCCGCCGCCGCTGCCGACGATGATGTCCGGGGTGCCGTCGCCGGTCACGTCCGCGCGTGCCACGCGGGCACCGCCGGTGTAGTTCGTGCCGAACGGGCTGATCGTCAGTTCGAGTTGGCCGTCGGATTTGTACACCGCAACGGTGGTGGTAACACCGGGTTCGGCGTCGGTGGCGACGACGAACGCCACCGAGGTGACGGGGCCGGTCGGCACGCTCGCCGCCGGTGCGTTCGTGACCGTGCGAATCGGAGTGGGGGCTGGAGTCGTTGGAGCGGGCGTAGCCGTGACTGGAGTGCTCGGCCCGGCTGGCGTCCCGACATCGACCAGCGAGAAGTTCGACTTCGTAATGTTCTGGTTGCCATCCAACTGGCTCGCAACCTGAAGCCCGGCGAACGTGGTCTGGCCGTTGTACGTTGCCGCGACCGGGTAGAACAATTGGTTGTGGAGCGGATCGGTCTGGCGGAACACCGTCTGCACGGACCACGCGCCGCCGTTCAACGTGGCCAGGCGAATCTGACCCGAAAATTCGTTCGCATACGTGACCGGCAAGTGCTGCCCCGCTTCGTCCGAGAAGAGGATGTTGGCGCGGCCCGAGGCATCGTAGTAGAGTTGCGGCGAGAACCCCGTGAAGTTCGGCCCGTCCGCTCCCGCGTATCCGTCGGGCGAGGTAACCACATCGGCGTGGGTCCACGTCCCGTTCGAGTTGCGAACGTGATACAGGAGCTTCGAACTCTGCGGCGAACCCGTCGGGTAGCGGTCCGCGTAGTAACTCGCCACCGAGACCTGCCCGCTCGCGCTCACGGCCACCGAGGCACCGAGGCCCGCGTCCGCCGTGCCGTCCTGAGGAGCGTAGACCGTCTCGGACTTCCAGGTGCCGCTCGAATTCGAGGCGTACTTCAACTCGCTGTACACGGTCGAGAACGCGCCCGCGATGTAGAACTGCGGGCAGTATGTGACGTGAGCGTTGTTCGCGTTGTCCACGGTAAGCGAGAGGAATCGGGGTGCCCACTGCCCGCCGCTGAACCACACGTCCAGCTTCAAGTCCGCCGTGTCCGCGACGCGATCGAACTTCCACGAACCGGACTTGTTTGAAGCGTACCAGAGGATGCCGGAGCCGGTGTTGCCCACGCCGGTGGCCGGGTTGTACGTCTCGGCGAAGAGCAGGTGCAAGGAGTTATTTGAACCCGCTTCCGCCACGAGGTTGCTCGGCCCCCACGTACTCAGCCACGGTGCCGTAATCGCTTCCACCTGACGCCACGCACCGCCCGTGCGAGCGAAGTGCTTCACGACAGTTTGAAAGGCGTTCGCGGAACTGACCCACGACGATTCCAGGAACAAAACGTGCGGCGTGCCGTCTCCGGTGAAGACGAGTTGCGCGGACTGCGAGGCCTTCTGAACCTGATCGCGCGTGTTGTAATCGGCCTGGGTGAAGGTCGGGGCCGTGGCGACGGCTTCCTCGTGCCAGGCACTGGCGGCCCGAGTGCGGAAGACGAGGCTTTGTCCTTCCCACACGAGTTGGGCCAGTTCGCCCGTGGGGCTGTACTGAGTCCAGTTGAATTCGCCGGCCGGGATCGTGGTCCCGGTCGGGGTGAGGCGGTCTTCGAGTTGCTCGACGCGCAGCGCGGCCGGGTGCAAAGAAGGGCGATTCATCCGTTTCACCTGACGGGACGAGCGAGTGTTGCCGACGAGAGCATCGCATTTAACGAGATGTGTGGTCGGAATCAAGTGAGACCTCCGAAGGGTTCGATGAAGGTACTCCTTCGTCCCCCTCGAAGGCGAGTGCAATAGCGCTCCAAGCGCTTGGCAACTCCATCCAGGCCTCCGCAAGAACCGGCCTGTCGGCACGGTCTTTGGAGGCGGATGGGTCCGCCGAGCTTCCCCCATTTACCGAATCCCTAAGATGCCCGTGATGGAACCACTGGCGATCCGCACCGATCATCTCTCGCGCACCTACCGCCTCCCCAAGCGGAAAGGTGCCCCACCGGGAAGCCCTGCCGAGTTCACCGCCCTGGATGGCGTGAACCTCGAAATTCGGCAAGGCGAATTGTTCGGACTGCTCGGACCCAACGGTGCCGGCAAAACCACACTCATCAAAATCCTCACCACCCTACTCGCCCCATCCTCGGGCTCGGCCCAGGTCGATGGCCTCGACGTGATAAAGGAAGCCCACAAGATTCGCCCGCGGATCAACATGGTCTCCGGAGGCGAGTCCAGCGGCTACGGCATCCTCAACGTCCGCGAAAACCTCTGGATGTTCGCCCGCATCTACGGCGTCTCCACCGCCACCGCCTACCGACGCATCGACCACATGCTCGAAGTCGTCGGCCTCACCGAAAAGGCCACCACCCGCATCAGCCACCTATCGACCGGCCAGCGCCAGAAAATGAACTTTTGCCGCGGCTTCATCACCGACCCGAAGATCCTCTTTCTGGACGAACCGACCCTCGGCCTCGATGTGACCACCGCCATCGCGATCCGCTCGTTCCTGCGCACGTGGATGAAGGAAGACCCGACCCGCACGCTGCTTCTGACGACGCACTACATGGCGGAAGCCGACGAACTCTGCGATCGCGTCGCCATCATCGACCGGGGCAAAGTGCTCGCTTGCGACACACCGGGCAACCTGAAGAAGCAAGTCCAACGCTACCCGATGTTCGAGTTGAGCCTCGATCCCGGTTCGAGTGGATGGTCCGACCTGGGTAAGTTGCCCGGCGTGCGCCAGGCCATTACGGCCACCACACCGACCACTGTGGAACTGAAGGTGTCGCTGGAGGAAGAATCGGCCATCGGCACCGTCGTGCAGAACCTCGTGACCGGCGGTGGCCGCATCCTCAGTTTGAAGAAGCTCGAACCGACCCTGGAAACGGTCTTCATCGAACTCGTCGGCCACGGCCTGAGCGAAGGCGAGAAGTCCGAAGCGGTGTGATCCACGCTGCTGGAAGGCATTTTCGGGGGTCCGAGACTCGGCTTCTCGCTTATTTTTTTCTGCGTCTTCCCGATCTCGTGTAGGAACGAGGCCTTGTGTCGATTCGCGGTCGGCGAACCGGTTGAAGTGCCTTCCGACTTCGACCGCAACCGTCGCGTGATGTTGAACATGCATCGCGGGGCGAGTACGGCCGGTGCGGTGGCAACGCGAAAACGCTACGAAACGTGGGCCAAACATCGCGAAACCTCTCTCGGGAAGCCATTCGATCGCCCGAGTTACGCCGTTTTTTGGCTGCTTCTGGGGTCGAAACGACGGGAATCGGTGCGTGTTGGTGGACCGCCGATTTCTGGCAGCGAACTGTGCGGAACTGAGGAGCCTAACATCGCGTGAACGGATGTCAACCATAAGTCGTTCAGCGGGGTGTGCCAACGATTCTTGGAGTTCCGGGAATCGGGGCGAGGCTCCTGCCGCATTGGGAGGGCGAGGCCAGTCGTTTAAACGTCTTCGAGAGTTTTGTCCCGCAGGTGAAACACGGCTTTTCGCCGCGGATGCGGCGTCCGATGGTAGCCAGGGGTGAAGTGAGG
>JAYTGN010000112.1:0-16073 GCA_043733485.1 Gemmataceae bacterium
GTAGAGAACGGAAGTTGAGGCGGAATCTGGGCGATAAACGGTAATCTGGGCAGTTTCACTACCCTCGTGGCATCGGGTTTCAGCCAGGGTGATCTAGCCATCGTAGTCGCGATCGTGGAGGGCAAGGAAGTCGGCCGCATCGAGGTTCGCATTCCCGTTCGCGATCCGGCTGGAGTCGCTTCGGCCGATCCTTCGTCCGTCGTCATCACGCCGCCGGCACTCGCCGAAGACAAGGTCGTGAAGAAGCTCCCGGATGCGTTCGGCGATGTGGTACTCGGTGGCGGCGGGCGCTACCTCATCTTCCACCTGCCGAAGCTCAAGAAGTTGGCCGTGTTCGACGTGAGCGAAGCTCGCGTGACGAAGTACATCCCGCTCACCGAGGACAAGGTCGCCTTTGCCGCGGGGCTCGGTTCCATCATCGTCGGCTTGCCGATCGCGAACCGCCTGGAGCGATGGAGCCTGACCACATTCGAGCGCGAGAAGACCGCACCGCCTCCGTTCAAGGAGGACATCAAGACCGTCTTGATGGGCCACGGTTCCGAGGGGCCGGTGGTGGTGAACGGATACTTCTTGGATCCGACCACGTTCCGCCAGTTGCCCATCGTCGACGACAAGGGAAGCGAGCGAATTTGGGGGGCGGGCGACGGCCGCATTCCGTCCGGCGACGGCAGCGTGTTCTCGGCGTGGAACACGCGTTACTCGCCGGATACGGCGACCGCGTTCGTGCTGGAAGGCGGCACCGTGAAGCGCTACGACGAGGGCGGCCTGCACCACGTGATCGCGGGTCCGGACGGCAAGACGGTCTATTCCGCGAAGGGCTTCACTTCCCGCACCTTGAAGCGAGCCGAGGCGGACGACGCCACCTACGGCTACTGCCTGCCCGCCGTGCGCGGCGACTACTTCCTCGCGCTCACCACCGCGGAGGGCGGCAAAGGCGGCGGCTTCACCGTCTACCTCCGCGGCCTCAAACAACCCATCGCGAAGATGGACAAGGCCGACCACGGTGTCTCCTTCGATGGCTGGGACCGCGAGGAATTCGGACCCTGGCGGCGGGTGTTCTTGGTTCCCGATGCGAAGGTGATCGTGGTGCTCCCCGCAAGCAACGATCAACTGATCCTCCACAGGTTCGATCCCGACGCGGCCCTCGAAAAGTCGGGCCTCGACTACCTTTTAATCACCTCGCGGCCGCCGGATAGCATTAAGGCAGGCACCGCGTTCAGCTATCCCATCAAAGTGAAGTCGAAGAATCCGGATGTCGCGTTCAAACTCGATTCCGGGCCCAAGGGCATGGAGGTGTCCAAGGCTGGCGTGTTGACGTGGCCCGTGCCGGCCGATGCGGCGGGAGACCACGAAGTGATCCTGACCGTCTCCAACGCGGGAGGCCAGGAAGTCTTCCACACCTTCACGATCCGAATCGCAAAGTGAACTGCCCGACCTTGGCCGCTTCCATTACAAAAGATCGGGAGCATTCCCCTTTGCGCGGAGATCGCTGGTGGCCATTGCGTCTTGTCCGAAGTGTGCGACGAAGTTGAAGGTGCCCGACGGCGCGTCGGCGTCCGTGCGCTGCCCGAAGTGCCAGACCGTATTCAAAACGAACCCGCCGGCGCAGCCGGCATTCGAGGTCGTGGACGAGGCTCCGCCGAAGCCGGCACCCCGGCCGAGCGCGGCGGCGAAACCCGCACCCAAACCGGCCTCGCCCGCCGACGATTTTGAAGTTGTGGACGAAGCCCCCGCCAAAAAGAAGGTCGTCGCCAAGACCGACCTGGACGACGACGAGGATCGCCCGCGCAAGAAGCGCAGCCGCGACGACGACGACGACGACGATGATGACCGGCCGCGCAGCAAGAAGCGCAGTCGCGACGATGACGACGACGACGATGATCGGCCCCGCAAGAGCAAGCGCTCCAGCCGCGACGACATCGGCTACGCGCCCCCCGGTAAGGGGAGCAAGATTGGGCTGGCCCGCGTCGGCGTTCTGCTCGTCCTGATTTCGCTCGGCCTCTATGCCGGTAGCGTGGCGCTCCAGGTACTCTTCATTCTCATCGCCCTCATCGGCGGCGTGATTCCCGGAGGCCTGACCCTCACCACGGGCATCCTCGGGCTGTTGAACTGGATCGTCGGGCTCGTCGGGCTCGGGTTCTGCATCGCCTCGCCGAAGGGCCGCGGGCTCGCCATTGCCGCGCTCTCGGTCGCCGCCGTTCACCTGATCCTCGCCTTGATCGTGGTCAACGATGGCGATTCCATCATCGGCTCCAACCTCGCGGTGCCGGTGCTCTCCAGCTTCAATCGCAGCGAGAACGTCCAAAGCCTCTCCAAGGAGTTGCAGAAGGAAGAGTCCAAGAACCCCGGGAGCGCCCGCGCCAAGGAACTCCGGGAGGACCTCAAATCGTACCAGGACGATTCGCGGGCAGACGGACTCGTCTTCGGCGAGGGAACTTCCTCTCGCTCCAGTATGCGGTGGGGCGATCTCACGACGCTGCAACCGCACTTCGACAAACTGATCGCGGTTCTCTCGTACAGTTCCAAGCTATTCAGCAAATTCCTGCTGGGCATGTTTTGCGGCATGGCGGAACTCGCCCGTTTGATTCTCATCTGCCTCCTGCTCGGATGGCTGGCCGGCGCGGCGCGGGAGTACGGCGCGGAATCGAAAGCCAAGATCGGCTGGATCGCCACGGCGAGCGCGAGCGGCGCTTGCCTGCTGATCATGCTGCTGGCGGTGGTGATGGCGGAGAGTGCGGCCAAGGATGCCGTGAAGGCGGCGAGTGCCGATTTCTCGACGGTGCAATCCGAAGCCGATTTCGTAAAGCTCCGCGAGAAGCAGACCTCGGCGGCCCGCGCCCCGATCCGCTGGTACGCCATCGGCGAACTCTTGGTGATGATGCTGCACGCGGGTACGGTGGTGATGCCCGGACTCGCCGCGATGCAGATTTACTCGGCGACGCGCGGTGTCGGCAATCGCGGTAACACTCGATCCCGCATCCGCGACGACGACTGATCGAGTGGCACGGACATTCCTGGCTGAGTGGGATTCGAACCCACGGAAAGTTGCACGTGCTACTCACCTGTCCGACTTGCGGCAGCGGGCTCGAAGTGCCGGATGGCACGACGGCCCACGTGCGCTGTCCGGCGTGCCGCTCGGTGTTCGCGGCCGCCGCCGGGCTCGCACCGATTGCGCCCGTGTTCGCGGCCCCACCACCTCCCGCGCCACTTCCTGTTCCCAAGCCCGCACCCCGTCCGCGCGTTGTGGACCAAGACGAAGACGAGCCGCGGAACGCGAACCGCGATGGCGTGCCGGACGCCGAGACTCAGGCCCAACCGCGCCGTCGGCCTCCGAAATCCAAGATGACTCTTGAAGAGCGGCGCGCCCAACGCGCCGCCTTTGCACGAGGCGCGTATGGAGCCCGGATCATTCAGATCTCGCTCTTCTTCTACATTCCCGGCGTGCTCTTCGTGCCGCTCCACCAGATCGTCGCGGAGATCACGAAGGGCGACGTGCCGTACATCCTCATCATCGCGGGCATCCTCGGTCTCGCGAACTGGATTCTCGGCGCGATCGGCATCTCGCTCTGCCTCGCCGGCCCGCCGGTGCCCGGGCACTACCGCTTCGGCGTCGCTGCCCTCATCGTCGCCTTCGTTCACGCCGTGCTGCTGCTGGCCGTGGTCGCCAAGACGAGTGCGAACGCCGACTATCGCGGCCTCGACCGCGGGACCATGATGTGGGCCCAGATTGCCACGCAGTACGAAAGCCTCTCGTTCTACCTGGCCTACGTGCTCTACCCGGACGACATCCCGCTACGCCGCGCGGATACGATTCTGTCGTTCCTCACCGGCATCCTGGAGATGACGCGACTCATCTTGTTCCTGATGACGCTCGGCTGTTTAGCCCAGGCTGCCGGCGACCGCGAACTGAGTGAAAATTGCACCCGCATGGCCGGCCGCGTCACCATCATTCCGGGGATGCTCGCTCTCGGAGTGCTCGCCTACAAGATCGTGGTGATCGAAACCGGCGCGGGCGGTGCCGGCATGGTGCTGTATTTGCTGAACTACATGTATCGCAGCATCACGCTCGTGGTGGCCGGAATTCTGGGCATGACGCTGCGCACGGTCGGCGATGTGGTCGAGGCGTGCGAGTCGCCATTTCAGATCGACCCCAGCGGTTCGAGCGAAGGCGTGGCGATGGTCGATTCGAAGTGAATACCGTTGACAAGTGCCGCGACTTCGGCCATGAGTGAAGGTATCGCCGTTGTCGAGGAGGTGGCCATGTCCGCATTTACCGCGTCCGTTTTGGGGCTGGCGTTGTTCTCTCCGGTGCTCGCGCCAGTGCCGCCGGAACCGCAGCCCGATCCGTTCGCCAAAGGCTACCTCGGCATCTGGTTCGGCGGTAGCGGGCCGGATGCCACGCTCGCCATCGACCGACTCGAACCGAACCAAGCCGCCGCCCGGTCCGGGCTCCGCCCCGGCGACGTTATCGTTCGCGTGAATCAGTTGCATCCACCCGGTACGAAAGAAATGATCAGCCACGTGTGTACCTTCCGGCCCGGTGCCGTGATCGAGGTGGAAGTTCAGCGCGGCAGCGAGCGCAAGGTTTTCAAAGTGAAGCTCGGCACCCGCCCGCTCGACGTCGGCCGCTCGATCCCAAGTTATCCCGTGCCCCCTCCCGAAGAATGAGCCGAAACCCGGATTCTGCCTTGGAAACCGGGTTTCTGTCACCCTGCGAGAAACCCGGTTTCCAAAGCAGAAACCGGGTTTCAGCGCTTCCCCACCCTGGAGTCTCTCCCATGATTCGCCTGATGCTCGCCGTCCCCGCGCTGCTCCTCGGCACCGTGCTGTTCGAAGCCCGTGCCGACGACGAAAACCCGATCGTCGCCCTCGTGAAGACGAAGATCAAAGACCCGAAGCAAGCCTTCGGCATGGCCGTCACGTTCAAGATCAAGGCCGGCAGCGAGAAGGAATTCGAAGCCGCGTTCGCACCCTGCGTGAAGGCCACTCGCAGGGAAGCGGGCTGCATCCTCTACACGTTCAATCGCGACGTGGATGAAGTGGGCACGTACGTGGTCTACGAACAATTCAAGAACATCGCGGGGCTCGAAGCCCACGCCAAGACCAGGCACGTCGAGGAGTTCTTGAAGAAGGCCGCGCCGATGTTCGACGGCGACCCCAAGGCGAAAGTGTTCGCAATCCTGGCCGAGTGAGCTACTTCTTCCGCGCCGCCTTCAGCATCTCGGCGGCTTCCTTCCGCGTCGTCTCCGAACGCGACTCGCCCCGCAGCATGAGGGCGAGTTCCTCGATGCGGGCCGCGTCGGTCGTGAGGGCCGCGATGGTCGTCGCCGTCCGCTTCCCACTGCTCGATTTGCGAATCGTCCACTGGTAGGCGGCGAAGCAGGCGACCTGCGGCAAATGCGTGACGCAGAGCACCTGATGCGAGCGGCCGAGGCTGGCGAGCTTTTCGCCGAGCACGTCGCCGAGCCGCCCGCCGACGTTCGAGTCGATCTCGTCGAACACGACCAACGTGCGAACCGGATCGTGGGCCGCGAGTACCGTCTTGAGCGCGAGCATGGCCCGCGACAGTTCGCCGCCGCTGGCCACTTTGCGAAGCGGGCGGGCCGGTTCGCCGGGGTTTGCCGCGAGCATCAACTCGAGGTGTTCCGTTCCGCTCGCGGGCACATCCCCCTCGGCCGACAAAGGCACCGCCTCCAGCACGGCATCGAGCTTCGCCTTGGGCATGCCGAGATCGGAGAGGTGCTTTTCGGCTTCGCCGACGAGTTTCTTCGCGACCTTGGCCCGCGCCTTGCCCAGCGTGGCCGCGGCATCTTGCAACTCCGCGAAGGCTTTCTTCAATGCCTTCTCAATTCCCGCGAGGTCGTCTTCCTGCTTCTGGAACCCGGCCTCCTTCGCATCCAGCGAATCGCGGTACTCGAGGAGTTCGTCCGGCGTCTTCCCGTAGCGGGCTTGCAACTTCTTGAGGAACCCGAGGCGCGTTTCCACTTCACCAAGGCGCTCGGGGTCGGCCTCGAACCGCTCGGACAAATCGCGGCACGTCTCGGCCAAGTCTTCCACCTCGGGCCGCAGCGCTTCCAGCCGGGCCGCGACGGCCGCGACCTTTTCATCGAAGCCAGACCAGCGATGGCCTTCCTTGATGAGCCGGCCGAGCACCTCGACGGCGGAACCGTCATCGTCCGCGAGGCGGGCCGCGACGCTCCCCGTGAACTGAGCGAGGCTCTGCGCATGGGTCAGTCGATCGCGCTCCTTGGTGAGTGAAGGAACTTCGCCGGGCACGAGTTGGGCGCGGTCGAGGTCTTCGCGTTCGAAGCGAACCAGGGCGAGTTCGCGCTGCCGAGTTTGTCGCGCGTCGGAGAGTTCGCGGGCCGTTCGCCTCAGTTCCCGCACCCGCTCGGCCTTCACCTCGTACTTCGCACGTAGGTCCGTGAGTTTGCCGAACGCATCGAGCAGGTCCAATTGGTACGCGGGTTGCAAGAGGGAGTAACTCTCGCGTTGGCCGTGAACGTCCACGAGCATTTCGCCGATCTTGCGAAGCGTGGCCACGGCGACCGGCAGATCGTTGACGAGCGCGGAACTGCGACCCGATCGCGAGAGCCGCCGGGTCAGGATGAGTTCATCTTCTTCAATGGTCGTTTGAAGGAGTTCGGCGGCAGCGGCTCGTTGCTCGGGCCGAGAGAGTTCAAACCGCCCGCTCACGCGGAGTTCGTCGGCCCCGGTACGTATGAGGTCGGCACTGCCGCGTTCGCCGAGAAGCAGGCCGAGTGCGCCGAGGAGCAGAGATTTGCCCGCTCCAGTTTCGCCGGTCCAGGCGCAGAAGCCCGCGTGCAGTTCGACCCGCACGTCTTCGATCAGGGCGAGGTTCTGGACGGCCAGTTCGCGCAACATGCAGGCATGGTACGCCGGTTCACCGGTCGGGTGAAGCCGAGCTGCGAGAAGGTCTTCACCCTGGGAGCGCGGCCGTCCCGGCCGCATGCAGCTCCGGTGGTTGTGGCGAGCAACCGGCGATGTTGCGGCCGAGACGGCCGCGCTCCCAGGGGATGACCCGTCATTCTCTGTAAGATCACCCACGGAAGTAGGTTTGTTCACTAGCGACCTCACACTGGAGGGACACCCATGAAGAACGGTTCCGAATCCAAGGCCAAGCTGTTGAAGACGCGGATCGATTTGCCGGAGGCGGCTCGCCGCACGGTCGTGGATCTGCTCAATCAGCAACTCGCGAACCTCTCGGATTTGTTCTCGCAAACCAAGCAGGCCCACTGGAATGTGAAGGGGCCGCAGTTCTGGAGCCTGCACAAACTGTTCGACGAACTCGCCGGCAAGGTCGTCGAGCAAACCGATGAAATCGCGGAGCGCGCGACGGCCCTCGGCGGCGTGGCCCAGGGCACGGTTCGGATGGCTGCCGCGAACTCGAAGTTGACGGAATTCCCCTCGGGCATCTCGGCCGGGATGGACGTGCTGAAGGCCGTCGCCGATGCCTTCGGTGCCGTGGCCAACTCGCTGCGCGCCGCCATCGATGTGGCGGATGAACAGGGCGATGCTCTCACCGCCGATCTGTTCACGCAAATTGCCCGCGAACTCGACGGCTCGCTCTACTTCCTCGAATCGCACCTCAACGGCGAATAGCGGAGCCCTCCATGCCCGATGCCATCGTCTCCGTTCGCGGCGGTAAGCTCGCCTACTCCGACACGGGCCGCGGCACGCCAGTCGTGCTGCTCCACGCCTTCCCGCTCGACCGCGGCATGTGGCAACCGCAGATCGACGCACTGGCCGGCCAATGCCGCATTCTCGCGGTCGATCTTCCGGGGTTCGGCCAATCCTCGGTCGATTCGAACGTCTCGGTCGAAACCGCGGCGGATGGACTCGCGGAGTTGCTCGAAGCCGCGAACCTGCCTGGGAGGGTCGTACTCGGTGGGCTGTCGATGGGCGGGTACGTGGCGATGGCCTTCGCACGGAGGCATCCGCAGCGCCTCGCCGGACTCATCCTCGCGGATACGCGCAGCGATGCGGACGACGACGCTGGCAAGAAGAACCGCGACCGCCTGATCTCGATGACCCAGGAGTTCGGCCCGTCGAAGGTGTACGAAGTGATGCTGCCCAAGGTGGTCTGCGAGGACACGCTGAAGCATCAACCGAAGATCGTGGAGAGCATCCGCGTACTGGCCGCGCGTCAATCGGCGGCGGGCGTGATCGGCGGCCTCAAGCTCCTCCGCGACCGCCCCGACGCGACCCCCGAACTCAGCCGCATCGTCGTCCCGACGCTCATCATCGTCGGCGAACTCGACGCCATCACGCCTCCACCCCTAGCGGAACAAATGGCGAGCCACATTGCGGGAAGTCGCGTCGTGGTGATTCCGGGAGCCGGCCACCTCAGCAACATGGAGAAGCCGACGGCGTTCAACGCGGCTGTGGGAGCGTTCGTGACCGGAATTGTGTAGGCAGGCAAAAGTTACCCACGCAGTGCCTTCTTGTCCGGTTTTCCAACCGGGGTGTAGGGGAGTTCATCCCGAAACTCGACTCTCGCGGGCATCTGATGACGGGCCACCCGAGGCTTCAACCAGTCGAGCAACTCATTTGCGTCGAGCGCGCAACCGGGGCGCACGACCACCACGGCTTTCAGACGTTGGCCGAATTCTGCGTCCGGGATGCCGACCACGGCCACTGCCGTCAGGTCCGGATGCTGAAGCAGGACATTCTCGAGTTCGATGGGGTACGCGTTCTCGCCACCCGAGACGATCATGTCATCGACGCGGCCGCTTAGGAAGTAGTACCCGTCGGCGTCGCGCGAGGCGAGATCCCCGGTCTCGATCCACGTCTTCTTGTCGATGGTCCAGGCGCTTCGCACGCAAACCCGACCGATGGCATTGGCACCGACCTCATGCCCAGCCTGGTCCAAAAGTCGGACGCGGACGCCCCAAATCGCTCGGCCGACCGTGCCGGGCTTGCGGCGTAGTTCAGCCGCGTTCGCCATGCTGATCATGCCACCTTCCGCGGTCCCGTAGAGGTTGAAGAGTGTCGGACCGAGCCGCGCGAGAGTCTGAGCCGCGAGATCGGCAGACAGCGTATCGCTGCCGCAGACGATGCGCCGCAACGAGGTCAGAGACGCCGCGTCGTGGTGCAGCATCCGCTTCAACATCAGTGGAACGACGGCCAGTGCCTCGATTCGGTGCCGGGCGATTAGCTCGCACGCCCGCGTTGTGTCGAATCGCGCGGTGAGGTGCATCTCGGCTCCCAGCATGACTCCCAGAGCAAGGGCCGACAGGCCGTAGGAGTGGTAGATGGGGGGTGCGATAGAGAAGCTCCGGCAATCGCCCAAATCGAGCCGGTTGAGCAATGCCGCGAACGGGGGCAGGAAGTCGAGGATGGACGGCTGACGGCTGGCGACCTTGGGCAGGCCCGTCGTTCCTCCCGACATCAACGCAATGTTGCCTCCTCGGACTCTCTTAAGTCGCACCTTCTTTGTGCGCGGCGATCTCGCCAGCAAGTCGAGGCAAGGATCGGTCGGATGGTACGCGGGTAGCGATTTCTGACGAAGCGGCGGGTCGAGGAACGCAGAGGCGAGCGGGGCGTCGTAAATGAAGAAGTCGAACTGGAGGCGCTCCTCCAGGGCCCGAAGCTGTTCGGGGCTCATCTCCGGGTTCATGAAGTAGAGGTGACAACCGAGACGGCTGAAGGCGAAGATTGCCTTCACGAATGCCGCGTGATTTTGGCAGGCGAGGGCAATCTTTTGACGTGGCCGAATGCCGAAGTCCGCGTGTAGAGCCCCGGCAAGTCGTTCGGTTTGTTGCCACAGTTCGAGGTACGTTAACGGCCCGCGGTCGTCGGTGATGGCGGTGCGTCGCGGGAACAGTCGGGCGGCCACGTGCAACATCGCCATCATGTTGATGCCAGTCGCGACCACCCCTTCGAGAATTCGACAAACTCCCGGGACGGTCAGCAAGCCCGTTCGCTGAAGCTTTTGGAGCAGTCCGAACATCTCACCCTCGGAGTTGTCGCCGCAGGTACCAAGTCGCAACGACCTCAAACGGCCACCTTAACTGCACCGACCCTAGCTCGGCGGGCCAGAGCCACCACGGCTTATACCAGCGCCGCCGCGAGTTGATGGCTCGACAAATGAGTTGGGCCGCTTGACTCGGCTGCATGGCCGGCAAGCGCCTCAGGTGTTCGGTCGGCTCGCTCATGCGCGTCCGGACGAGCGGCAGGTAGATCGAAGTCGTGGCGACCCCGCGGGCATTCAATTCAAGACCGACGGATCGGAACCAATGGTCGAAAGCGGCCTTCGACGCATCGTAGGCAGCCCACTTGGGGGCCGGGAGGACGATCGCGTTCCCGGTCGAGATGTTGATGGCGTGGCCTTGCCGAGCGACCAGAGTGGGGATGAGTCCCAACAGGAGTTGCACCGGGCCGAAGTAGTTCAGATTCATGGTTCGGCTAAAGTCGTGCAGGCGGTCCAGCGAGTCGAAGATGGAACGGCGGATGGATTTGCCCGCATTACTGACCACGAGATCGATGCCGTCGGGGAGTCGAAGCAACTGTTCGAGCAGAGCCTGGACGGCAACGGGATTCGCAAGGTCGCAAGGGAAGATGTCGGCGCGGCCTCCTTCGGCTTCCACCTTCTTCTTGACCTCGATCAGCTTGTCCTCCGTGCGTGCCACGAGGAGCAGGTGGGCACCCATCCCGGCCAGGCGTTCCACCAGACTCTCACCGACGCCAAAGCTTGCCCCAGTGATCAGGACAGTCTTACCCGTCAGTCGGCGTCGAAGTTTGGAACGGCTATACCAGAGGATCGGGAAAAAAAGGAACCTCATGTTTTGAACTGATTGGAGTGAGGGGCTGATCAGATGCGCCGTTCATCACGGTCCGGGCGATTCGGGAAACTCGACGCCACGATAGACGTCGGCGAGCGGGATGCGGACCGGAACCGACATGAGAACCATTTTGCCGGAGGGTTTGTCGAACGTGGTCAACAACCACTGTTCATCGTCTTGGCGAACGAACCGATCAATGGACCACCGGTCCGAACTGACGATGACATATTCCTTGACGGACGACAGTTTCTTGTACTGTCGGAACTTCGGGCCGCGATCGTAACCCTCAGTCGACTTCGAGGCGATTTCGATCACGATTTTGGGGTTCAGCAGTGTATCGACGCCGCTGCGGCATTCGATTTCCGGCTCGCCGCAGACAATGACGATGTCCGGGTAGGTGTAGAGCCCCGTGGGCTTCACCTTCACGCGCATCTCCGAGGAGAACGATTCGCACGTCCCGCCCTTCAGGCGAGCGTGGAGTTCGCCGCTGAGATTCTCCTTAATCCTGTTGTGTGCGAGATTGGCACCGGCCATGGCGAACATTTCGCCGTTGTAGAACTCGCTCTTGAACTCCGCGTCGGCCTCGATGTCGAGGTACTCGTCTTCCGTCAGTTTCTTCTTCGCCTTTGGAATCGCCGACATGCCAACCTCCCGGAGAGAAAACTGCAGAAATCCTCTTCGTACGTCACGCAATCGAAATCGCTACTTCAGCGTCGTGAGGTACTCGATCAAGTCGCGCACTTCATTGGGGGTGAGCGTCTTGTCCACGGCGGGCATGGGCGAGGCGGCCGCAGTGCGGCGATCCACGTCCGCCAACGGGATCGTTTCCTTTTTGCCGTCCGAATACTGGATGGTGAGGTTCTTCTTGTCCTCGGCGAGTAGCACGCCCGAGACGGTGCGGCCATCGCTGAGTACGAGCGTGACCGTGCCGAAGCCGGGGGCGATCTTCGCGCTCGGTAGCAGCATCGATTCGAGGAAGAACTCGCGGGTTTTGTCCGGGTAGCGTTCGGCGACCTTGGAGAGATCGGGGCCGGCCGCGCCGCCGTTGCCGTTGATGATGTGGCAGCGCGAACACTGCGCGGCCGCGTGGCCGTAGAAGATTTGCTGGCCGCGTTCGGCGTTGCCGCCGGTCAGGCTCACGGCGAACTTCGACGACAGCGACGACTCGAACTTCGTGCGCAGCTTGTCGCGGGTCGGGCTTGGAGCGGCCTTCAAAGCATCGAGCAAATCGAGACGCAGTTCGGCGGGCACGTCGCCGGCCGCGAGCTTGCTGGCCCAAGTGTCGAGAGCCTTCCCGGCATCGGGTGCCTTCACGCGGGGGAGTGCGGCGAAGGCACGCTGCCGTTCCAACATCGTCGCCTTCTCGGCGTTAAGCACGCTGGCGAGCAGTTCCGCCGCCTTCATCGGATCGGAGGACACGAGCAGATCGCGAGCCTCCGCCTTGAGCAGTGGCGACGACGCTTCGAGTGCCGTCGTCAGCGACTTGGCAAGCGACTTGGCCTTGCGATCGGAAAGCACGCGAAGTGCCGCCACGCGAATCGGGTCGGCCTTGGCGTTGTCCGCGACCCACCCGACGAGCGTGGTATCGCTCACGTCCAGCTTCAACGGCCCGATGAGGCCGACGACATCGTTGAGCAGAGGGCCGGTCGCGCTGCCGAGCAGTTTCTCAAATCCTGGGCTGACGACGCCGCGAACGAGGCTCGGGTCGCGCTTCGCCACCGGTCGCCACGGGCCGGTCACGCGATCGCGCTGCGGCGGGTCGGACCAGTCCTTCAAGCAGGAAACGGCCTCGGCCCGCACGGCGGTCGAGAGATTCGGATTCGAAGCGGCGGCGAGAACGAGCTTCACATGGTCGGCGGTTCCAAGCACAAACGCGGCATCGAGCGCCCGGCGAACCGTGGCGTCCAGATCGACTGCGGACGTGAGCGAAGGCAGAAGCTTCGCCAGGTCCGGGTAGAGGTCGGTCATCGGCAGATCGTGAACGGCGCGAGCCGCCTCGGCCTTCACCAGCGGATCGGCATCGGTGAGCAACTTCACCACGCGCTTGTCCGCGAGCCGCCGTTGAACAAGCACCACGGCCAAGCGCACGGAGGCGTTCGCATCGGTGGCCTTCGCGTTGACGGCGTCGGCGTCGCCGATCTTGGCGAGTGCCGCGACGCACGCATGCCGCAGCCACGGGTCTTCGTCCTTGTTCGCGGCAAGCACCTTGAAGAGAGCATCCACTGCGGGCTTGTGTTTGAGCTTGCCGAGCGATTGGGCCGCGAAGAACTTCACACGCGGGTTCGCGTCCGTCAGCAGTTCCACGAGTTTGCCCGCAGAGGCGGCGTGCTTGATATCGCCGAGCGCTTTCGCGGCTTGGGCGCGGATTTCGGCTATCTTGTCGTCGAGCGCGACCACCAAGGGTTTGACCGCGTCCGGGTCACTCTTCGCCATCTGCCCCAGTCCCCAAATGGAGTGGAACTGATCGAAGGACTTAATCTCTTCCTTGAGGATGCCCGCGAAGAGGTCGCGCCCCTTCTCCCCCCGCGTGGCGATCTCGTACTGGGCCCGCGTGCGGACCTTCATCTCCGGGTGGCCGATCAACTGCGAGAGCGTCCGCAGGTCCTGCTTCTGGAACCCTTCGGCAAACACCTTCTTCATCAGGACCACCATCGGGTCGTTCAATTTCTCCTGATCGAAGACCGTAAAGATGCGGCCGCCGAGGCTCTTGCCGCCCCAGTCGAGGTTCACGAAGTCCGACACGTACAGCTTGCCGTCGGGGCCGAACTCGGCGTCCGTCGCCATGATCGGCGTCAGGAAATCGTGGTAGTCGTCGATCTCGAAACCCGCACCCTTGGGCTTCACCTTGAACGCTTCGAGGCCGCGGCCACCCGCGTAGTTGCACATGATGAAGCTGTTCTCGTAGCGCTTTGGCAGCGTCGTGCCGCTCGTGAACAGGAAGCCGCTCGGGCCGGTGCCGATCTTGCCGACCGGCGGCACGATCCACGCCGGCTGACCCGCGTGCGGCAGGTGCCACAGTTTCTCCGCGAACCACGGGCCGCCCATTGCCGGCGACGTCATCGGCATCGTCTGGTACGCCATGTTCCAGCCGCTGTCGCCGTCTTCGACCACGTACACGAGGCGCGCGTGGTCGCCCTTGTCGCAGTTGTTGTCGTCCGCGAACAAGTTGCCGTATTGGTCGAAGGCGAGTTCCTGGGGGTTGCGCAAGCCGCGCATCACGACCTCGAAGTTGGAGCCGTCCCGATCGCAGCGGAAGACGCCGCCCGTGCGTTGGCCTTCGAAGGTCTTGCCTTCCTGAGAGGTGACGTTGAAGCCGCGGTCGCCGATGGAGAAGTAGAGTTTGCCGTCGGGGCCGAAGATGAGCCCGTGGAGGTCGTGGCCGTAGAAGGCACAGTTTACGCCGAAGCCTTCGAGCAGTTTCTTGCGCTGGTCGGCGACGCCCGTGCCTTTCGTGTCCTTGAGCTTCCACAAGTTCGGAATGCAGGTGAGGTAGACGTCGCCGTTGTGGGCGAGAACACCGGCCGCGAGGCCATCGAGCGGGTCGTTGAAGCCACCGGCGAACACAGTGCTTTTGTTCGCCTTCCCGGAACCGGTCGTGTCTTCGAGCAACCGCACTTGGTCGGCCGTGTTGGTGAAGTAGTCCATGCCTTGCGGGAACTTGCCGGCCCACTTCTTGTACATCTTCAGGCGGTCGGCGTTGGTGCGAAGTTGCAGTTCATCGTCGAGCCAGAAGCTGAAGTTGAAGGCGGGATTGCTGCGGTTCTCCGCGGCTCCGCGACCGAGCCGGTACTCCTCGGCCACGTAGACGCGGCCCTTCTCATCGACGCTGATCGCCACCGGGCTGGCGAGCATCGGCTCCGCCGCGAACAGTTCCACCTTCATGCCCGGAGGTAGACGGAACCCGGCCATGTGCTGCTTGGCCTTCGCGGTTCCGTCCGGCAGGTCCGGGTTCGGAATCGGCGGCTTCACCGGATCGTCCGCGAATGTGGCGAGGGGAAGGAGCAATAGCAGCAGTGTGGAAGCCGCGAGCCAGCGCATGAGAAGTCCCTCGGGAAGAGTAAGGTGGTTATACCGCTCGGAGGGATGCCATTCGAGAGGCAAGGACGGGAGAGGAGATCGAAGCGTCTTTGGGTGTCTATGGGCGTCCTCGGGAGATCCGGTTGCTACCTTCCCAGGTGGAGCAGCATTTCGCGTTGACGCAAATGTTGCAGGCGGCGCAGCCCGCCGCAAATCTCCAAATACTCCACGAAGTCCTGTACGCCGAAGATGTGGTCTTCGAGGAACTGCTGGAAGGCGACGGGGTCCTTCTCGACTTCGAGCCAAAGCTTGAGGTGGTCTTCGTCGGAAAAGTATTCGCCGGGCATGTTGCCGGGGTAGCTGCCGAACGGCACCTCGCACACGGCGTCCACGCACAGGAACGGAATCTGCGTGCGGTGCGGGTCGCGGCGCATCTCGTCGTGCGGCACCAGCCGTTCGCACGTGATGATGACGCGCTTCGCGGCTCGGGCCAGTTCCACATCCGCCACCGAGGTGCCGATAAAGCGGCAGTTCCCGTAGCGGTCGGCTTCGTGAACGTGGATCGCCGCCACGTCGGGATAGAGCGCCGGTATGGCGGCGAGTTTCTCACCGGTGAACGGGCACTCAATGAGCTTCGCCGGGCTGCGTTCGAACGTGTCGGTTCCGAGCAGGCTACGGGCCGGGACGAACGGAACACCCATCGAGGCTGCGGTGAACCGCAATGCCAACGTGTAGTTGGACCACTCGACGCTTTCGACCGTCCCGGATTCCATGACGCGGCGGGCGTGCGGGGAGAGGCCGCGTGCTTCGAGCCCGACGACGTACGCGATGTCCACCTTAGCGATGGTCTGGCCGCGGCCGGTGAGGTTGCCGGCACAGAGCACCTGGAAATCGTGCGTGGCAGTGTGCCCGGCGAAGGCGAGTTTCTGCCGCCCCTGGCGGAGGATTTCGTGGAGAATCGCCGTAGGGATGCGGTTGACGCCGAACCCGCCGGAGGCGAAATAGTCGCCGTCGCGCACGAACCGCTGCACGGCCTCGGTCACGGTCGTGACTTTATCGACGAGCCCGCGCGGCTTCTGGGCGAACGCGGCGCGAGCCGCATCCGAATCGGGCCGCGAGAAGAGTTCGGGTGCGTTCATTTCCGTCGAGTATACTAGATCACCCTGGCGGAATCCACGTGCCACCAATCCCGGAAGGTGCCAGACTCCATCCGCCCAGACCCGTTTCAGACATGGGCACTGCCCAGTAGAG
>JAYTGN010000113.1:0-15997 GCA_043733485.1 Gemmataceae bacterium
GGCGCGTCGGGCGTGCGCTCGGCGTGCCACGTCGGTGTGAACGGGTTCGCCATGAGTGGCAAGTATGTCGCGGTGACCAACTTCGAATCCCTTCATGACCTGACCGGCAAGGTGGCCGTCGTCACCGGCGGCTCGCGCGGCATCGGCCGGGCGATCGTGCAGACGTTGGCGGAGGCGGGGGCGGACGTCGTGATCGCCTCGCGCAAGCTCGACGCGTGCGAAGCGGTCGCCGCCGAGCTGCGGTTCCAGACCGGCGTCCGCGCCGAGGCAGTGGCGTGTCACGTCGGCCGGTGGGACGACTGCGAGCGGCTCATCGCCGAGACGCTGGCTCGCCTGGGTCGACTCGACGTGCTCGTGAACAACGCCGGCATCGGGGCCACCGGACACTTCATGGATTCCGACCCGCAAATCCTCCGCACCATCTTCGAGACCAACTTCTTCGGCCTCATCGAAACGACCCGCGCCTTCCTCCCCGTACTGAAGGCAGGCAACGCGCCAGCAATCGTGAACATCTCCTCGGTCATCGGCAAACGCGCGCTCCCCGGCCGCTCGCTCTACTCCGCCAGCAAGTTCGCCGTGGCCGGGTTCAGCGAATCGATCCGCGCCGAACTCGCGAAGGACGGCATCGACGTGCTCGTCGTCAGCCCCGGCCTCACGCAAACGAACTTCTCCAAGAACATGCTCGAACAGAAGGCCAAGATCCAACTCGATCACCTCCGCGGCATGACGAGCGAAGAAGTGGCCGAGGCAATTCTGAAGGCGATGGCGAAGGGCACGACCGACGTGACGCTGACCTTCAAGGGGAAGTTGCTGGTGCTCGTGAATCGATTTTTCCCGTGGATCGTGGACCACTTCGCCCGCAAGAAAGTGCGGTCCCTCTTCGCGGATGAAATCGCGGAGCGGAAGAAAAAGCAACTCGAAGCCGCCAGCAAGTGACGCAATCAATCCCGCTTCAACAAGGCCTTGGGGGTTCGTAGCGCGTCGAGCAGCGGCGGGAGTTTCGCGCCGTTTGCCGCGTTGCGGTTCAGGGCGTCGGCGATGGCCTGGGCCAGCTCGGGATGCCGGGTCAAGAACATGCGGAGCACGTCGAGCCGATCGCCCTTGATCTTGGGAATGGGAGCCGTCAGTGCCGAGGAAATCGCCTCGCTGAAGTTCCGCGTCGATGTCTGCGGTGCTTGAGGGAATTGCGGGTCGTTGTCGCGATGGGCCATGACGATGGCCTTGCCGAACCGGCCGGCGTGATGAGCGGATTGCGTTGCGAGTGGTGCCGTCCCGAAGTTCTCCTTCTCCATAATTTCAAATCGCGCCGCGGCTTCGTCCAAACGCCCTTCGTGCAGGTAAAGCAATCCGAGTTCGATGGCCGCCGTGATCCAGTTGTCCGGTGTGGTGACCCGGTCTTTCAATATGACGAGGAGTTCGCGTTCGCGGGGGCTCTGGAGTTTTTCGAGCGGGCGAATATCGGGCAGGCCCGTTTGCGGGGTTGGGGGCGGAGGCTGAACGAGGGGACCGGGCTTCGGGTGGGCGAGAATGTAGCCGATCGCTCCGAGTGCCGCCGCGAGCAGGCAAGAGAACCCCACCATCGCCCATCTCAACCAACGACTCGGCGGCAGGCTTCCGGACGACGAGAGAGCCTGCGTCGCCCCCGAAGCGGATGCCGAAATCTGCGATGCCGAAAGTGAGAACGGGTAAGTCGGTGCTGGTGCCGACATTCCCATTTCCAGTGGCCCGGCAGCCACACCTTCTTTCACCTTCGCCAGATCTCGGAGCAGGTCGCGAGCATTCTGATAGCGGTCGTCCACCTTCTTCGCCATGAGCTTGTGAACGATCTCGCAAAGTTCCGGCGGCAAGTCGGGCCGCAAATCTGCCAGAGGATTCGGTTGATCGGTGATGTGCTTCAACGCGACTTCGATGGCCGTCGAACCGCGAAAGGGCGGCTCGCCGGCGAGCAAGTGATAGCACGTGACGCCGAAAGAGTAGAGATCGCTGCGGTTGTCCACCGTGTGGCCTTGAGCCTGTTCCGGCGAGAGGTAGAGCGGCGTTCCCAGCGTCACGCCGCTTTGCGTCAGGTTTACCGCCTCGGTGCTCGTGAAGAACCGCGAGAGCCCGAAGTCCGTGACTTTCACTTCCACTTTCTTGGTCACGAGAATGTTTTCGGGTTTGATGTCGCGGTGGACGAGACCCCGTTCGTGAGCCTTTTGGAGGGCCGTGGCGACTTGCTTCATGATGCTGAGCGCGATCGCGAGTTCGGGTGGCCCCTTGCGGGCGAGGTGCTCGCGGAGGTTGCGGCCATCCACGAACTCGAGGGCCATGTAGCGGAGGCCTTCGCTTTCGCCCGCGCCGTAAACCTGCACGATGTTCGGATGGTTGAGCGTGGCAACGGCCTCGGCCTCAGCCTGAAACCGCTTCATCGCGATGGGATTGTTCGCCAGATCCTTGCGAAGGAGTTTGAGCGCGACCTGCCGTTTGAGCGAAAGCTGGCGGGCGAGGTAAACTTGGCCCATGCCGCCGGACCCGATCTTGCGGAGAATCTCGAACTCGCCCAGCGTGCGTCCGGTAAGATCAGCCCCGGCCGAATCGATGGGCGCGGCCCCGCCCGCCGGCTTTTCGCCTGCCGCTCCCGCCGCGTTCTCAGAGGCATTCCGCATCGCTCGCGATTCTCGGCCGAGGTCAGTTGTCCATCGTCCGGAGTTCCCGCTCCAGAGTCCAGTCCTTCTCTCCGCGAGGTTGTACCAAGAGATTTTGGCGAACCGGCGACGTAAGTCGCCGGGTGTGATAGAAACCCAGCGACTTACGTCGCCGGTTCGCCTGGAATTGCCCCGATGTCGCCGAAGGGATTCACCGAAAGCTTGAGCGTTCGAACGGCCTCGAACGCACGCGATTTTGCGAGCTGAGCCGCCCCCTCCGCGGTGATGCGGTTCGCCGTCAGGTCGAGTGCGACGAGTGAGGGAAACGGCCCGGCTGCCGCGAGGGCTTCGAGGCCGCTGTCCCCGATGTCGTTGAAGCTGAGATCGAGTTCGCTCAACGATTTGAAACTGTCGGACGCGGCCAGGGTCGCCGCAATCGAACCGAGCGCACAGTGCGAGAGTGCGAGGCGGCGTAAACCATCGGGCAAGTGGATTTCGGGACTGAGTGGATTCTTGGAGACGTCGAGCGATCGGAGTTGTCGCGAAGCCGCAAGCGGCAAAGCGGTAAGCCCGTTGTCCGCCACTTCCAATACTTCGAGCTTGTGGAACCACTCCGCGCGACTCACAAGTTCGAGGCCCGCGTCGTTCAGGTTGTTCCGAGAAAGAACGAGTTCCTTCAAACTTCCGAGCAATCGCGATTCGGCGAGCGACTTCGCCCCAGCAAGGCCGATGCGACTGCCGCTGAGATCGAGCCGATGCAACTTGGCGAGATGCGGGCAGCGAGCGAGTTCAGCGATGAGCGGTTGCACGGCGACGAGCCGAACTTCGCTCAACTCGCAGCGTTCCAACGAGAGGAAGGCCCGCCCCGACATCGAGCATCCGACCACGGCACCATCGCGTACGACGAGATCCTTCGCGCCCCAGGCTTCGAGCGGGGCATCGGGTCCGGGCGGCTGGTAAGCGTCTTCATCGTGCAGATCGGCAGCCGACGGCGCGCGATAGGACGGATTCCACGCCATCGCCGCGAGCGCGGCCGGTGAAAAAGGTCCGACTCCGAGTCGCCGACGAAAGGCGCTTGCAAACCTTGGAACACGCATAAAGTAAATCATTACGCGAATTCGAGTTTACCCGTCAACCGCGAGCGACCATGACTGCGAACCCACTGTTCGACCAGATTGAAGAAGCCGCTGTCGCGATCCGTACGAAGTGGAACGCGAAACCCACCGTGGGCATTATCCTCGGCACCGGCCTCGGCAAGCTCACCGAAGACATTCAGGCCGAGGCGGTCTTCCCGTACGAGACCATCCCGCACATGCCGCGTTCGACGGCACCGAGCCACAAGGGGCAACTCGTGTGCGGGACGCTCGCCGGCAAATCCGTGATCGCCATGGAGGGCCGCTTCCATTTCTACGAAGGCTACTCGCTGCAACAGGTGACGTTCCCGGTCCGCGTGATGAAGGCTCTCGGGTGCGACGTGCTCATCGTGAGCAACGCGTGCGGCGGCATGAACCCGCAGTACGGCAAGGGCGACCTCATGCTCATCGAGGACCACATCAACCTGCTCGGCGACAACCCGCTCATCGGCCCCAACGACGATCGCCTCGGGGATCGCTTCCCGGACATGTGCCATCCTTACGACCGCGAACTGCTGAAGCTCGGCCGCAAGATCGCACTCGAAGAACGGATCGTGTGCCATCAGGGCGTATTCGTGGCCGTGAGCGGCCCGAACCTCGAGACGCGAGCCGAGTATCGCTTCCTGCGAAACATCGGCGCGGACGTGGTCGGCATGTCCACGGTTCCCGAGGTGATCGTCGGCGTTCACGCGAAGATGCGAATCCTCGGCATCTCCGTAATCACGGACATCTGTTTGCCGGACGCTTTGGAGCCGGTGAGCCTGCCGGACATCATCGCGACGGCGAACGAAGCGGAGAAGCGAATGCGGGTGTTGGTGAAGCGCGTGGTGGCTGCGGTGTGACTCACCCCCGGCCCACGAGGGGCATCTTCGTCGCCATCACCGTGAGCGTGAGTACGTTCGCTTCCAGCGGCAGGCTCGCCATGTAGACCACCGCACGGGCCACGTTCTCCGCCGCCATCGTCGGCTCGATCGCGATGGTGCCGTTCGCCTGCGGCATGCCGGTCTTCATCTTCGCCGCCATGTCCGTATCCGCGTTCCCGATGTCGATCTGACCGCAGGCAATGTCGTACTTGCGGCCGTCGAGTGAAGTCGATTTCGTGAGTCCGGTGATGGCGTGCTTCGTTGCCGTGTAGGGTCCGGAGTTCGGCCGCGGAGCCTGGGCCGAGATCGACCCGTTGTTGATGATCCGCCCGCCGCGCGGCGACTGCTCCTTCATCATCTTGAACGCCTCCTGCGTGCAGTAGAAAACGCCCGAGAGATTCACGTCGAGCACGTGCTTCCACTGTTGCGGCGTGAGGTCTTCCAGCAGCACCGGCGGAGCGCTCGTGCCGGCATTGTTGAAGAGCAGATCGAGCCGTCCGAAGGCCTTCTTGGTTTGTGCGAAGAGTGAACTCACGGAGTCGGGATCGGCGACGTCCGTGGGAACGACGAGATTCGGACCCTTGCACAGCGAGGCGGTTAGTACCAACTCCGCGACGCGCCGCCCGGCCAGCACCAGTGAGTAACCTTCGTTCGCCAGGGCGGCCGCCGTGGCCCGACCGATGCCGGAGCCGGCACCGGTGATGAGGGCGATCTTGTTTGGTTGAGTCATCGCTGCCGCTCCCGTGAATAAGATCAGTGCATGTCAACCACCACAGATTACGTCTTGGGGCAGTCGCCGGAAGCGGCCCGGCGGCTCGAAATTCAGGATCGCCACTTTGCCGAGGCGTCGGAGCAACTGCTCGACTTCTTGAAACTCCGGCCCACGGATCGCGTCGTAGAACTCGGTTGCGGAGCCGGTATGTTCAGCCGCCGCATCGCGAAGCGACTCGGCGCCGGCGGCACGCTGGTGTCCGTCGATTCCGCGTCGGGCCTACTCGAACAGGCAAAGGCTCTTCTCGCGAACACTGGCCCTGCGAAGTTCGAGCCGACTTTCGCGGATGCCGCTCAACTCGGCGAGTGGCTCGACGGCGCGGACGTCGTCACCGGCCGGGCCGTGCTGCACCACATTCCGATGGCCGAGTTCGTGGTCGGACGGCTTCGCGCCCGGGTTCGTCCCGGTACGCGGATCGGATTCATGGAACCGGACTTTCGTTCTCCCCTCGCTCGCATCGCGCATCTCGAAGCGACGGGCCGCGCCGAACTCGCTCCACTGCGAGTCTGGGCCACGGTCATCAACGAGCTTTACCTCATTCGGCGAATCTCGCCTTGCGTCGGGGCCACTCTGGCCCGAACGCTGACGGACGCCGGTTACCGCAACGTTCAGTCGGCGTACCACGAGTTCGCGTGCACCGATCTCGTGATCGAAAACATGATCATGTTTTACGATGAGATCGGCGACACTCTGGAGAAGCTCGGCATCATCGCACGTTCCGAAGCTGCGAAGCAGCAGGAACTGTTGCGCAAGGTTCCGATCGGTTCGCCGGCCGTCTGGGGCACGCACGTCGTGAGTTGCGAGGCGTGAGAGGCAGGCGATATACTGTTTCGTGGAGGTGCGATATGTCGTTTGAAGGCACAATCGTGAACGGGAACATCGTACTGGACGAACCTACTTCGTTGCCGGAAGGGACGCGGGTGGACGTCTTGGTGAAGGCGCCGCCCGAGGAACCCAAGCCGACGTTACTGAGCTTGTTGAAACTTGCTGGGCGAATCAAGGACATGCCGGCCGATTTCGCCGTGGAACACGATCACTACATTCATGGAACCCCACGACGCAAGCCAAAGGCCGAGGGATGAGGACCGTTTTCGCAGATACCTTCTACTTCTTTGCTCTTGGGAGCGACCGCGATTCGGCGCATGCCAAGGCCATGGCTTTCAGTCAAAGTTTCACGGGAAGGTTGGTCACAACCGGATGGGTACTTACCGAACTTGCGGATGGATGGTCACGTCCCCTCTCCTGGCGAGTCGAGTTTGAGCCTTTCCTGCAGGAGCTGCGGGCAAACCCCAATGTCAAGATTCTTCCCTTTTCAGACGAACTGTTCGATGCTGGAATCGAACTTTACGCTAACCGTCCGGACAAGGAGTGGTCGCTCACCGATTGCATTTCCTTCGTCGTGATGCAGCGCGAAGGCATTGCCGAAGCGTTGACCGGCGACCACCACTTCGAGCAAGCTGGATTCATTGCCCTCCTGAAATAGGTTTAACATGTTGATGCGCACGTTCATCGTTCCACTCTTTCTCAGCGCGTCTCTCGCGTTAGCTGACGAGGACAAACCCGTACGCGTACTCATCGAGACCGACGCCGGCGATATCGAAGTCGAACTCGATTCCGCCAAGGCACCCAAGACCGTCGCCAACTTCCTCAAGTACGTCGAGGGCAAGTTCTACGATGGGGGCCGCGTTCACCGGACCGTCACGCCCAACAATCAACCGGACAACAAGGTGAAGATCGAAGTCGTGCAAGCCGGAATCAATCCGGACAAAACGAAGGCCGAGTTCCCAGCCATCAAGCTCGAACGCACTTCGATCACCAAGCTCGCTCACAAGGACGGCACCATCTCGATGGCCCGCGACGGCCCAGACACCGCGACCTCGGACTTCTTCATTTGCATCGGCAACCAACCCGAACTCAACTTCGGAGGTAAGCGCAACCCGGACGGCCAGGGCTTCGCCGCGTTCGGTAAAGTGGTCAAGGGCATGGACGTGGTGAAGAAGATTCAGAAGTCCGCGGCCGAGGGGCAAACGCTGACGCCTCCAATTAAGATCGTGAAGATCGGTCGCCTGCCATGATAGAATGCGCCTGACCTGGTCCTCGTTCTCGGGGCGAACATGCACCGATTCCGCTACTGCTTGCTGAGCCTCATCCCGACGGTATTCGCGCCGGCGGCACCCGTTCCCACGCACCTCATTCCCAAAGAAGACCCGATCTGCTATCCGCGCCGCGTCGGAGACAGCTGGGTGCATCAACTCGCGGATAGCGAACTCACGGGAACCGTCACCAAGGTGGAGAAGGTGGACGGCGGAACGCGCGTGACTTCGGAGTTGAAGGAGAGCACGCATCAAAACAGTTACTTCCAAACCGCGATCGTCTCGCATCGCGGCGTGCAGGTGATCGAGTATGCCGGGCAGAAGATCGACCCGCCAGTCTGGTGGTTGAAGCTGCCCCACGGGCCGAAAAACGAGTGGACCGGAACCTGGCCGGGCGGGTTGGACTTCGCTTTTGAGACAAAAGAATGGGAGGTGGTGGAAGTGCCCGCGGGCAAGTTCAAGGCGATCCGCGTCGACCGTCACGAACTGCAAAACGGCACGAAGCTCGGAACGACGACGTACTGGTATGCACCGGGCGTGGGTTGCATCAAGATTGCGGGCCGAAGCCCGGCGCGCGCGATGAAATCCTTCACGCCCGGCAAGGGTTGATCACTTCTTCTTCGGCGGCGGGGCGCTCTTCACCGGTGCCGCCTTGGCGTCCTTCTTCGGCTTCTTCTTTTCCTTGCCCTGGGAGTTGTTGCCCTTACCCATGATGCCGTCCTCGCTTGGGGAATCGATCCGTGACAAACCGCCCCGTGAGTGTATGGCGAACGGGTCGGAATGACAGCCCGGCCAGCGGACTGGTCCCATCAACACGAAAAATGCACAAGGCGCCCCAGCCGCTTACCAGTGATGGTAGTATCCGCCGCCACAATACCCTCGCGGCTGGCCTATGAAGACCACCGGAGCCGGGTCGCGGTAGATCACGGTCGGCTGTTCGCGGATGATCACGGGCCGAGACGGACGCAACACCACCGGGCTTCCCTTCGCGTTCTGCATCTCCACGATCACCCGCGACGGCACGTTGTTCGTCTTCAAGAAATCGAGGTCGTTCGCGGAGAGTTGAAAGGTGCTACCGGAGTTGCGAATCTGGTTGATGATCACCTGTTCGTCGTGGCCCTGCTGCGCCATGTGAATCACGTCGGTCATGCCCATGCGCTGCTGAGCCTGAGCATTGGCGACGGCCGTGGCCTGCTGAACCTCACGGCGTTCTTGAATCTGGTTGTCCTTGTCGTTGCCAATTGCGCCGCCGACTCCGGCCCCGAGCAAGCCGCCGACGACGGCACCCGTCTTGGGGTTTCCCGTGGCGGCTCCGACCGCCAGCCCCGCTCCGGTTCCCAGCACCCCGCCGATCCCAGCGCCCTTCGTGGTATTGTCCATTGTGGAACAGCCGCCGGCTCCGGCCGCCATCGCCAGCAAGCCGAACAGGGTGAATCGCGTTTTCATCGAAGAATCCTCCTTCAACAGCGGACGCGAACATATGCCGGGCTTGCGCTCGCGGGTCAAGGTTGAACCGCGGTGAATGGCCGGCCCGGTGTGCCAGGCTGCCCGATTCGCGGAACGCCCCGAGCAAAAACCAGGACGAACCCTTAGAGTAAGTGCCAGTGGGCTTTCAGTCGAAAGTAGCCCTCTCGCGCCGCGAGAGGATAGCGATTTTCGGCCAAAGGCCCGGATGCTTTCCTCTCGCGGAGCGAGAGGACTACTGCCCCGAGGTACTCTCGTGCTCGCCGAACCGGAACGCACTCGCTGGGATCTGAACTTCCGCGCCTTCCGGTTCCCGGTGCGGATTCATCCCTTCTTTTGGATCGGCACGGTGCTGTTCGGGTCCAGTGCTCTCGATGCGTTCGGCGTCGCGTACCTGCTCGCCTGGGTGGCGATCGTCTTCGTCTCGATCCTGATTCACGAACTCGGCCACGCCTTCGCGTTCCGCTGGTTCGGTTCCGATTCCCACGTCGTGCTGCATGCGTTTGGCGGCTTGGCGATTCCGTGGTCCGCGGTGCGGGGCCGGGGGAAGCGGATCGTGGTCGCGCTCGCCGGGCCGTTCGCGGGGTTCCTGCTCTTCGGAATCCTCTTCGGTTCCAACTACTTCTTCCACTGGGTGACGGACGAATCTCCGTTTCTGCTTCAGTGGGTCTTCCTGCAACTGGTCTTCGTGAACCTCTGGTGGGGCTTGATCAACCTGCTGCCCGTTTGGCCGCTGGACGGCGGGCAGGTGTGCGAAGAAGTCTGTTCGTATTTTTCGCCGCGAAACGGGCGTCGACTCGCACTGCAAATCTCGATTGCCGTGGCGGGAGCGTTCTGCGTCTATTCGCTCGTGTGCATCATGAGCGTCCGGCAGGGTACCGACTGGCTGGATGCGTTGCCGTGGTGGATCCCTCGCGGCAGCCTGTGGACGGCGTTTCTGTTCGGCCTGCTCGCCGTTCAAAGTTATCAGGTGCTGGATCGCATGAAGTGGCACGAGAGCAACTGGGATCGGTGAGGCCGAATTCGAGGTGGGACCGGCTTCCAGCCGGTGTTCTGAGGTGACACCCGGAACCGATAGCCTTTTTCCTTGCACGAGTCGCCCGCTCTCGGTTACTCTTCACGTGTCCCGTCGTCGCCCTTCGAGGCTCGCCATGCCTGCCCTTCCGCGCCGGTCGTTTTTGAAAATTGGCAGTCTTGCGCTCGGCGGCCTCACGCTGCCGCAACTGCTTCGCGCTGAGAACCGCGCCGGCCGCTCATCGCACAAATCCGTCATCATGATCTTCCTCTCCGGCGGCCCGCCGCACCAGGACATGGTCGATCTGAAGATGGACGCCCCGGACGACATCCGCGGCGAGTTCAAGCCGATCCGCACCAACGTGCCGGGCCTCGACATCTGCGAACACCTGCCCCGGCTCGCGAAGACGATGGACCGCATCGCCGTCATTCGTTCGCTCGTCGGCTCGGAAGGACACCACTCGGCCTTCCAGTGCATGACGGTTCGCACGCAGGCGAACCAGCCCGGGGGCGGCTGGCCGTCGTTCGGTTCGACCGTGAGCAAAGTGCAGGGTTCGGTCGTCGAAGCGATACCGCCCTTTGTGGGGCTCTCGCCGAAGATGGCGACGCCGACCTGGGCGATCGCAGGCCAACCCGGCTTCCTCGGCCAAGCGTACACGCCGTTCCGCCCCAACGCTGAGGGCATGGCGAACATGACCCTCACCGGCCTCACCGTGGATCGCTTCCAAGATCGCAACGCGCTGATGAAGAAGTTCGACGGCCTGCGCCGCGAATCGGACGCGACCGGGACCATCGAAGGGGCCGAAGAATATCAGCGACAGGCCCTCAACATTCTCACGTCGAGTAAACTCGCGGACGCGCTCGACCTCTCGAAGGAAAGCGTGAAGACGCGCGATCGCTACGGTCGCGGTTCGCCGGCGAACGCGGGGTTCGGCGACGCCGGCCCGCTGCTCAACGATTACTTCCTCGCGGCTCGCCGCTTGGTCGAAGCCGGTGCCCGCGTCGTCACGCTCGCCTACGGTCGCTGGGACTGGCACGGCAAGCCGCACGGCACCAACTTCGACAACGCTCGCCAGCACCTTCCCATGCTCGACCTCGGCCTCACCGCCCTGATCGAGGACCTGGAGGAACGCGGCCTCACCGATGATGTTTCGGTGGTGGTGTGGGGCGAGTTCGGCCGCACGCCGAAGATCAACGCGATGGGCGGCCGCGACCACTGGCCGCAGGTCGGCTGTGCGATGCTCGCTGGCGGCGGCATGAAGACGGGCCAGGTAATCGGCTCGACCGACCGCCTCGGCGGGCTCGCGAAGGACCGCCCGGTCCACTTCCAGGAAGTGTTCGCGACGCTGTATCACAACCTCGGCCTCGACCTGAGCCAGACCACGGTGAAGGACCTTCAGGGCCGGCCGCACTTCTTAGTGGACGCGGGTTACGAACCGATGAAGGAATTGGTATGACCCTGCCGCTTGCGGCTTCGCGATGTCGAGCCGGGATCAATTGGGCAAGCCGCTCACTTCACACTGCCGATACCTCGAGTTGCACGTTGCGAGCCTGCTCCACCGGCGGTTGGGGTGGTCGCGCCGCCCTTTGCCCCCGGCTGGCACTCGAGATTTAAGCAGAAATTGAGCCGGCAGAGTCCCGTCCGCGTTCTAGACTTACGAGTCGCCTTCACTTCGCCGGAGTCTGGCCGTGGTCAAAACCATCTCGTGGATTCTGATTCTGGGAGCCCTCGGATTCGCGGTCTATCTCGCCGCGACCGGCGCGACGCTGCACGATTGCGGAGCCTGGATCGAGCGCCACCTGGGAATCAACCTTAAGAAGCCGGACATGAAGAACGTGCCGCATCCGAACTATTCCCCGGTGGTGTCGCCGGGATGACGAGCGGCCCCGCGCTATCCTGACCGGTGGTTGCGGAATCCCTAGAATCGCAGTCAGCGGCGGGAGGTGGTCCGCGTCGGACAGTTTCCCGTTCGCCACTTCTTGGAGGCAAACATGAAAGCGATCCTCTCGGCGGCGTTGGTACTCGGGTTCTGCGGGCTTGCGGGCGCGCGGGACGAGAAGGTAGACCCGGACGGGACGTGGAAGTGCGAGTACCAGATCGACGACACGAAGCGGACGTGCATAATGACGATCAAGAAGGACGGGGACAAGCTCGCCGGGACGATGAACTGGCCGGACCAGAAGGACGCGAAGCTCAAGGACGTGAAGATCGCCGGGGACAAGTTCAAGGGGAAAGCCGCGTCGGACTTCGGGGGCCAGAAGCAGGAGTTCGACATCGAGGGGAAGCGGGAGAAGAAGGACAAGTAACGGCTGGGCGGTCTCGAACGGCTCTCACGACCTCCCAACGTGAGGCAATCCACACGACCATACGATTCTCAGTCTTTCGCTCCACCGAGCGTCACGGGGATCTTGTAGACTTCGTTCAATCGTTGATGAGCGGCGCTGCCTTCCCCGGATTTGGGGAACTTGTCGCAGATCTGCTTCAACGTTTTGATGGCGTCTTCTTTCTTGGCGGCTTCTTCCTGCGTTAAGGCAATCTGCCAGAGTGCGGCGGAAGCGTGCGGCGCGGAGCCCGCCATCACTTGCCTATAAAGTGTGATCGCCTCGTCGTACTTCTTGAGTTGGCGATTCGCATACGCCATGTTCAGGTAGTTCGTGGGGAAGTTGTTGGTACCGCGGTAGGCCGCGATGCTATCGGCCCAGCGACCGAACTGCAGCAGGGTATCCGCGATGGCAACGGCATATCCTTCGGCGTTCTTCGCATCCGCAGTGAGCAACTCGCGGTAGACGGCGATGGCCTGATCGGGCTTGTTGCCGTGATAGCGATAGGCGTGAGCCATCGCCGCGAGCCATCTCGGAGCCGCCTTCACATCGGCTGCGGCCAGCTGACGATAGATCGCGACCCCCTTGTCCACCTGCGCGGCACCTTCCTCCACGTAACTGTACGCGATCTGGCCCTGCCCCTCGGCCACGTCCTTGAACTTGGCATACGCGGCTCGTGCGAGGTCGCGCTTCTTGTCCACCTTGTACCACTGGGCGAGCCGGGCTAGCGTGTCGTCGTCCGGCCCGAGCGACGCGAGAATCTCTTCGTACACAGCCTTCTGCTTGTCCGGGTGGCGTGCGGCGGCTCGCACGTCGGCCACCGCGTACCACGCCTGCAACCCGGCCGGTTTCGTCTTCACATCCTTCACGAGATTCGCGGCCTGAATCTTGAGCCACGCCGCTCCCGAGTCCGCGAGCTTCTCGCCGAGTTTCTTCGTGGGTTCGTCCATCGCGCCGGTCAACTCGCCGATGATGTTCGGCAAGCACCCATACGGTTGACCGATCATCAGGTGGTGGGGAAGTTCCGCTTCGGAACAGGTGGTGGCGAGCGCCTTGAGGCCGTCGTCGAAGTTGCCGAGGCGGAAGCAGAGCTGGGTGTACTGGCGGGCGGCGCTGACGCAGGGCTCGACCGTCGGGCCTTCGCGCTTCACGTCGAACGTCAGTTCGCGGAGCAGGTTGGCCTTGGCCGGCGCATCGTTTTCCTTCGCGGCAATCTCGACGAGATCGAGCCGGGCCATCACGGCGGCGAAGTGCTTGGGATAGGTGGAAACGACCTTCACGTAGGCCTTTTTCGCGGGCTTCAGGTCGCCGATGTCGCGGTAAGTGCGGCCGATGAGCAGCCCGGCAATGGGTGCCTCTGGCGAATCCGGATAGTAATCGAGCAGCGACTGATACCCGTCCTTGATCGCGGCATTCTGCTTCCGCAGGCTGACCAGACAATGGGAGTATTTCAGCTGCGCGAAGGGAGCCCCTTCGCTCTTCTCGTAGAGCTTGAGGAACTTCTCGTACTCGTCGGCGGACGCCTTCCACTGGCTCTCGCGGTAAAGCCGTTCCGCGGCCGTGAGTTGGAAGCGCTCGGCTTCCTTGAGCTTGGCCCAGCGCTCGAGCGACATTTCGTCCAACGGCCCGGCGGCTGCGGATGAAATCAAGAGAAGAGCGGCCAGGATGGCCGCGCTCCCAGGGTGGGCTCTCAAGGCTGCTGCGAACGACGCCATGTGTCGTGCTCCCGGTGAGCGTAAGAGACGATGTTCAAGCCGAGTTGGTAGCACTGATCGGCGATGTCCTTCTTGATGCCGGCGCGGTCGTCGCGCCAGGCATCGCTCAGGGCACCCGGATGGTAGTAGACGGCCCATCGACCGTCGATCTTCCAGCCGTAGGGAGTCGTGCCGCCGTGGGCGACCACGATGGGCAGCTGAGGGATCTCAAAGGGCCGTTTGTGAATGGCATCGTCGCGCGGTATCGGGACGCCCGTCACGCCCGTGATCTCGTTCATGGCGGCGACGAAGCCACCGTGAAAGCCACCGCCGAGGCTGTCGCCGAGGATCATGCCGTGGCGATCGAGGAGGTACTGCTTCAGGATGCGTTTGTCGGCGGCGGAGGGCGCGAAGTTGTGGACGCCGCCGATGTAGATCAACGGCGGGGCGGCCTTCTCCTTGAACAGCCCGAGCCCGACGCAATCGACGCTCTCGGCCTCCTCCGCGATGCGGCCCTTCATCTTGGGGAAGCGCACTTCGAGTTCGGTGAGCAGGTTGCGGTCGCCGCCGATGCCGAAGTTCTTGTCCCAGGTCTTGTCGGCGTGGCGAAGGCGAATGAAGCGAATCTTGCCGCCGGCCTTACCGCTGCCGAACCCGCCGCCTTCGCCTTCACCTTGCCCGAGGCCGCCATCGCCCTGGCCCACTTGGTAGCGGTTCGCGGTCTCTTCCGTTAGCTTCACATCGACGTTCTCAATCGGCGGCGGCGCGGCGAACAGGATCGAACTGTACGGGTTGATCACGTACTTCTTGCGGACGACTTTGGTCACCTTCACGGACATGGCCTGGGGCGAATCGTTGCCGCCGCCGGCGGGCAGATCGTATTCGCTTTCTTCACCCGAACCGAACCGCAGATGTACGAGGAAGAAGACCAGCATGAACAGGAACGAGTAGGCCGCGAGCATAGCCAGCGACTGACGCAGCCGTTGGGAGGCGCGACCGTAGAACTTCGCCGCGGGGTCGAGTGGGTTCCAGCCGCCACGACGATTGGAGACGGATTCACCTCCGACCGAGATGGCTGGCCGCAGCGCGGGATCGGTGTTGCGGTATCGCAGTTCGATGCGGCGAGCCGCGCGTTCGACGAGAAAGATCGTCCAGCCGAGGCCGATGAGGTAGAAGAGCGACCAGCCGATCGTGTCGACGAGGCTCTCGCCGATGGCGAAGGCGACGCCTTGCCACAGGACGACGTAAAGGCCGGTCAGGATGCCGGCACCGCGGGTGGTGAGTCGGAGTCGAGGCACGTTCTTGCATCGAGTTCCAGGTTCCAAGTTTCAAGTTCCAGATTGAGACCGCTCAACTTGGAACTTGGAACTTGGAACTTGGAACTACTTGATGTCCTTGAGGATGTCGTCATCCTTCTTGTCGAGCGGGTTGAGCTTGGCGGGTGCGGTCTTGGTGGCGTTCTCGCCGAGCTTCGAGACGATGTCCGCCTTGTTGTCGGTCTTCGTTCCGGGCGCGGCTTTGACCGGGCTCTCGGGAGCGGCCTGCTTTGGCGTTTCGGTCGGCTCTTGCTTCTCGACGGCCGGCCCGGTTCCCTTCGCCTCCGCCGACTTTCCCTTGTCCAGGAAGTACGGCAGCACGGTGAGCAGGCCGATCAACACGGCCGTGACGATGGCCGCTTGAATGAAGGGTTTCATCAAACCGCTGCCGTCCGGGAGGCCGAGCGACTCGCGCGGCGACTGATTCCGCAGCCGCCGCAAAGTCTCGGTGAGTACCGGCGAATCCGGCGTGGTCGTCCGCGCGGGTTGACCGTTCGGGTGATGGTTCTTCATGGTGGGATGATCGGTGGAGGGCGGGCGGCTTCACGGGGCTGAGGTAATCCTACTCCGGAAGTGAGCCGGGCTCAAGAGATGAGTCGCGCCCGGGTGCAGTCCCGTAGCTGCGAGCTGGAGGCGGGTGTATTCTGAGCTGCAAGCAGGATGGACAGGTTTCCTGCGTCCCTCTGAAGGAATCAGCTATGT
>JAYTGN010000114.1:0-6344 GCA_043733485.1 Gemmataceae bacterium
TGAAAAGGGGCGGGCACACTTTCGTGTGCCCGCCCCTGTTGCTTCTCGTTCCCAACCGTCCATCATCGCCTGGAGCCGACCGCCGTCCGCGACGAGGACTTCTTGTTCGCCGCCGGAGCTTCTTCTTCCTCCTCCTCGGCTTCTTCCTCCTCCTCGGCTTCTTCATCCTCATCGTCGGCTTCGTCGTTCACCATCCCTTCGGCGAGGGCCGTGAGGTTCTGATCGGTCGTCTTCTCTTCGTCGAGCGTCTCCTGCAGGAGCGCGGCGACTTCTTCTTCCCCGAGGACAGTGGCGAAGGCGACGCAGGTGCCGTAACCGGCGATCTCGTAGTGTTCGACCTTCTGGGCCGCTTCGATCAGGGCCGCATCGATGGCCGACGGCTCGCCGTCTTCTTCCATCACTTCGGCGCCTTCCTCGATGAGCCCCTTCATGGCCTTGCAGACTTTGCCCTTCGGCTTGATGTCGAGAAGTTCGCAGACCCTTTCCAGCCGGAGCGCCTGCTCTTTGGTCTCTTCGAGGTGCGTCGTGAACGCCTCCTTGAGTTCCGGAGTCGTGGCGGCCTTCGCCATTTTGGGGAGCGCTTTGATCAGTTGCGTTTCGGCGTTGTAGAGGTCGCGGACACTCTCGTTGAGCACATCGCGGAGCGAATTCAACACGGGGATTCTCCTGGCTGGGTTCTCGGAAGGATGACCGCACGAACCATTCGGGCGGCTTTAGCGCGAACCGGACACTCGGCTTCCGGCCGTCGGGATTTCGCCCGCTTCGAGGATCTGCTTGAAGCGACGGAGGTCTTCCCGAATCTGTTTCTGAGGGGACTTGCCGAAGAGCGCGGCGATGGCCGAACCGACTTTGCCGGCGGGCGGATCGTACTTCAGTTCGACGCGGACATCGGTCCCCCGGCCGTTGGGCTGCTCCTCGAAGTGCACGGAGCCGGCCGTATCGACATCGGCACCGGGCAGCGACCGCCACGAAATGACGCGGTTCGGGATGTCGGCCACCAGTTGGGCATGCCACTCCACTTTCAGGCCGAGCGGCCCTTCGGCGATCCAGCGCGACTGGCCGTCCGTCGTCGTGTCCACATCGACGAGGTGAGCCATGAAGCGCGGAAGGTTCTCGAGGTCGCGCCAGAAGCGGTAGACATCGGCGGCCGGCTTCATCACCGTGATGGCGCAATCCACGCGCGAACCGTGATCGGCGGCGATCGCCGAATTCGGAGCGGTACTGTCGGACATGCTCACGCCGAGGCACTGGTAGCCGGGGCAATTCCCCGTCGCGGCGCGGTAGAGCAAATAGCCTCCGGCGAGCAGCGAAGCGATGCCCGGTCCTTTGCCGGAGATACCGCACGTCGTCAGGTACGTTCCGGCCGCGAGGGAGAGCCACCGCTCGGTGCTGCTCACATTCGTGAAGGTTCGGGGCAGCGCACGGACCGCGCGGCCGACCGTTCGGTTCGACCCCGCAGCCGACTTCAATGCGGTTGTCAGGAGAGTGGTTGCCATGATGATCCTTTCGCTTGATGAGCGGTGATGAGTTCGCAAATCGAGTGCCATCGGATGGGAGGGGCGGGGTGAGTTGGGTTGCGGAGCGCCAGCGCAATCCGCACTCGGACTGGACGCGTCCGCGATGGTAGCCGTTGCGGATGCGGAGGTGATCAATCGGATGTGCGAAATGGACGGTCGCGGACGGTCGGTGAGACACGGGTCGATTCGAACAAACTAAAGCGGAGGCGACCGATGGAAATCGATCGCCTCCGCATCTTCATTCTGCATTCGGATCATGCCCGCTCAATTCGGAGACGGCCGTGCCGCTGCGGAAGTTTTCTGCGAGTAGCCCCGGCCACCGAAGACCAACAGCAGGGCCCCGGCCCCGGCCGAGATCGACGCGATGACGATCGCATAGAGCGGGCTGAACATCGGCGCCCCCGGCGGGCTTTCCGGCGGATTCCCCGACGGCGGCGTCAGGATCAAGTGGGAGACTCCGGCGAAGAGCAGCAGGAGGACCCCGATGGCGATGAGAGCGTAGGCGGTGACTTTCATGGGCGCACCCGATGTTAGTGGGGAATGCAAAAGGGCGGGTCGGAATGCCGACCCGCCCTTTTCTGTGTCCGGTCAGATCAGCGGCGGAACCACCGCTTGCTGGAACTGCTACTTGCCGGCTCTGTGTAGATCGCCGGGCCCACCGGAATGTTCGCCGGATACGGGACTGCGGCGGGCGCCACGTATGTGGCCGGGACAATCACGGCAGCGTCCGACGGCATGGGGGTCGGCACGGTTTCGGCCATTGCGAAACCGGGTGTCATGTCCGACGGCGGCAACACTGCGGAGTACGGGCCACCCGGGTAGTTTCCGGCTTGGTAGCCGGCACCACCGCCGCAGCAGGGGGCAGCGACCGGTGCCGGGCAGCAGCCCTTTTTCTTCTTCTTGTGGTGGAAGAAGGCGCCCGCATCGCCGGCCGATAGGGCGAGGCCCGCGGCGACGAGAGTAGCGATCGAGAGGAACTTGAGCATGTGATCTCCGAACACTTGGTGAGAAACACGAGGGGTGATAGACACCACGCAATCCTTGCTTCCGCAGCCGATATCGCGGTGACCGTGGAAAAAACTAGGCCCGGCTCGCTCGGCCGAGGAGCATGCCGATACCGAAGCCGACGAGCAGTGCTTGGATCGGATACTTCTTCACGAGTTCGGTGACATCGGTGTTCAGCGAGCCGAGGCGGTCACCGGCCATGTCGTAGGCGTCTTCGGCGTAGTGCTGGACCTTGTGCTTTGCGTCGCTGGCGTAATCGCCGACGGCGTCGACGGCGTGTTCGGCGCGGTGCTTGACCCCGTCGACGACGCCGGAAGCCCGGTCGAGAACCGATTCGCCGCGCTGCTTGACTTGGTCGAGCAGGCCGGCGCCCTTATCAACTCCCGATTTGGCCTGATCGGCCCCCCGGTCCATGCCGGACTTGGCTTGATCGTTCGCCGCATCAATCCCGGTCTTCGCTTTTTGTTGCAGATCGGCCATGACGGTTCTCCTGAAAAGGTCGGTCGGAACGCGACCGGTTACACGATCACTTGGTTCGCAGATGCCATGCCACTGGGGGTGGTTTCTTTAGCTTTCGCCTCCACCTTCTGCTGTGTGTCGAGGGCCGCCATCCACGTCTGGAGGTGGTGTACGGTCTCGGCCACAGTGGATGTGATGTGAGTCGCTCCTGCGGCCGTGATCTCGGCCGCGCTGTCGGCCGGGTACGCCATCGTCGCGATGCGGCAGACGACGATCCGGGCTTTGCCGACTTCGCGGGCGATCCGCTTGCAGACATAGCGCGTGTGACTCAGGCCCCCGGGCGGCAGGCTGCAGATCACGATTACGGCCGGATTGAACTCCGCGGCGCGCGCAACGACTTCGGAAGTGAGCTGCGCAACTGCGGAGACATCCGCTTCCCACCGCCGCGGATCGAGGGATTTTTGGAGCATCGTACAGGCCGCTTCGTCGCTGGTGTCCTTCGCCGGGACGATGAGAACTCGGACTTTCTCGATCTGCGGGATCGCTTCCGGCGGAGCGGCGGCGACCGGATCGGTCATTTCGATGAGGTCGTCGGCGATTTCGCGGGTCATCGCCATCATCCGCGAGGAGTGATCGCCCGTAAGATCGCCGGCGTCCGCGTCGCGCTTCATGTACGTCAGCGCGGGGATGACGATGCCATCGACGATCTCCAGGCTCGTCTTCGTTTTCGCCTCTTCGCGGATGATGTCCCACGCTTCGTCCTGATCGCGGGCCGCGAGGCGCTGGTAGAAGCGCAGATCGGCCGAGAGGACCTCTTCATCCCCGAGGAGGATTTCGAAGAAGCGCAGGCCCGAAACGTACTTGCCGAGGACGAGCAGGCAGACGGTCAGCGGGCCGGAGAGGATGAGGCCGATGGGTCCCCAGAGGAAGGCCCAGAAGGCCGCCGAGACGAGCTGCGCCACTTCGGAGATGCCCATGCTCGAGCCGTAGAGCTTCGGTTCGAAGTAGTTGTTGCAGGCGAGTTCGAGCGAAGCGTAGACCACGATCACCGCGATCGGTTCCCAACCGCCGTCGGTGTACGCGAGCGTGATGAGCACGGCGGGCAAAAGCCCGAGCCATGTGCCCAAGTACGGGATGTACCGCATCAGCGCGGCGACCACGCCCCAGAGCAGCGCGTAGGGCACGCCGATGATGAACATCGTGACCGTGATGAGCACGCCGAAGGTCGAATTGATGATGAGCTGCATCAGCAGATAGCGGCTGATGCGGCGGGAGGCGTCGTCAACGGCTTTCGTCGCGGTCGTCAGTCGGCTGTCACCGATCAGGCGGATGAGCCGGTTGCGGAGGTCGTCGCGCTTCCAGAGGATGAAAACCGTGAGCACGAGCGCGAACGCGGCTTGCCCGAAGATCTCCGTGAGCGGTCCGAAGTAGTCGGACGCGCGGGCGATCCACGGTTTGCTGGGGGCGACGACCGCAACTTTCCGGACATCGGCGTCCAGCGCCGCCGGAGGAGGCGACACGATCCCCGAGAGGTCGTCGATCATCCGCGTGTATCGGTTGTTCTCCCCCGAGCCGAAGAGATCTTTCACGGGGGAGAGCTTCGTTTTGATGCGTTCCGTACGGTCGGGAAGGGTCTGGGTCAGTTCGGTGAGCTGCCAGGCCACGATGCCGATGGTGGACAGCACGAGGAGCCCCGCCACGGCGACGGCGGCGAGGACGGTCGGCGCTTTGCCCAAACCGAGCCGGCGCAGCCAGACGACGAGCGGACTGAGGACGAACGCCAGGAAGACCGCGAGGGTGACGGGGATGAAGACGGAGCGCGCCCAGTAGAGCGCCGTGATGACCGTCGCGAAGACGGCCAAGGCCGAGAGCGTCGTGAGCGCCCGCTGCCAGACGCGATTCGGCGATTCTGCGGTGATGGCCATTCGGCTCCAGTGGTCGCGGTTGCGCGAGCGGTGTTGTCGGGATGGAGAGCGGTTCAGACCGATTCGCGCGGCAGCCGGACGGTGAAAGTCGAGCCTTGACCCAGGCCGGGGCTCGACGCGTCGAGTGTGCCGCCGTGGAGCCTCACGAGCCTGTCCGCCATTGCAAGGCCGATGCCGAGTCCGGATTGCGCGCGGCCGAGTTTCCGGTCGATCTGCGTGAAGAGTTCGAAGAGGTAAGGCATCTGCTCGGGTGCGATCCCGATCCCGGTATCGCGGATACTGAGATTCACCGCCTCCGGCTTCACCTCGACCGCGACGGTGATCTGCCCGCCCGGCGCCGTATACTTCGCCGCGTTGTTGAGGAGATTCGAGATGACCTGGGCCATCCGGAGCCGGTCGGCCGTCAGGATGACATCCGTCGGCTGCGCCGCGAGGACGAGGCTGAGTTTCGCCTTGTCGATCTGGGGCATGCTCGATTCGATCGCGGTGGCGAGGATCTCCGAGAGCGGCAGCCGTTCGGGGACGAGGGCGAGCTTCCCGCGCGTGATGCGGGAGATGTCCATCAGTTCGTCGATGAGCCGGACCATATGGCCGACTTGGCGGTCGATCATGCCGCGGGCGCGTTCGACGACTTCGGGGCGGTCGGATTTCAGCCCCATGATCGAGAGGGCGTTGCGGATCGGGGCGAGCGGGTTGCGGAGTTCGTGCGCCAGCGTCGCGAGGAACTCGTCCTTGCGCCGGTCGGCTTCCCGAAGGGCCCCCTCCGCCTTCTTCCGCTCGGCGATCTCCTTTTTGAGATCCTCGTTGAGCCGGCCGAGTTCCGCCGTCCGCGCGGCGACTTTCGATTCGAGCTGCGCTTCGAGCTGTTTCTGGAGGATCGCGTGCCGGATCGAGCGCTCGAGCAGCGTCCCGTCGAGGCGGTCCTTCTCCAAGTAGTCGGCCGCGCCCGCTTCGGTCGCTTTGCGGTCGATCTCGTATTCGCCCTGTCCCGTCAGCAGGATCACGGCGACGTTCGGATTCTTCGCGCGGGCTTCCCCCAGAAGGCGGATGCCGTCGCGCTCCCCGAGGCGGTAATCGAGCAGGTAAACATCGTGCGAGCCCGCGGTGATACTCGCCAAGCCTTCGTCGTAGCCGTCCACCCAGTCGAGGACGAACGGGCGCCCCGGCAGATCCTCGATGAGGTTCTTCGTGATGATGTGATCTTCCGGATCGTCGTCGATCAGAAGGACCCGCACGGGGTCGGACTTACTGGCGGACCGCGCTGTCATCGGGGTTTTCCGGGAGATGCACGATTTCGAGCCAGTACTTGCCGAGGACGCGGATCACTTCGAGCAGGCCATCGAAGGTGACGGGCTTCGTGATGTACGACGCCGCCGACAGGTTGTAGGTTTGGGCGATGTCCTCGTCGGCCTGCGAAGTCGTCATCACGACGACGCGG
>JAYTGN010000115.1:0-6327 GCA_043733485.1 Gemmataceae bacterium
GTCGAGGTTCGACAGTTGGCCGCGAATGTAGACCGGGAGGTGTTCCCGGCAACGATGATCGCAGAAGCAATCCGCGAATCGGCCCAGGAACCGCGTGAACTCCGGGAGAAACGACTTCAGGGTCTCGGCATCCATGCCAGGTCTCCGGAACCAGTGACGGGTCCAGAGCTTCGGATAAAAGACGGCGAGCTGGAAAGCCCAATCCCAGCGCTGTAGGTCTAGGTCCGGGGAACGAAATGACCGCCGGCAAGCCGGCGGCTAGATGCACGATCATTCGTCGATGCGGTTCTTCTCGCGGTCCTCGAGTTTCTTCTTCTGCTCGTCGGTCTCGGCGTACTTGAACTCGCGCTTGAGCAGCGTCAGAATCGTCTCGCGGGCCTTACCGAAGGCTGCTCGGGCGTGCTCGCCCATGATTTGGTTGCCCACGGCATTGCGCTGGAATCCACCGTACACGTGCGAACGGAACTCTTCCGCGATTCGTTCCCGGCGGTCGATCAACGCCACCACATAATACGAATCCTTCGGCTGATCGATCTGCACCAGCACCGTCTTCACCGGCTTGGTTCGCTCGTCGAGCAGCACCTTGGACATCTCGGGAGTCGGGTAGGGAATCTCGGCGGTGGCCGTGACGCGGAACGCCCCGAGGCTTTCGCCGGGGTTCATGCCCGAGGCATCGCGGCTAATCGTGAACGGAGCCACATTGTCCACGCGGAACAACTTCACCTTGTCTTGAACCTTCGGGTCGGCGTTCTTCGCCTGAAGCTGAGCCTGCATGTCGGCCATATTCGCACGAATCACGAACTCAGATTCACCGGGCTTCGCGCGAAGTTCCTCGGCCAACCGTTCGGCCTCGGCCTTGGCCAGGTCCCGAGCCTTGATCCGCTTCCACGCCTCGATCACGCGCGGTCTCGCTTCGAGAGGCAACAGCGGCTTCGCCGGCTGTTCCGCAGTGCGCCAGGCGAGAAACACGGGCTCGGGTTTGCTGAAGGGGCTGATCGCTGTCTCGGCCGCGCGTTCCGGATAGAACTCGGGCTTGTAGGTGCCCGAGGCCGGTTCCTTGGCCTGGCTGAACGGGTTCGTGTTCCAGAAGAACTTCTGGCCGAACTGCACGTTGCCGGTGCTGCCTCGCATGCCGGAGTGCGGGTCCATGCCATCCACGCCCTTGTCCTTGATCGCCTTGAGCGGCGCGAGGCCGGGGTCTTCTCCAATCGCGAACTCGCCTTGGAATTCGGTGGAAGCGCCGGTCTTCACGCCTCGGGTCTTGAGGAACTCGGCAACCAAATCCTTGGCTGCGGAGTCGCGGGACTTGCCCGTCTCCTTGAGCGTGTCGATCGATTCTTTCAGCTTCTTGAGATCGTTCACGGCGAGTTCGCGGGCCTTGCCCTCCGCCAGTTCCTTGAGCAGTTCCGGCTTGTAGGCTTCGAGCGTGAGTGGCTCGGGGATGTTCTTGCGGAAAGCGACTTCGCCTCCGATCATCGTCTGGAGCATGGCGGGGCCAGGGATGGCTCCGAGTACGATCGGCATACAGGCCTTGATCCGGGCACGCTGCTCCGAGGCAATTGTCGCGGAGTAAAGCAGGCTGGCCGGGAGGAACGGGTTCCCGATCCCGGTTCCACCAGCAGCACCGCCCACGGCAGCTACGAGATTCTGCGGCTTCACCGTACTCGTTTCCAACACGTCGAACGGCATCACGAACGTAGTCGGGCCGGTCCAGCCGAGGCGAACACGCGACTCGTGGCGATCCACCACGTCCCGCTTGTACTTCTCGAAAACGAGGGGTTCCTTGATCGTGCCGGGGGCGATGAAGTGCGCCGCCCACGCGGCCGGGCCCATGCCGGGAATCGGCACGATGAGCCCGCGAACTTCGGACTTCGCCAGTTGTTCCGTCTTCAACATCCACTCGGCCGCGAGCTTCTTGTAGTAAGGCTCGTCGCCCGTCACCGAGATCCATTCGACCTTCACCTTACGAGGGTCGCGGAAGCCGGGTTCTTCTTTAGCGGGATCGGGTTCGTAGTCCTTGCGGTCGCTGAAGAGCCGTTGCAGGTCGGCCTCGCTCGGCACCTCCTTCACGAGCGGAAGGAAGCTCTCCACTGGCACGCGGAGCAGTTGGTACGAGGTGGGGCTCGTCTTCTCGCGGTAGTAGTCGAACAGTTCGTAAGGCGGGGTGAAGATCGGCGGCGCGGTGAGAGTCGAGTCGCCGCGAATGCTCAGGCCCACGATTGCGGTGTAGGCCGACCGCACTTCGAATTCCGTGGCGATTGCCTTGAACAGCAGGTCGTCGGAAAATCGTTCCTTGTATTCCTCGCGGAGGGCTTGCCGTACGTTCACATCGCTCTTGAAGTTCCCCATGAACTCCTTCTGAATGAGAGCCTTGGCCTCGACCTCGCTAAATTGAATGCCGAGTTGCTTGGCCTTCTGCTGCCAGAGCATGAACTCGATCATGTCGCGGTCGTTGGTGAGCGGAATGTTCGTGATCTGCCCGTTGCTCCGCATCAGGTTGGCCATCGCATCGATGACGTTGGCGGCGTCCTTGTCGGCCTGCTTCGACTTGGGGTTGTCTTTCACGCGGGAGGCGAAGTTCGCGAACTGCATGAACTCCGACTGATTTCGCGCCTGGAGGACCATCTTGAAGATGAACTCGTTATCGGGGCTGGCCAGAGCCGAGAGATCGAGGAGCGCCTTCCGCATCGACTCGATGGTTTCGAAGGTCGCCCGCTGCATGAACTTGTTTGCCACGACGCGCTGGAAGCGAAGCGCCTCGACATCGCGCGGGAAGACTTTGGTGCCTTCGATCGTGCAAAGTGCGTCGCCGCGGCTCTTCTTGCTGTTGAGCCATTCCGGGAGCCAATTGAAGAAGTCCGCCTTGCCGGTCATCCCGCTGGAGAGCACGAACATGAACATGATGACGACGGTGACCACGGCGAAGATCGCCTTTTGGTTCCGTCGGAAAATGTTGAATGGGTTGTAGGCCATTGCCATTCCTCAGCTTACGGCGACGCCGCGGGGTCGCGGCAGGGTGCCGGGGTCTTGACACCCCGGATAAGGCTGTACTACAGGTGAGGGGCCGTGATTGCCCCGAGACACCGATTGTAGGGATTGTTCGGCCATAAGCCCACCCATTGCCATGGGTGGGCTTTACCAGGAGTTCACTCTTTTGCCTACGCCACGGAAGAAGCCGGCGAACAAACTGACGCCCGCCGCGAAGACGAAGCGCCCGCCGAAGAAAGCGGCCACGAAAGTGGGCGTGGAACCGGCCGAGGATCGCCGCAAGCGCACGGCCACGAGCCGCGTCGCCGACGACGATTCCACGCCCCACACCGGCGGCAAGAGCTTCGACCTCGTCATCGTCGAATCGCCCGCCAAAGCCAAGACCATCAACAAATATCTGGGTTCCGGCTACCGCGTGCTCGCCAGCTACGGGCACGTTCGCGATCTCTCCAGCCGCAAGCTCAAGGGCGAGGAAGTCGCGGGCATTCGCATCGCCGAGGGCTGGAAGCTGCGCTATGCCGTGGACGAGAAGAAGGACGAAGGCGGCCGCAAACGCCGCAGTTCCCAGGACATTCTCAACGAACTGAAGCGTGAGGCGAACAAGGCCAACACCGTGCTCCTGGCGAGCGATCCCGACCGCGAAGGCGAGGCGATCGCCCGCGACATCGCGGACGAACTTAAACTCGATCCCAAGAACACGTTCCGCATCCGCTTCAACGAGATCACCAAGACCGCGATCCACGAAGCGTTGGGCAAGAAGGGGAAGATCGACGCGGGGCTGGTCGCGGCTCAGGAAGCGCGGCGAGCGATGGACCGCGTCGTCGGGTTCCCGCTCTCGAACCTGCTCGGGAAGAAAGTCGCGGGTGGGCTCAGCGCCGGCCGCGTGCAATCCGTGGCCGTGAAGATCATCGTGGACCGCGAACGCGAGATCGAGGCGTTCATCACCGACGAATACTGGAAGATCACGGCGCTGCTCGCTCCGCAAGATTCGGGCATCACGTGGGTCAGCGATCCGCAGAAGACGAAGATCTTCGCGAAAACAAAACAAACTGGCGAGCCGGCGGCGTCAGCCGCCGGAGCGGCAGCGGAGCCCGAAGAACCGGTCGAGGACACCGAGACGCCGGAGCCAGAGGAGACTCCGGCGGCTGACGCCGCCGGCTCGCCAGCTGATTCAGCTCCCGCAAAACCAACGGAGAAGGGCGGTATCCCGCGGCCGCCGGAAGGCGCGTTCGCGGCCGAACTCGTGAAGTGGAACAACGCCGAACCGAAGCTCGACAGCGAGACCGCGACCGACGCGATCGTCGCGGCACTCCGCGGCGTGCCGTACACCGTCGTCAAGGTCGAGCAGAAGGACCGCAGCGATCGGCCCAACCCGCCGTTCACCACGAGCACGCTGCAACAACAAGCCTTCTTGCGACTGCGCATGAGCACGACCCGCAGCATGAGCGCCGCCCAGGCACTGTACCAGGGCGTGGAGCTTCAAGGGCAGGGGCAAACGGCGCTCATCACGTACATGCGAACCGACAGCACGCGGGTGTCGCCGGACGCGCTGAACAACGTGCGGAACTTCATCGCGTCGAGCCCGAACCTCGGCGAACGGTACCTACCCGCGAAGCCGAACTTCTACTCGTCGGGTAAGGCCGCTCAAGAAGCTCACGAAGCGATCCGGCCCATCGACGTGAACATCTCGCCGGCCCAGGCCCAAGCCATGGGACTGTCCGGCGATCAGTTCCGGCTCTACGAACTGATCTGGCGGCGCTTCGTCGCCAGTCAGTGCCTTCCCGCCATCATCTCGGTGACCACCTACGACATCGGCGCGGGGCAGGGTCTGTTCCGCGCTCGCGGCCAGGTCGTCAAGTTCGCCGGCCACCGCAAGGTACTCGCCCCCGTGGGCAAGCAGGACGACGTTGAACTGCCCATGGTGAAAGAGAACGACCCGCTCGATCGGCTCGACCTGTTTTCGACTCAGCACTTCACGCAGCCACCGGCGCGCTTCAACCAGGCGTCGCTCGTGAAGGCACTGGAGAAGGAAGGCATCGGCCGGCCCAGCACTTACAACACGATCATTTCCACGATCCAGAAGCGCGGGTACGTCACGGAGGAGAAGGCCCGCTTCTTCGCCAGCGAGATCGGCAAGGTCGTCACCGACATGCTCGTGGCCAGCTTCCCGAAGATCATGGACGTGAAGTTCACGAGCCACTTCGAGGAAGAACTGGACGACATCGAGACGGGGAAGTGCAACTACCGCGAGGTGCTGGACGAATTCTGGGGGCCGTTCTCGGAGTCGCTGAAGACGGCGCTCACGGACATGGCTCCGGCCCGGGAGATTCTCGCGGAGCCGTGCCCCAAGTGCGGTCGACCCCTGGAGAAACGCTACAGCGCGAAGACCGGCAACTCCTTCATCGGATGCACCGGCTGGAAGGACAAAGAGAACAAGTGCCTGTACAAGCGCGACTCCTCGGGGAAGGAAATTGCCGGGCCGGAAGTGACCGCAATCCCGTGCCCCGCCTGCGGCAAGTTCATGGTCAAGCGCGAGGGCCGGTTCGGCATCTTCTTCACGTGCGAGGGGGCTCCCGAATGTCCGACCACGATGAACCTGCGGGCCGACGGCAGCGTCGTGGTCACGGCACTTCCCACGAAGAACACGTGCCCCAAGTGCGAGAAGCACCTGCTACTTTTGAAGGAGAGCAAGGCCGGCAAGAAGTACGTGCAGTGCCCGGACGCGAAGTGCAAGTTCATCTCGGATTGCGATGAGCAGGGGACGCCGATCAAGCCGGCGGACACGGGGATCGCGTGCGAGAAGTGCGGCAGCCCGATGCACATTCGCACGAGTTGGCGCGGGCCGTTCCTCTCGTGTTCCGGGTATCCGAAGTGCCGCAATGCGAAGTCGATCAACGCCGAGATGCGCGAGCAGTTGAAGGCCCGCGGCGTCGAACTTCCCGCCGCTCCTCCCAAGAAGGACAAGGCCAAGTCGGACGTGCCCGAGGTCGAGATTCTGGAAAAGTGCCCCGAGTGCGAAGCTCCGATGCGGTTGCAGAAGTCGCGCTTCGGCGGGAAGATGTTCCTCGGCTGCACGAAGTACCCGAAGTGCAAGGCGACGGCGAAGATCACCCCAGCCCTTCAGGCCAAGATCGACGCCGTCATGGCCCAAGGCATCGCCGCGGCTTCGGCAGCGACGTAAGGTTAGGCACTCGCTTGAGATCTGAGGAGTTCGCGGCTTCGGCCCTGGGAGCGCGGCCGTCCCGGCCGCACCATCGCCGGTGAGTTGCCATAAGCACCGGAGCCGCATGCGGCCGGGACGGCCGCGCTCCCAGGACTGCCTACTTCGAGAGGCACACC
>JAYTGN010000116.1:0-36516 GCA_043733485.1 Gemmataceae bacterium
GGTCGCCTCCCCGCGCCCTACGTTACCGGATGCGGTCGGCGGGTCTCGCAGAGCCTCGACCCGCCCTACTTCCGAGTCATTCCTTCGTGGCACCCAAGAGCGACTCTGATGGCGCGCTTCGCCCGAACACCGAACCGCGTTCGCCCCTCGCGGTGGCTCCGCGTTCGCCTGCGCGTCGAGCCGCTCGAAAAGCGCGAGAACCCATCGACCCTCACCTTCAACGATCTCGAACCGAACGACACGCTCGACTTGGCGCAATCCGTCGGCATCCTCAGCGAAGCGAACGTCATCGCGGTCCGCGGCACCATCGGCAGCGGAACCCGCGAAACGACCGACGTCGACTGGTACTCCTTCAGCCTCGACCGCGCCGCGACCGTGGCCCTCACCGCGACGGGGTTGGGTGCCGAGCAGCCGATTCTCGGCCTCTACAACAGCGATCCCTTCGACTTCGGCGACCCGTTCAATCCGGTTCACTATCGCCTCCTCGGGCAGACGCCGGACGGCGGCAACCGGCTCGTGGTCGTCCTCGGTGCCGGCACCTACTTCGCGGCGATCAGCGGCGACGGCAACCGCTACTTCCACCCGTTCCTCGCCGGCAGCGGCGACCTCAGCAAGCCGGCCGAATACCGCCTCACCTTGGAGGCGAAAGACCTCACCGGGAATGCGAGCCTCGGCCCCGCCGTGTTGAGCATCGATCCCGGCACCGGGGCCGAACTCGCCGCTTCGCCCTTCGCGATCCGCATCGACTTCAATGCTCCGCTCGATCCGGGCACGATCGGCCCCGATCAGTCGGTCCGCGTGCTGTTCAACGCCGTGGGAACCTTCGGCGATGGCACCGACGCACCCGTGGCGCTGGCGAGTTACAACCTGTCCACGTCGGGTCGGGAACTTCAACTCTTTCCCGCCGCAGCCCTCAAGCCCGGCTATTACGACATACTCGTGGCCGGAGATACCCGTGCGAACGCCGCGGTCCTCACCGGCCTCGACGGCGTGCCGGTGGGAACGGACGACGCACACCCCACCGGCCAAGACTACGCATTCTCGTTTCGGATCACCGGCGTGGAAGGGCAGGCACCCGCGGCCGGCGCGGACGACACCGCGCCGTTCGCACACGAACTCGGCGAACTCGCGCCGGATGTCCTCGTGCAGCGCGTCGGTGCCATCGGCGACGATCCTTACCTCGACCCGCTGAACCCGAACGCGCCGTTGAATCCGTCCTCCGATGTGGACCTCTACCACTTCCGGATCGTCGGTGCGGGTCCGTTCGCGTTCTCGGCGGAGGTGCTTGCCGGACGGATCGGTTCGCCGCTCGATCCGGGTTTGAGCCTGTTCAAACTCGATCCCAGCACGGGTCAACTCGCGTTCGTGGGCGGGAACAACGACACCCGCAACGCGACGCTCGCAGCCGACGGTTCGCTACCGCTCAACGCGGATAGCGCCTTGTTCGAGGGCCTCTCGGAAGGCGACTACTATCTCGCCGTGAGCGCGAACACCAACGCGCCAACGACCGTGGAAGGCGGGCAGCCCGGCACCAACGGCATCTTCGACCCCAACGTCTCGCACAGCGGAACGGCCGGGTTCAGCACCGGCCCGTACGTTCTCCGGCTTGCCTCGCACGCGGATACCGAGGCTCCCACGGTCGTGGCGTCCACGCCGGACGTCGGGGCGAACTTGAACGCGCCGCCGACCTCGCTCGTCGTCGGCTTCAGCGAAGCGATGAACCTGCGCAAGCTCGTCTACCTGGCCTTCGAGAAGACTTCGCAAGAAACGACGACCGCCGTTTACCTCGAAGCGAAGGACGGCACGCGCTACTTCCCGCGGCTCCAGAGCTACGACGACACCGCGAATCGGGCGACGTTTCTGATGCTGGATGGCGTGCCGAACGGGGACTACCAGTTGCACCTCTCGAGGGCGCTCACCGACTTGGCCGGGAACCCACTCGTGGGAAGCGACGCAAGCGGCGATTACGTCGTCCCGTTCACCGTGTTCGGCCCGAGCCGCGGGGTGAACGGGGACCCGCTCGTGCAATCGGTGCGAGAGAGCTCCGACTCCGCGCTGCCGCAAGAAATCGGGACGATCTTCCCGCACGAATGGCTGGCCGGCGTGACCGTAACGCGGGTCGCCGATCCCACCGCGACCGACGCGAGCGACGCCTTCCGCTTCCAGGTGCTCCAGGGCCAACTGTACGGGTTCACCCTGACGGGCACCTTGCCGCCCGGCACGCATCTCGACCTGGTCGACGATGCCGGGAACCTCGTGATCTACGGTTCGGCCGACGAGGACCGGGCGCTCGTCGCGACGCTCAATCCCGGCCATTACGTGGTTCGCGTGAGCGGCTGGTCGGCCGACCGGGCGAGTGGCCTCGAGTACGAACTTCGCTTGAGTTTGCTCGGAGCATCGGACAACGCACCGTCACTCACGGTGGGCCCAACACCGGCGGTGCAACTGCGGACGGCCGAGGTTCCCCTCCCACCGCCGACTCCGCCGGGAACTCCTCCGAGTCCGACTCGCATTCCGCCGCCGAGCCCGAGCGTTCCCGACGCACCGGCCCGGAACTCCGGAGCGGCGACGACCTCGAACGTGAGCCTGCCCGTCGGCTTGCTCGGGCCGCTGGCGGCGCAGCCGCTGGGCGGTTCTCAGGGACCGCTTCCCGCAGTGGGGAATGCGGACCGCGTGGCGATTCAACTTCCCTCGTCGCTCGCGCCGGCGAGCGATGCCTCGCTGGCGAAGGCAAGCGAATTCGCGGTTGCGACGGCGGAAGGCAACGCGGCCGAAGCCCCGCTGCCTTCCGCCGTGCCGCCGCCGGTGAGCGAGCCGATCGACGTGGGGGTCGTGTTCGCCGCGCCGGTCGCCAGCCTTCCGCTGCCCGACGCGGCACCAGCACCCACCGAGATTCGGCACGCGGGCAATCGTCCGCTGCTCGCGATCGTGCCCGGAATGCCCTTCGGCGTCGAAGCGCAGACGAATCCCGATACCGGTGTCGTCGAGGTGAACGGCTTCGCGGTCTGGCGGTGGCTGGCTTCGTTTGCGGGCGCGGCGCTACCGTACCTCTTCTGGCGGCGATCGCGACGCCTCGCCCAACTGCGGCACCTCCACCGCGTCGAGGTTTAATCCACCATGCCCCCCCCCACGATTCCACCGACATCACGGCGACGGCTCGATTCGAGTGCGCGCCCGGAACGCCCGCCCCCGAACGCTTCCACCCGCAATCGCCCACCGATCCGTCGTCGGACCCGGACGTTGCCACCTTCATCGTTCGGAACATCTTCGAACGACGGCAGCGCGTCGAGCCCTCCAGTACGAGCGATTCCAGCGAACGGTTCCCCCCGGGGCACGACTCGCTCGCCGCTCGGGTCGCGCGCCAGAATCTGCTCTCCTCGCAGGGCAGCGAGGCGATCGACGAACGAACCGCCCTGCGGTTCCCGGAGGTCGGTGCCGAGGTGTTCGGTTTCCGCCTTCGGCTCGAACTCGGCCGCGGAGCGTTCGCGCGCGTCTTCCTCGCGGAACAGACGAGCCTGGCCGGCCGTCCCGTCGCGGTGAAGATCTCGGGGATCGAAGGCCGCGAGCCGCAGACGCTCGCCCAGATGCAGCACACGCACATCGTTCCCATCCACTCGGTGCAGGACGACGAACGGGTCGGGCTTCGCGCGGTCTGCTTGCCGTACTTCGGCGGGGCGAGCCTGTCGTGCGTGCTGGAAGCGCTCGGGCGGGGCGGTCGAACTCCACTCCGCGGCCGCGAACTGGTGGCGGCGCTCCAGAAGTGTTCGCCTCCGGCGTGGCCGCTCGGTGCGGCCGTCCCCGCGGGTCCGGCAGCGACGGCCGCACCGCTGAACGTCCTGAATTCCAGCGACTACATCCACGCGGTCGTCTGGCTCGTGGCCCGCCTCGCCGAGGGGTTGCAGCACGCTCACGAGCGCGGGATTCTCCACCGCGACATCAAGCCCTCGAACATCCTGGTCGGGGCCGACGGCCAGCCGATGCTGCTCGACTTCAACCTGTCGCAGAGCCACGAGAGCGGCAGCCCGGTGGCCGTACTCGGCGGAACGATCGCTTATATGTCCCCCGAGCACCTCCGGGCCTTGCTCGAACGGAACGAGCGACTCCCTTGCCGGGTCGATCATCGTTCGGACATTTACAGCCTCGGCATGGTTTTGTTCGAAATGCTGGCGGGTGCCCGCCCGTTCGAACAGAGCGGCAGCTACTCCGCGCTACCGCTGCGGCTCGAAGCGATGGCGACCGAGCGGAGTAAATCCACTCCGGTTCTGCGCGAGCGCCGGCACGATGCCCCGTGGAGCCTCGAGAGCATCGTCCGCAAGTGCCTCGCGCCGGAACCCGGGGAACGCTACCAGCACGCGGAGCAACTGGCGGAAGATTTGCGGGCGTTCTCGGCCGACCGCCCGCTGCGATTTGCCCCCGAGTTGAGCCGCGTCGAACGGGTTCAGAAGTGGTCGCGGCGGAATCCTCGCCTCACGTCCGCCGCGATCGTGGCCCTCGCGGCCTCTCTGCTCTTAACCGTTGCGGGAGTCGCGGTCGCGAACCTCCAGGGTCACCTGGCCGGCACCCGTGCGGAACTCGGCTCGGTCCAGGCCCGCGACCGCCTCCGCGATCACCGCAACGGCACCGCCAAAGCCCTGTGCCTGGTGAACACGACGCTCGATTCGCCCGACCACGTGCGCCAGGGCGTCGCGGCGTGCGAGGAGACGCTCGCGATCTACGGCAGCCTCGATGGTCCGGCGTGGCAAGAACCCTCCGAATGGCTTTCGCTCCCGGCGGAGGAACGCGCGCGGCTGCGGGAAGACACGCGGGAACTCCTGATGCTGCTGGCGGTCGCCCGCGCACGACTGGCTCCGGCCGATCCTGCCGCGCTGCGGTTGGCGCTGGCGCTCCTCGAACGCGCCGAGACCATCGGCGACCTCGCACCTTCTCGCGCCGTCTGGCTCGATCGCTCGCGCTACCTAGCGGCACTCGGGGAGCAGGCTCCGGCCCAGGCCGCGGCGAAGCGCGCGGAGCAGATTCCCGTTGTCAGCGCCCGCGACCACTACCTGAATGCGACGGCGCTCGGCCGCACCGGCACCGCCGCCGGATACCGCCAGGCCATCGCCGAACTCGATGAAACCCTGGCCTCCGACCCGCGCCATTACTGGTCGTGGTTGCATCGCGGCGTCTGCAACTCCGGGCTCGGCGAATACGTCCTCGCGGCCGGCGACTTCGGACACTGCGCCGGGTTGTGGCCCGAGTTCGCCTGGGGCCACTTCAACCAGGGCTACGTCTTCGATCGCTGCGGCAAGAAGGTGGAAGCGATCGCCTGCTATACGCGGGCACTCGAGTGCGACCCGGCCCTCGCGGTGGGCCACTTGAGCCGCGGGCTCGCGCGCCTCGAACGGAAGCAGTGGCCGGAGGCGCTCGACGACTTCGATCGCGCGCTCGCGTTGGGCCGAAGCGAACCGGCGGTCCACGCCGGTCGCGGCGTGTCCCTGGAGGGGCTGAGCCGTTCCGCCGAGGCCGACGAGGCGTTCCGGTCAGCTTTCAACCCGGCCGACGCTTCGCCCCCGATCCGCCAGCGGATTCAACTCGCGTACGGATTCGCGGTGGCCGCACGCCTGCCCAAGGTCGCCGGCGAAACCTTCCGCGAGGTGCTTCGCACCGACCCGCAGAACGCACAGGCGCTCTACGGGCTCGCGATGATCGCGATGCGCGAGGGGAAGAACTCGGAGGCCATCCGCATGTTCGCCCAGGCCCTGGAGGCTTCGCCCGAGTTCGTGGATGCTCGCCGCTATCGTGCCGTCGCGCTGGCCCGCGAAGGCTCACTTCCCCAGGCCGTGGACGACATCAACTGGTGCCTGGGGAAGGATCCGCAATCGGGCGAATCGCTGTACGCGGGCGGCTGCGTCGCCGCCCTCGCCAACCGACGCACCCCGGACCTCAAGCTCGCGACTCAGGCAATCGACCTACTCGAGAAAGCGTTCGCCCGCGGCGTGGGACGGGACAAAGCTTCGACCGATCCCGATCTCGACGGCTTGAAATCGCACGCGAAGTACCGGCAACTGTTGGCCGGGTACGCGAACCGCTCCGCTCCTTGATAGGCCCCGGCACGACCCGTTGAAGTAGGCCGGCTCGCTGACGATCATTCTCCGCGAAGAATTCGGAGTTCCCTTCGCGTTCCTCGCGCCGCGCCGGGCGTCGTGGGCGGGAAGCCGATACCGACTTCGAGCGATCCCCTTCATACCGGTTGACACGCTTTCCGCGAAAGTGGTAGAGTTCGCCCGTGGCGGAGCCACACCCTTCCAGACGGGATGGGCCAGCAGGAAGCCGTGATGCCTCAAGTTCTCCCCGCACCGCACGTCGCGCCGCCCTCGGCGCATCCCTCGGATCGCTCCACGCTCGCCGTCTCCGTCTGCATCGCGAACTGGAACTGCTGCGCGCTGCTTCGCCGCTGCTTGGAGTCGATGTTCGAGTACGATCAGGGCGTGCCGTTCGAAGTGGTGATCGTCGATAACGCCTCGACGGACGGTGCGGCCGACATGATCGCGGCCGAGTTCCCGCAAGTCACGCTGGTTCGCAACGCCGAGAATCGCGGCTTCTCCGCGGCAAACAATCAGGCCGCCGCCCTCGCCCGCGGCCGGTACTACTTCTTCCTGAACAACGACACGGTCGTGCCGCCGAACACGCTGCGGCAGTTCTTCGAATTCGCGGAAGCGAATCCCAGCGTGGGCATGGTCGGGCCGCGCCTGCGCGGCGGCGACGGCGCGAGCCAGATTTCCTACCGACGCCGCCCCACGCTCGGAGCCCTGCTGCATCGCATCAGCATCCTGCGCTGGACGGGCCTGTTCCGCCGGGCCTACTACGAGTATCGCCGCGATTCGTTCGAGCCCGAGGGCGTGCGTCCGGTCGAAGTGTTGATGGGAGCCGCCGTGTTCCTGCACCGCGGAGTCTTCGAAGACAGCGGCCGCTGGGACGAACGCTACGGCTTCGGCGTCGAGGACATCGACCTCTCCATGCAGGTGGGTCGCCGCCGCACGCTGGTCTACGTCGGCAACGTGGAGGTCGTTCACTACGGCCGCATGTCCAGCCGCAACAACATGGCCTTCGTGGCACCCAACGTGGCGACCGGCTACGTCCGCTACTTCCGCAAGGCCGGCGTGAGCCCGCAGGCACTCTGGGTCTACAAGGCGCTGGTAACGATCGACGCTCCGGTGCAGTGTCTGGGGAAGCTGCTGCAAGGCGGCCTGCGATTGGCGCGCGGCCGCACCATCAAGGCGAAGCGCAGTTGGCTCGCTGCCAAGGGCCTGTGGCACTTCATGCGCAGCGAGATGGTCCGGTTCTGGAAGGCTTAAGGTTCCCGCATCAGATTCCAGCTTTTCATGGCCGCTTGAACCGCCGAACGGGCGTAGTCCACCTTCCGCTTCTCGGCCTGATCCAGCGTCGCGCCCGGCCCGATGATCCCGATGCCGACCGGCTTCTTGTACTTCAGTTGAAGGTCGATCAAAGCCGCGTGAACGAGGTGGCCCATCACTTCCCCATGCTGCGTTTCACCGCGCTCGATGAAGCCGAGCGCGATGAGAATCTCGACGTGCTCGTTCGCCAGGAGCGTATCCGCGAGCAAGGGCAACTCGTACGCACCGGAGACGCGAACCACTCGCACCACCTCGGCACCGCCGGTGGTGGCCTCGCGCGTCGCTTCCTCGATCATGACCTCGATGATGGCGGGAGCGAACTCCGCGGCCAGGATCGCAAGCTTCGGCTTCGGCACGGGCATTCTCTTCTCCCCACGCGGCTCGAACGCAGCTTATGCTACGTCTCCGCGACGCGAATTCTTGCAACTCAACTGTTGTCGTGCGGGCCGCGCTCGTTGACAATGCCCCTTTGGGCCGTTCCCCCGCGTCCGCTCTCCGCATTGCGAATCCCCACCGTTCTTCTCGGAGTCGTTCCATGCGTTCGCTCGTTCCCCGCCTCCGGTCGCTCGCGGCCGTGCTTCCGCTGCTGGCCCTCGGTTTCGCGCTGACGCAGATCGCGGCGGCCGCCGAGCCGCTCGCCCGCCCCGTCGCCGCCAAGCTCACCGCCACCGAAGTCGACAAGGCGCTGCTCGACGACGTGAAGGACAAAAGCGAGTTGATGAAGAACCTCGAGTACATCTCGGACACGATCGGGCCGCGGCTCACGGGTTCCAAGAACCTCGAACGGGCCAACGAGTGGACCGCCGCCAAGATGAAGGAATACGGCCTGGAGAACGTGAAGCTCGAACCGTGGGAGATTCCCCTCGGTTGGGAACGCGGCCCCGCCTCGATGACCATCGTCGAGCCCGATACCAAGGTGCGGTTCAGCGTCGCGTCCGTAGGCTGGACGCCAGGAACCAAAGGCAAAGTGACGGGTGAAGTCGTGATCCTGCGAGCCCGCACGAAGGCCGACCTCGAGAAGTACAAGGGGAAGCTCAAGAACGCCGTCGTGATGACGAGCGCTCCGGCGAACGTGGCCCCGATCACCGATCTCTCGTACGGGCCTCTGCCGCCCGCACCGAAGAAGAAAGACGAACCGAAGAAGGATAAGGCGGACCCGATTTCCGCTGATGTGCAGCCTGGGAAGGACGACCCCAAGAAGGACGAAGCGAAGCAGCCCGAGCCCAAGAAGGAAGAACTGCCTCCCGGCGTGAACTTCACGCTCACGCGAGAACTGGATGAGTTGCTACGCTCGGAAGGGATCGCGTGCCGCGTCAGCGATTCGGCGAAGCCGCACGGCTTGCTCATGGCTCACGGCTTCTGGCGGACCGGCGACCGCGCCAGCCAGGATCAGCTGCCCCGCGTCATGCTCGCCCACGAGCACTTCGCGCTGCTCTACCGCCTCGCCAGCCGTCCCGCACCCGCCGTCACCAAGGTCGAAGTTGAGATCGACAATAAGTTCACGCCCGGCCCGATCACCGTCTTCAACACGGTCGGCGAAGTGAAGGGCAGCGAGAAGCCCGACGAATTCGTGGTCATTGGGGCTCACCTCGATTCGTGGGATCTGGCGACCGGCACGATGGACAACGGCACGGGAAGCTGCGTGGTTTTGGAGACGGCCCGCGTCATCGCCGCACTCGCCAAGGCCGGCCACCGACCCAAACGCACCATCCGCTTCTGCCTCTTCACCGGCGAGGAGCAAGGCCTTTATGGATCGAAGGAGTACGTGAAGAAGCACGCCGAGGAAATGGACAAGACGTCGGTCGCGCTCATTCACGATACCGGCACGGGGAAGGTCACCGGCTTCGGCACGCACGCACAAGCCAAGGCCAAGGAAATGCTCGATCCCGAGCTCAGTTCGCTCGCGAGCATGGACGGCTGGCGCGGCCTCGACCTGGGCGGCATCAACGGCAGCGATCACCAGTCGTTCCAGCCCGCCGGCGTGCCCGGATTCGCCGCCCGTCAGGAGATCGACGAGTACCGCTTCACGCACCACACGCAGACGGACACCTTCGATCACGCGAAGAAGGAGTTCTTGCTCCAGGGTGCGCAGGTAATGGCCGTGACGGCGGTTCGCGCGGCGAACTTGCCGGAACTGCTCCCGCGAACCCGCGCGGTGCCCAAGAAGGATCCGGCACCCAAGAAGGACGCACAATAAGCCGTCGCCTTACACCACGGTACCATCCGGAATGATGGTGCCGCGGGGGACGCAGATGATGCCGTCGCGGATGTAGTAGATGCCGTTGGGCCCGTCGGCTTCTTGCAGGCGGGCCTCGTTCACGAGCCGCACTTTCTTCCCGATGCGGCAGTCCTTGTCGATGATCGCGCGGGCCACGATCGAGCCGTCGCCCAGGTTGAGGTTCGGGCGGCCGACGCGCGCGTTCTCCGCACGATCCGCATCCGTCTCGAAATCGTCCGAACCGATCAGCACCGTGTCGCGGAGAATGCAATCCGAGCCGATGCGGCTGCGGACGCCTAGCACGGCCTTCTCCAACCGCGTTCGCGGGCCGACCACGCAACCGTCCGCAACCAGGCTGTGTTCGAGGGTCGCCCCGTTGATGCGGCTCGCCGGCAGGTTGCGCATGCGCGTGTAAATGAGCCCGTCTTGTGCGAAGAAATCGAACGGCGGGTTCGGACCGGCCAGGGCCAGGCTCGATTCGTGGTAGCTCTTGATCGTGCCGAGATCTTCCCAATAGCCATCGAAGAGGTGCGAGAACATCTGCTTCGTCTTGTAGTTCCGCGGGAAGATTTCCTTGCCGAAGTCGGTGGCCAGCGGTTTGGCGGTAAGCAGTTCCAAAAGCACGTCGGTCTTGAAGGCGTAGATGCCCATGTTCGCGAGGAAGTTTCGGCCTTGCGGATCGATGCCGCGCTTCGCGATCCACTCGGCCTTCGTGTGGTAGGGTGCCCGTTCGTCCGTCGTCTTCGGCTTCTCCACGAATCCGGTCACGCGGCCCTCGTCCGTCATGCTGAGCAAGCCGAAGCCCGCCGTCTGATCCTCCTTCACGGGGATCGCGGCAATGGTCACGTCGGCCTTGGTCTCGTGGTGGGTGCGGAGGAGGTCGCGGTAATCCATGCGGTAGAGTTGGTCGCCGGAAAGGATGATCACGTCGCGGCAGTTCTCGCGTTCGATGTAGGAGATGTTCTGCCGGACTGCGTCCGCCGTGCCCTGATACCAGACCGTCGCCTCGTTGGTTTGTTGGGCGGCGAGGATCTCCACGAACCCGCTGCTGAACATGTCGAACTTGTAGGTGTTCCCGATGTGCCGGTGCAGACTCACCGAGAGGAACTGCGTGAGGACGTAAATCTTGTTGAGGCCGCTGTTGATGCAGTTGCTGATGGGGATGTCGATGAGCCGATACTTGCCGGCGACGGGTACGGCAGGCTTGGAGCGCTGGGCGGTGAGCGGGAAGAGCCGCGAGCCGCGGCCGCCGCCGAGGATGATCGCGAGAACGGAGCGCATGGGAGAGCCTCGGAGATTTTTCGCCGCAAGCCGGGGAAGTTCGATCCCGCCCCGTGAACGGTATGCTAACAACGTGCCGGGGAGAAGGATAGTCTCGACTGACGAGAAGGCCGCGGGAGCCCGATCGGTTGCCCGCGCGAACCCGATCCCGAGGAAAAACGGACGCGACGCTAGCCGTTGGGGGCTTGCGGAAGTAGTTCCTTTCGGTGAGACTGTGAACTCGTCCGCACGAAACACCCTCCATTCGATGCTCCAGAAAGGGAGAACGATGCTCGCGCTCCGCCACCTCCGATTTGCCGCCTTTGCGGCCGCGGCGTTCGCCTTCGCGTACGCCGCCGCGCCCATCAGCTTGGGCCAGGAAAAGAAGCCCGAAGAGAAAAAGGGCGAAGAGAAGAAGCCCGCCGAAGAGAAAAAGGGCGACGCCAAGAAGGTGAAGTCCAAGCTGAAGATCACCGTGCCGCAAGACGACGCGGAACTGAAGATCGAAGGCAAGGACACGAAGCCGACCGGCCCGATCCGCGAGTTCGAAACGCCCGAGATCGACGCCGGCAAGCTGTTTGAGTACAGCTTCAGCGTCACGTGGAAGCCGAACAACTACACCACGATCACCCGCACGAAGGCGATCGAGTTCAAGGCTGGCGAAGACATCAACGTCGATCTCACCAAGGCCGATCCGAAGGCTCCGGATAAGGCCGTGGTGCGGTGGGTGCCGACGCCCGACGACATCGTGGACGAAATGATCAAGATGGCGAAGGTGACGAAGGACGACGTCGTGTACGAACCGGGCGCGGGCGATGCCCGGATCCTGATCGCGGCGGCGAAAGCCGGTGCCAAGAAGGGCGTGGGCATCGAGTTCGATGCGAAAAAAGCTGCCGAGGCCACGATGAAGGTCAAGGAGGCCAAGCTCGACAAGGTCATCACGATCATCGAAGGCGACGCGCTCAAAGATCGCGACTACAGCGAGGCCACGGTCGTGTTCCTGTACATGGGCAACGAATTCAACAACCTGTTGAAACCGATCCTGGAGAAGCAGTTGAAGCCCGGCACGCGAATCGTGTCGCACCGCTTCGTACTCGGCGACTGGAAGCCCGATGAAACCAAGAAGGTGACCGGCCAGGACGGCGACGAGTACCTGCTGCACATCTGGACGGTGAAGAAGCCGAAGTAAGAGTAGACGGGTGGTATCGGCGTGAAGCCGATGCCACCTCGCGTGCCCGCCGACGCGAGCCATTCTCCCAGCTCGGGACGCAAGACAATCGAGACTTTGTTTGAGAAAATGGCAATCGGGAGCATCGCGGCCTTGACAGAGGCTGGGTGGCCTGCTCAAATCCTACAAGTCAACCAACCGGACTCCCGTTTCCCGGAAGGCTTGCACCATGTCGCTGAAAGAAATCTCCCGCCGCCTGTTCCTCAAAGCCGCACGCGGCGCTGCGCCCCCCCCTGGATTCTGACAAACGTCCCAGCAATCGGGTGAGGCTGGCCGTGGAACAACTCGAACAGCGCGACAATCCGAGCCTGACGCTTTCCGCGTCGGCCTCCCCGCCCACTGTTCACTTGGGCGAACCGGTCGGCATCCTGGGAAGCGCCAGCGCCAGCGAACCGATGTCCGCCCTGACGAGCACCTTCATGTGGGGCGATGGCGGCAGTTCCAGCGATCCGCATTCTTACTCGCCGCCCGTGGGCATGGGCGGGGTCAGCCAATCGCACACCTATACCAGCGCCGGCACCTACAGCGTCAGCGTGACGGCGAACGCCACGTACGCCGCGGGCGGAACCGACACCGCGACCGGCACGTACACCATCACCATTCTGCCGCCGAATTCGCCTCCTCCGCCCCCACCGCCTCCTCCTCCGCCTCCCCCGCCACCGCCGCCACCCGCGATTGCCGTCGTCACGGTAAGCCCGAACGGCAACGTGACCGAGAACGGTTCCTCCGGCGGCTTCCGCTTCACGCGCAACACCACCGCAGGCAGCCTCTCGGTGAGCTTTATGCTCTCGGGAACGGCCTCGTTCAGCGACTATGCGTACTCGCCGTCGGTCGCCTTCGCGAACGGCCAATCGACCGTCGATATGAGCATCAGCGCCATCGACGATACCGCCTACGAGGGAACCGAAACGATCGTCTGCACGCTGTGGAACGGGGTCAACTACACGGTCGGTTCACCGAGCGAAGCGACGATCAACCTCTACGACGACGACGTGCCGCACGTCTATGCGAGCCGTCAGAGTTTCGACCCGGTGGAAGGCAACGAAGGCCTCTTCCGCTTCACCCGCACGGGAAACAACTCGAAAGCACTCGACATCACTTTCGCGGTCGGCGGCAAGGCGGAATCGGACGTCGATTACGTCTCGTTGGGCACGACCATCAGCTTCCCCGCCAACGTGAGCATCGTCGAACGGGCACTTCTCACGTTCAAAGACAACATCGTCGAACCGGGCGGTGAGAATGTCACCGTCGTGGTGCTCGACGGCGGCAGCGTCTACTCCGCGAACTCTACCAACGTGGCCGACATCCTGATCTTGGACGATCCGCCCATCGTGTCGGTCGTCAAGATTGCGGACGCAACCGAGGGCGGCGCCAACGGTTTGTTCCGCTTCACGCGCACGGGTGGCGACTTGACGGCGGCGCTGGCATTCGCCTACGGGGTCAGCGGCACGGCGAAGTCGAAACTCGACTACGCGGAACTGCCGGGTTCCGGTTCATTTCCTGCGAACGTGGACTTCTTTGAAGTCGTCGTGGCGGCTGTCGATGATGATGAGGTGGAACTTGCCGAGACGGTGATCGTGAGCGTGCTCGCCGGTTCGGGGAATAACGTGGGGTTCGCCGCGAATGCGACTGTGAACATCGCGGACAACGACAAGTTGAAACTGACGGCTGAGACGAAATATATTCCAGTCAACGCGAACAATACCAACAAATCGAGGTGGCGGCGGGATACCAGTGATACGCAATTGGTCGGCTTGCCTCTCGTGAGAGATTTCGACATTGCGCCGATTCGTGACCTCAGCGCCTGGAACGGGAAGGGGGAACCTGGCGAATGGCCCACGATCAACGATCCGGAGCTCAAGAAAATCACAGTAACCGCAGTGGATGGTGCGGCTACGGGAGAGTTCAAGGTCGAAGTGATTTACCCCGACGGTGTCGTGGGGGGACGCATCAAGTTGTGGGCCGATCAATCTAAGTCCACGTCTATTACGCTGATGGGTGGCACCTTCGGTGGAGGAAGTGGAACGCTGGTAGGCTGGCCGACCTCCAACTTTTACGTCGAGGGCACGAGGCCATCACTTGCCGAGGGAGACATCACGCTTCGCGTGAGCTACGTACAAGGCGGAGTAACTCAGAAGCAGGATCAAGAGCTCACCGTCACTCCGGTTGTCAGCGAGTTCAGTGTGAATCCCAAAACACCTCCTACGGCTGCATTCGTGAAGAGAGGCGATGGGGCTATCGTCGGCATCGGCTCGGGGGAGCAAGACAATGGCACCGACCTGGGTTCAACCAAAGTCGGGGTGGCCTACTCCGCCGACCTCAGTGTGAAAGGTATCGGCGGGGAGCCGTGGTTCTTGCAAAACGTCACCGCGCTCAACCACGGCGAACCTGCAGTGGTGCTGACCAATGGCAACAAGTACAACCCATCGTTCGGCACCGCGACCTTCCCCATGCTGGACTGGGTCACACCGCCCAATGGTGGTACACCAATGCCCTTCTACCCAACTGCTCACGGCTTCGTTTACAACGACGACCGCAAGACGATCCAGGGCGCCGATACCCCAGGGCTCGGCGATCCTTCGTTCGCGGGACTGCTAAGTTCAATGGACGTCACCTTCCAGGCAAGGATGTATCTGGCGTGGAAGTACACGGACGGTACCATCTACAGCTTGGCCCACGCCGACTGGCAATCCGTGTTCCAGGCCACCACCGTCCCGGCCGTTGGGCTCCAGCTCACGTCAAACTCCGTCACCACGGCCAGCTCGATGGTCATCACAAACGCGGACCCGGCGAAGATTTTGGGCCCGGGTTTCAACAGTTTTCTTCTCCCGCCTGGCATCTGGGTTCCCGTGTAGGAGGATCGTCGTGAACGCGCACCGAATGTTTCTATTTACGCTCAGCGCGTTGTGCTGCATGCTGGCTTCCGAGTCCAGAAGCGCAGATCCTCCGGCCCCGCCAGCGCTTCGCAAAATTCCATCCTCTTACTTTCCGGAAGATGGGCCGCCGCTCGCGCTGGTCATCCGCGGTGAGGCCTGGTGGCTCGGGGACTTCGACAAGGACGGCAACTTCCTTCGGGATCCCCGGTGCTCGCCGAATTACGGCGGTATTTTCGCGGTCAGGTTCGTCCGTGCTGTCGACTGCATCGTAACCGAGGCGCTCGTTTATGAGCACCGTTCCGAACGGATGATTAAGGGAACCATGGTGAGGAAGCCGTTTGGCGTGGTGGTCCCGGAACTCGGCAGTACGATCCTCGACGTCAAAGATGTCGATCTCAAGAAGCCAGATCGGTTCATCTGGAACATGCCCGAGAGCATTCCTGGGTACGTGACGGAGCGGAAACGCAAATACGGAGATAATCCACCACCAAAGGCTCAAGAACCGCCAAAGGCCGGAACCCCTTTCGGGTGGGAATTCATCCCGTTCAGCAAGTCGCATCCGGCGAAGCCTCCCAAGTATGCTCGGGCAATCGGGGACGTAGTGGAGTTCGGCCATCTCAGCGACGAGGGTGAGTTCGTTCCCGATGCCGACCTCCCCTCGATCTTGCGATCAGGCCTCCGCATTCCGATCAAGTACGATCCTTTCGGTACACCAGTGTACTACACCGTGCCAGAACCGCCCTGGCAACGCGGGCCGAAGCAAGAAGGGCAAAAGGAATCCGACCCTGAGCCGGCTTACGAATACCGATCCGGCCGGCTCATCAAGGGGATGCTCCAGTCTACCGGCAACTTCGTCCCCGAACTCGGCAGCAAGGTGATCGACTTCAAGGGTTACGACCCGGATGAGAACCGTCGCATCTACAATCTGCCCGGTAAACTCATCAAAGCGAATTAGCCTCTCACTTCTTGCCGCCGGTGAACTCTCCGAACGTCCTGGGCTATCCGAAGTGGACCCGCCTCAATCAGTAAGGAGTTGCGCTCATGGACCGCCGCTTCCGGGTCGCCCTTTGGTGCTTCGCCCTAATTGCGAACACGCTTTCGGCAGCGGCCGACGACCACCCGCCAGCGAAGGGATACAGCGGGATGCTGGTGTCAGGGAAGGTCGTCGCCGTGCAGTTTGTACCGGGTGAAGGAACACGAGCCACTGTCGAGATCGTTCACGTCTATTCCGGCCCAAAAAACCTCAAGGGGCTGGCGATCTTCGATTACACTGCGAACGTTGCCGTCAGTCCCGGCGGCTTGGCGATCCCACTATTGAAGGTCGGAGAAAAGGGTATCTGGCTAGCGGGCTATAACGAGGTGACCGAATCCTGGCGTGTGTGGGACCGTTACCGAGTGGACCACACGAAGCACTACGATCAGCGGGTCGAGTGGGCGGAGGCGTATGAGCAAATGTACAAACTGGATGTGGTGAAGCAGTTAAAGCTGGCGAAAGAACTCTGCGGCCACAAGACCCCCGAAATCGCCCAACTCGGCGTCGAAGTATTGTTCGGGGCTAAGCCCGACGATGCCAAGCTGGCCGGTGTGCCCGAGTTTCTCAAGGAGCTGCCGAAGAATCGGAATGTCACCTCATCTGCGCTCATCTCGGCCGATCGCCTATTCATCGAGCGAGATCGGTTGACTGTCGAACTTAACGGGAAGCAGTGGCTCGACTCCGAGCCTCGAAGAGAATTGATCGGCCGGTTGGCGGAGCCGCTGGCGGAGGCCGACGCCGCGGAAGTCGCCCACCACCTCTTCTTCCTGAAGCCGGGGCTGAAGATCGGCAAGGTGGAGGCGACTGCGCTGCTCGTGAAGATCGCGACCGACCCGCGCCAATCCAAGGAGGTCCGGCGGCTCGTCGTCGAGAAGGTGCAGGATCGCGCCGCGAGTACAGGCCATCAGCCCGATACCGCGTTCGAGATTCTGACGGCAGTTGTTCGACTCAGTGCCGACGAGGCATCGCGTCTTATTGCAGCAAAGGGACTTGCCCGCTTCAATTGGCGCGCTGCGGACCAGATCGATGTGCTGCGGGAATTGCTCAAGAATGAGAAGGATGTCGATGTCGCCAGCGCCTTGAACAAGGCGCTGGCAGTGAAGAAGTGATGCCCCATGTCTCATGAGTTGCGGTCAAAACCGTACCCAACACGATGATGGCTGATCAGGCTGGCTTTCAATGAACCTGAAGAAGAAGTAGCGACCTGCTTTGCCATAATCGGCATCCGGCGTAAGTCGCATCTGGAATTTAAGTTGTGCTGATTGAGTCGTGCGGCCAAGGTAAGACAAACGGCCCAAAACCGGTCCGTTCGCAAACTCACAGATTTCTTCGCAAATGCCATGAAAGCAGGGCTGAAACGGGTCAGGCTGCCAAAGTCCGTGTGATTGAAAGTGGCAATGTGGCAGCCTGACTCTCGACCTCACTTCTTTCCGCCGGTCAACTCGGTCAGGCGCTTCTCAGCGACCTTGATGCGGTCGGGGTCGGTGTCGTGTTCGACCACGTCCTTGTACAGGGTGGTGGCCTTGCCGCGTTCGTTGAGTTGCTTGTCGTAGAGCACGGCGGCGCGGAGGCGGGCGTCGGTCGAGGTGCCCTTCTTCCACTGGAAGGAACGCTCGAAGTAGCGGGCCGAGCGGTCGTACTGCTTGTACGCGCGGCTCTCGTACACCTCGCCGAGTTGATACGCCACGTCCGAAATCTTGTCCGAGCTCGGGTACTTGTCCAGCACTTCGCGAAGCAGCACCTCGGCTCGCCGCATGTTCAAGACGTACTCGTTGGCGATGCCCTTGCCCTTGTATTCCATCGCGGCCTTGTAGAGGTCGTTGGCCTCGCGGACGTTCGTTTTCGCTTCGAGGCTCGGCGGCGGCACGTCTTGCACGTCCAGGTTGTACGAAGGCTTGTGGAGGAGGTGGAAGCCGAGGAGTTCGTCTTCGACCCATTTGACGCGCTGCTTGTCGCCGGTGCGCTTGTAGTGCTCCCAGAGTTTCTTGAGGGAGTTCTCGTACTCTTTGCGGGCGGCGAGATTCTTCTCGACGAATTCGACGTCGGAGGTGGCGGTGGAGGCCGCGGGCGGGAGGTCGCCGGTTTTTTTGTCGTCCGGCTTCGCGGGGTCGGCCGCCCAGCCGGAGAGTGCGAGCGAAACTGCGCAAAGCGAGAGGATCGGGGTGCGATACATGGGAAGCCTCCGTCGATCGAGTGTCGTCCCCGCGCTCCGCGCGATGGTTCCCCGGGGAACAACACGGCGAATCGCGGTCAGGTTCTTCCAGCGTCCGAGGGTCCGCGCGGGAGTTCGGCGGACGGGTTGGGAATGCCCGCGCCCGAACCGCTCGGCGTGGCGTTGGGCCCCGAATACGGCGTGTGCGAGCCCGACTTATGCTGGTCGGGCCGGCCGAAGATCATCCGACCCGCCGGCGTCTGCAGCACGCTCGTCACTACCACCGGCACTTCCTGGCCGATGAACGGACGCCCTTGCTCCACCACGACCATCGTGCCGTCTTCGAGGTAACCCACGCCTTGGCCGATTTGGTCGCCGGCTTTCACGAGCCGCACCGGGATCACTTCGCCCGGCAGCGCCACCGTCTTCAAGGCGTTCGCAATCTCGTTCAGATTGATGACGTCCACGCCCTGAAGCTGCGCGATCTTGTTCAGGTTGAAGTCGTTCGTCACCACGCGGGCGTTGAGTGCCTTGGCCAGGATCACGAGCCGCTCGTCCACGCGAATCCGTTCGCCCGTCTGCAACTCCGGCACGTTCCCATCGTGCATCTGGAGGTCGATCTTCGGGTTGGACTGCAGTCGCTTGAGAACGTCCAGCCCGCGGCGACCGCGATTGCGCTTCAGTTTGTCCGAGCTATCCGCGACGGCCTGGAGTTCCTGCAGCACGAAGCGCGGCACGATCAACTTCGTGTCGATCAATCGAGTATCGCATACGTCCGCGATCCGGCCATCGATGATGACGCTCGTATCGAGCAAGAGCGAGCGGCCGCCCTTCGTCTGCTTGGAAAATTCGACATAAGGGATAATGAACCGAAATTCGTCCTTCGTTTGCAGCAGCGTTGAAATCGTCACGTAGCAGCAAATCAGCGTAAGCAGCATGCGCGAGAGAATCGTGATCTGCGGACGGCCGAACGTCGCCGTGACCAGCGGCTCCAGCGCGAGCGAAAAGAGCCAGCCCAGAAGCAACCCGAGCAACAGGCCGAAATAGATCGCGGAAATCGTGGTGATCTGTTTCTGGCGTTCGCGAATATCCGTGAACAGGACCAGTCCTCCGACGAGGATGATCGTGAACGGAATGAAGATCGCGTTGAGCGTCGAGGTCTCGCTCTCTTCGGAGATGAAGACGTTCGCGGTGAACGCCGCGAAGCCCAGGATGAGCAAAACGTAGGCACCGCGGAGCAGCCACAGGAGCATGGGAAACCTCGGTGCGAAAAGGAGAGCGGAGCCGCCAGCACTCCGAGAAGGTTAGCGTTATCTTACAGTTCGATCGCGGGGAGAAACAGTCGGCGATATTCGAGTTGGGCATAGCGGTCGGTCATGCCGGCCAGATAATCGCCGACCACGCGCTCGAGGCTGGAGAGGGGTTGGCGATTGGCGGTGCGCCAATCCGGGGGCGGCGGCCCGGCGATGGTGTCGGCTCCGATCCATCGCCGAAGGTGTTTTTCCGGCAGCAATTGCGGCGAACGCACGTATTCCGAAAAGAGTGCCTGAAGGATGCGCTTGCCGTTCGCCGTCATGCGCAAGACGCGGTGATGGCAGTAAACGCGCGAGCGCAGGAACCGTTCGAGCCCCGCTTTCAGCTTGCGAAGCTCGGGTGAAAATCCGACGAGAATTTCGGACGAGGCGCGAACGTCGTCGAGGCTTCGCACCTTCGCGGCCTCGATTCGGCGTACGGTTTCGTCCAGCATGTCCGCGACTTGCCAGCTGAGGAGTTCGCGAACCACGGCCGTTCGAAACGGGTTGCCGGAGAGGCCCGGCGTATGAATCGTGACGCGTTCCGCGGCCCGCATCCAGAACTCGACCTGCCGGAGTTCTTCGAGCGAAATGAACCCGAGCCCGAGTGCGTCGTCGGTGTCGTGCGTATCGTACGCGATGCTGTCCACGACATCGACGACTTGCGCTTCGATCAGTGGCCCACCGCATCCGCGGAACTCGGCACACTCGGGAGCGTCGATCCGCCCGCTGTGTTTGACGAACGCCTCGCGCACTTCAAACGAGAGATTCAATCCGGGGAAGTCCGGATAGCGTTCTTCGAGTTCGTCCACGCGGCGGAGGCCGAAGAGGTTGTGGTCGAAGCCGCCGTGCTCCTTGAGGCACTCGTGCAGTGCGACCTCGCCCGCATGGCCGAACGGCGGGTGCCCGATGTCGTGGGCGAGGGCAATGGCTTCGGTCAGGTCTTCGTTCAAGCGCAGTCGCCGGGCGACGGTGCGGGCCAACTGCGTGACTTCGAGGGAGTGCGTGAGCCGCGTCCGATGGTGGTCGTTGATGGTGGCGACGAGCACTTGCGTCTTGCCGGTCATGCGGCGGAACGCGGTGCAGTGGACGATGCGTTCGCGATCGCGCTGATAGAGCGAGCGGAACGCGTGCTCGCTCTCGGCGTGCTTCCGCCCGCGGGTCATCGGCGAACGCATGGCATACGGGGCCAGCCACGCCTCTTCGTGCGAGTGCCAGTCGGAGTTGGAGACGAGGGAAGACGACACGGCAAATACTCGCGAATTCGAGGGAATGGGGTTGATCTTAAGTGGAAAGCGACGCAGTGGAAATGTCGGGGGAGTTGTTCAGCTCTTCGAGATTGGTCATTCGACGGGCTCCGGAATCGGATCGCCCGGTTTCCAGTCGAGGGGCGGGATATGACCGGTTTGCCGAATGTATTTTCCGTGAGCCATCAACTCGTCGAACTCCGGACAGTCCGCCATCGTCCCCACGATGGAGTGGATCCCCCTCGGTTCGAGTGAGGTAGCCGGGTCGATAAGTTGTTTCTGAATTTCGATCACGCTCATTTCAACTGCCTCGAGGCGCGATTCGAGTGTCGATTCTGGCATATTTCACCTCCCGATCCATGATACTACAAACCGAAGACTTTCACTCGTAAAACGCTGCCGCCGCGAAGCTCACGCTTTCATGGCCAGTCGGGTCGATGTATTGCTGGTAGTGCAGCACGCGACCGGCGCGGGGGCGGATCGTTTCCAAGGCGAGATACGTCGGGGGCAAGCCGCAGAGGCGACGTTCGTCTCCCTCCGCGGCAATCGCGTTGAAGTAGCTCGCCGAATCGGCACGGGTCAGTTCCGCGAGAATGGTTTCATCCTGCTTGCGACTCGCTTCGAGCCACGAGCCCTCGGCACGCTGCTCGTCGCCGAACTTCGGGCCGATGTGCGCGAGGTCGCCGCTGATCAAGTAGCAAACTTCCTCCGGGCACGCGGCTTCGGCCGCCTTCAGTGCCGCGATCATTTTCGCGATGTCCTGCTGGTCCGACGGGCGCGACTTCTCGCCAATGCAATCGCGGAGCGACCCGCAGAGCAACGGCACGATCTTGAAAGGCCGACGCTTCTCCAACAAGAACTGCAACAGCACGACTTCGAGTTCGATGGAGTGTTCGGGAACGTGTGCGAGTGGGTCGTCGAAGAGTCCAGGGCCGTACTCCTTCTCGATGCGGTCGATGTAGCTCCGATCCGTTTCGACGACTCCGAGCGGCGACTCGAAGTGTTGCCGCGTGAGTGTGTACCGGTTCGTCGAATAGTGCGACGTAGCGAGAATGACGAACACGGCCGCGTCGGTCTGTTCGACGAGTTCCTTGAAGCCCCAGCCATAGGTGATGTTCCCGCGGCCATAATCCATGTGGGGCAAGAGTGCGGCGCGGAGCTTACCGTGCGGCCTCAAGGCATTTGCCTCGGGCATTCCCGGACCACCGGATGCCGTGAAGAGCTTGCGGAATTGCGACCGCATTTTCTTCGGGTCGGCGTCGTAACAGCCGATGCACGACGGCTTGCGAATCGGCCCTCCAATTCGATCCGCGAACCTCGGCGAATTCAGCAGCAACGCCTCGTCGAGCGTTCCAATCAATTTCGAGAGAGCGTCGAGGGAAACGACCTGTCCGCCGGTCAACTGCTCGATTGCGCTTTGCACTTCGGCAAGCGTGTTGGAGCCGTCGAAGCGGCGAACGATCTCGAACCCGATTGGCGTGAGTTGCATCGACTGACCGATGCGAAGCGGATCGAACACGATCGCGCCATCGTCGTTCGCCTCCGCCCCGAGCGTCGGGCGGAGTCGCGGTCGATGGCTCGGGTCGAGGGAGGCCGGTGGGGGCATGCGTCACGACTGCCGGGGTACTTCCCAAAAACGATGCTTGGAAGGCCATGCGGCTATTTCTTGGGTGAAAGAACGAGTACCGGCACTTTCCGCTTCGCTTTCGTGAACTTGAGGCCGGTCTGTTCGCTGGCGTGCTTGAGAACCTTCTCCGGGTCGCGATCGTCGGCTTCGTCCTGCTTATCCGGGTTCCTGACGTAGTGATCGTGCCACTCGAACTTCGGCGTCGCAGGCAGGGGCTCGTCCCACACCATGCGCATCCGCAAGCGGTACCCGAGGAACCTCACGAAATATGAGGGCGTACCGTTGTTCGGCCTGGTCTTAACCGTCTGGAAGTTGCCTTTGTTCTGAAGGAAGTCATCGTACTCCTTGTTCAGCCCAGCATCGGTGGCGTACACGTCGAGTCGCTTCTTTCCGTCATACCATTCCGGTGGGTTCAGCTTGAAAGTCCCGGTCACTACGAATACGTCTTGTTCCACCACATCGACGCGAAGGCGAACGCCCACTTTGCATTCGTCGTTGAGGATCTTTTCGAGTTGCGGAGCGAGTTTCTCCATCGGCGTATTGCGGCGCACCACGAAGTCTCCGCTGACCGTGAAGTTCCCTTTTTCGAAGAGTGGATCCTTCGCGAAAGCCGGGTCGACGATGCACTCTGGGAATTCATAACCGGTAATGCACTGTACGGCCTGAGACACCTCAAATAGGTTATCGCCGCGCTGCAAATCGGGCTTGTCCGAGAGGTATGCGGAGGAAATCGTCATCCGGCGAAACAGCCTGCGACCCTCCTGATCGACGAAGATCGTCATCCATTTCTTGTATCCGTCCTCGTAGTCCTTGCGATTGCCCCGGTCGGCCTCGGGATACTTGGGCGGCCCGTATGCATCCAGGGAGAAGTCGACCCGCTCCTGGATGTAAGGCGGAGCCACCCGGCGAACGCACTCCCCGTCTTTCAGTTCGTAGACTTTGCGGAAGGCCGGCATCCAGTCCGGTTCCTTTTCTGGAGGCACCGGTGCCGACATCAGTGAGGTGAGTGCCGCGAACGCGGCGACTGTCGATAGCAGCGAACGCAGCATGGTTGTTCCTCAGGATGATCAGTTCCAGATTTCGAGGTCCAGGCCGGGCACCAGTGCGAAGTCGCGTGCGCAGTCATCCGGGGAACTCGAGAGTTTTCTCTTCATCGCGAAGCCGGTAGGCCTCGGCTGTGAGTTCGCGAAGAAATTCGATCTCGTCGTCGGTGTACGAAGCCGACTCACGCGAGACCGGCCATTCGATCATCATTAACTCACCAGTCGTATCGGTTTTCAAATCCGAAACGAGTGTTGCCACGGCACGCGCCTTCGTTTCCCCTGTTGCTCGGATCTGGCTCGATCCCAGCACCGAGACCGTGAACTTGCCGTCGGTCTGTTCTACCCACACTGGAATCGACATCGCTGTTTCCCTCCTTCCGCCATCATAGCATGAGACGTTTTCAATCCAGGTACACGAATTCGTTCGCGTTCAGCAGCAGCAGGCAGAACCGGGCGAGCGCGGTCTTGTCGTCCAGCTTGTGCTTCGCCTTCATGTCCTGAACGAATGCCACGTCCCTCGCCACCTCGGCCTCGGCGGGAATGCGGCCGGTCGTGAGGCGGATGCCGCGAGTGATCTGGGCTTTCAAATCGTCCGGAACTTCCCTCATCAGACGTGCGGCAAAGGCAGTCGCGGATTCGTTCGCAAACTCGCCGTTGAGCAAACCCAATGCCTGCGTGGGAACGGTCGTCGTGTAGCGGACGGGGCAACTGTTGTCCGTATCGGCTTGGTCGTGCGTTGCCAGGATCGGCACCTGGAGCGAGCGCTTCACAAAGACGTACATCGTGCGGCGAGCCGCGTCCTCGGGCTTGGACTTGGGCCAGTGGGCTTCCTTGTCCGGAAAGGAGATACCGGCGAGCACCTCGGCCGAGAGTTTCGGGAAGACGCTCGGGCCAAACATCTTCTCGTTGAGGCTACCGCTCGCTGCGAGGATCGAATCGCGAACCTCCTCGGAGTTGAGCCGCCTCATGTTGAAACGCCAGTACAGATTGTTCGTCGGGTCGGCTTTCAAATTCGCGTCGATGGCGGTCGAAGAGCGTCGATACGTTTCGGACATCATGATGAGTTTGTGCAACCGCTTGAACGCCCAGGGAACAACGGGCTCACGCCCGCCGCTCGCCGGATTCATGAATTCGGCAGCCAGCCAGTCCAGCAATTCCGGGTGCGTCGGCTTCTCGCCGAGGCCGCCGAAATCGTTGGGCGTCGGCACGATACCGCGGCCGAAGTGACCCTGCCACACGCGGTTGACCATGACGCGGGCCGTCAGCGGGTTGTCCTTTGAAGCGATCCAGTTGGCGAGTACGGTGCGCCGGCCACTCGATTTGCCCTTCGATTCCGGGATCGTCGGAACCGGGAAACTCAGCACGTCCGGGAAGCCGGGCTTCACCTCGGCCCCCTTGGCGTGGGCGTTGCCTCGCGGCAGCACGTAGACCGTCGGCGGCCGAGGGTCGCAGAAGTTCACCGAGAGCGCGAACTCCTGCCCTTCGGGTTTGGACTTCTTTTCGAGATCGTTTCGATCCTTCTTCAGCATCGTGTATTCGATTCGCTTCTCACCCTGAAGCAGGCGAATCACCTTGGCCGCGACCGCAGGTCGGTCCGGCCCCTCGGCCGCCCGCTGATCCTCGGCCGACATCGTCTTGATCACCTCGTTCTCGATCGCGACGATCTTCTTCGTCAGGTCGGCGAGTTTCGCTTGGCGCTCCTTCTCCGCGACTTCATAGACCTTCCTCCGTTCGGGCGGCGTGATGTCCGTGCTGTTCGTGGAATTCGAGAGACCGCGGACATCCTGGAACGGGCGAATGTCGCGGAAGAAGCTGAGGAGCTTGTAGTAATCGGTCTGCGGAATCGGATCGACTTTGTGATCGTGGCAGCGGGCGCAGTTGAGCGTCATGGCGAGGAAGCCCTGACCCGCGACCGTGACCAGATCGTCGTAGCCTTCGTAGAGGGCGAGCAGCGGGTCGGCGGGTTCGTCGTCCCAGGTGCCGAGACGATAGAAGCCGGTGGCGATGATCGCGTCCGGGTTCTCGCCGGGCATCTCGTCGCCGGCGATTTGTTCCTTCACGAACTGGTCGTACGGCTTGTCCGCGTTGAACGAGCGAATGACGTAGTCGCGGTACTTCCACGCGTTCGGCTTCGGGCCGTCGCGCTCGTAGCCGTTGCTCTCCGCATAGCGCACCACATCGAGCCAGTGCCGGCCCCACTTCTCGCCGTAGTGCGGCGAGGCGAGCAACTTATCGATCAGCTTTTCCCAGGCGTTCGGCGAAGCGTCATTCGCGAATTCGTCGATCTGCTCGGGACTCGGAGCGAGCCCCCAAATGTCGTAGTACGCTCGGCGAGCGAGTTGAACGCGGTCCGCGGGCACTTGGGGTTGTAGTTGTTTCGCTTCCAGCTTCGAAGCGATGAATGCGTCGATGGGATTTTGGATTTTGGATTTTGGATTTTGGATCTGAGGCAGTGCGGGGCGCTTGACGGGCTGATAGGCCCAGTAGCGTTTGGCTTCCTCGGTGACGACGCCGCCCTTGGGCTTGGGATGAGCCTGGGCGACGGCACCGAGCTTGTCTGCCGGGAAGGCGAGGCCGTCCTTCACCCACTTGGTAAGGACCGCGATCTCCTTGTCGGAGAGCTTGCCCTTTGGGGGCATGCGGAAGTCCGGATCGGAGTAATCGAGGCCCTTGAGCAGCCGTGAGTTTTCGGGCTTCTTCGGATCGTAGACCGCGCCGCTTTCGCCGCCGGCGAGCACGGATCCGCGTGTGGTGAGGTTCAACTCGCCTTTCACCTTCGGCTCCGCGCCGTGGCACTTGAGGCAGTGCTGATCGAGAACGGCCTTTACGTCCTTCACGTAGAACTCGACCTGTTCCTTGGTGAAGTTCGGCGCATCCTTCGGCGGCTCGGCCGCCGCGGCGAGGACCACGAACACGAATCCGAAGGCAGCGAGGCGGATGGTCATAAGTAGCACCCGGTACGTCACAGATTAGCCGCGACGCGGAGTCTTCGAAGCGGAGCGCGACATCGCCGGGTGCGTTCGCGCTCCGCTCCGAGGACTCCGCGTCGCGGCTAAACTGAATTCTACGGCGTCTCCACGGTCACCGCCATTACGATCGGCGCGCTGCGGTCCGCGCCCTTCACGAACTCCACGGTCTTCACCACCGTGTCCGGGCGCTTCGGGTCCACCTTCAGATAGCGGATCTGCTGGCCGCGGAGGGCGAAGGCGAACTGCGACCCCGGCACGTCGAACTTGCCGATGTAGTCCGCGAAGTGGACGCCGTCGCGAAGCTCGTGGTCCTCGGTCTTGCCGTCGTCGTAGGTGAGCCGCACGATCATGCTTACCGGGCCGTTCGGCCGCGGTTGCTGCGAACTCCACCCGCCCACGCCGCTCAGCAGGTGAATCGACTTCGCCTTCCCGTTGAACGGCAGGCTCACGCTCTTCGGCATCAACGGCGGCACCTTCCCATTCGGGCCGTTCAGCATCACCGCGTTCTTCACCTTCTCACCCTGCGGATCGACCAGGACGAACGGCACGCCCGCAAACACCTTCGGCTTCCAGTCCGGGAAGATGAGCCGTTCCGCGCCGCCGTTATTGTCGAAGAATATGTCCTTGGTGCTCACCACCGTGGCGACTTTGTCTAGGGGCAGCGGCACGAACTTTCCCTTCTGCGTCAGGAACTCCAGCAAGTCGACGAACTCCTCCGGCTTGATCTGCTTCTCGAACCCCTCGGGCATCAGCGACTTGTCCGTCTCCTTCAGCGATTCGATGTCGTCCCGAGAAAGTGCGATCTTCTTCGCCTCGGCGTCGATCAACTCGATGGCCGTCTTCGATTCGGACGACAGCAACCCGATGATGGTGCGGCCATCGAGCGTGACCACGCGGTAGGCCTTGAAGTTGCCTTCGACGCTGCGCGACGGATCGATGATGTGAATGAGCAGTTCTTCCTTGGGGTGGACGGCCATGCCGGTGAGGTCGGGGCCGATGGCGGTCCCTTCGCCGGCGAACAGGTGGCACTTGGCGCACTGGGCCACGTACACTTTCTTGCCGCTGGCCACGTCGCCGGTCTTCTTGAGGAGCGGCATCATCTCGGCAATCACGCGTTGGCGATCCGCGTTGGGAAGCCCGCCGCCGAGGGCGAGCAGCTTGATCGCCCGCTCGGCCACGCTCTTATCCGGGTGGGCGGCGAGTGCCGTCTTCTGATCGAGGGCGAGCATGTCGAAGCGGAGTGTGCCCTTCTCGACGGCGTCGAGGAACGCCTTGACCGTCTCGGGTTTGGCGAGCACGAGCCGCAGCGCGGTGGCCCGCACGGCCGGCGACAGGTCCTTGAGCTTGGCCGTGACCGCGGCCCCGAGAGTCTTGGCTTTCGATTGGTTGAGGGCCTCGAAGATCCCGGCCGCGACGGCTGGCGGTGTCTGCGGCGTGACCGAGGCGAGCAGTGCCGTCACGGCTTCGTCGTCGTCCGGTTTGAACTCGACGATCTGCTTCGCGGCCTCGATGCGGTCGGTCTCGGTGGCTTTCGCATCGGCGATGGTGGCGAACGCGGCTTTCGTGAGTTCGGCGAGTTGGGCGTCGAGGCCTTTGACGCCCCACGTGGACGCGAGCTTAATGAGTTTGGACCGAGAAGCGGTGGGCAACTTGGTGAGGAGTGTGGAGATGGACTGCTCCATCTCCTCGGTAAGTGCGGGCTTCTTGCTAGAGGGCCACGTCGAGGAAAGACCGTTGATGATGGCAACACCAATTGCGGGTTTCATCTGGTCGCGATTGAGATCCTTCAGCAGTGTCGCAAGCGATTGCTGATCTTCGCCGGCCGCATAATGCCGAGCGAGAAGTTCAATTGCTGCGAGCCCTTCAGGGGTCGGATTCTCCTTGGAGTGCGGAGCGGAAGAGAGAACCAACCCTGCTCGATTCGCGGCCGCGGCCAACATGGCGTCACGGTGAATGTGATCCGGCCCGACGTCGAGCAAACTGAAAGCGAGAATGATGTCCGCAGCACCTCGCGAAGCCTGGGGTGCGACTTCTGACAACGCGAGCAGTGCGTCGATTCGCGCTCGTAGATCAACTTCAGTTTTTTTCCGCGAGTGCATCGCCAGTGCTTCGGCACTTCCAGGCCGTGGCTTCACGACCAACGCAGCCCTGCGAACCGCGTTCGAATCATGGTTGAGTGCGAATACCGCCACTTCATTGATCTGATTTGCGTCCAATGCACCAAGTGAATAAATCGCATGCACCGCGCCGGCATTGAGTCCCGTCTCGTCCACGGACTTGTCTTCAATCAACTTCGCCAACGCCGGCACCACATCCGTCTTGCCACGTTCCACCAACAACCGCTGGGCATGCAGCCGCCAGGTCATGTTGTGGTGCTTCAGTGTCTCGACCAATTTCTCCGGCGTCGCGTCTTTCAGGTTCAAGCGAGGTTCGGGCTTCGCCTTCGTGTAGACCACGCGATAAATGCGGCCGTGCGACTTGTCGCGCAACGGCGTCTCGAATGCGTTCCCCTTGCCGTTCGAGAAGCCTGCCGGCGTCGGGTTGTGCTGCACGATGAAGTTGTACCAGTCGATCACCCACATGTGGCCGTCCGGGCCGACCTGCGCGTCGATCGGGGCGCTCCACTCGTCGTCTGAGGCGAGCAGGTTCCAGCCGTAGCGCGCCTTGTAAGTCGCGCCGTCCGGCTTCAGCGCGAACGTGGCCGTGAGGTGGCCTGTCGGCTCCGATACGAACGCGGTGCGGTTCCAGTATTCCTTCGGGTAGGTGCGGGCCGTGTAGATCGAGACGTTGGATGCCGCGGTGAACCCGCCGTGCCAGTCCACCTGGCGCACCTTATCGGTGATCGGTTCGATGTGGTTGTCGGCGGCGATGTTGCCGAGCACGGTGGGCGTGAGGCCCTTCACCTTTTCGTAGTAGCGGTTGGGGATGGGCATGTGGACGAGCGGGCAGCCGTTGGCGGTGCTGCCGAAGAGTTGGCCCGATTCGTCGAAGGCGAGGCCCCACGTGTTGTTCGATGTGGAGCGAAGGAACTCGAGCTTGGAGACCTTGAACTCCGGTCGCTCACGCTCCCGGCTCGCCTCGATCTTAAAGCGGTAGAACCCCTGCTTGAAGTTCACCTTCTCGCCGTTGACGGTGCCGTTGAACCCGGCGTAGCCCACCGAACCGTAGATCCAGTTGTCGAAGCCGTAGTGCAGGTTGCTGGGGCCGGCGTGGGTGTCGCCGGTGCTCCAACCGGTGATCAGTTCCAAACGCAGATCGGCCTTGCCGTCTCCGTCCGTGTCCTTGAGGAACAGCGTGAACGGAGCCTGATGGACGATGATGCCGCCGGCGTAGGGCAGGATGCTCGTCGGGATGCTCAGCTTGTCCGCGAAGGTCGTGACCTTGTCGCAGACGCCGTCGCCATCGGTGTCTTCGCAGATCACGATGCGGTCGCGGCCCTCACCCTTCGGCTTCATCTCGTTCGGGTAATCCATCGTGATTCCGACCCAGAGTCGGCCCTGTTCGTCCCAGTTCATGCAGATCGGCTTGCCGCCGAGTTGAGTCTCGGTCACGAAGACCTTCACCTCGAAATCGACGGGCGTGACGAAGTGCTTCATGCTCTCTTCAGTGGAGAGCGGCTTCTGCATCTTGCTGATGGGGTCGTGCTTGCCGCCGCCGGGCGGGGCATAAAAGGGAATCTTCGCCGGCTCAAACTCGAATGGCTTCACGTCTTTGCGAAGGGCGGTCATCTCGGGGCGGTCGAAGTACGTCCCGGCGAGGGCCGGGTCTTGGCCGCAGGCCCAGCGCATGCCGCGTTCGAGCAGGTTCTGGAAGCCGTCGTGCTTCCAGGTGCGTTCGTCGTGGCCCCACGCGGTGTAGAAAACGCGGCTCTTCCCTGGCGTCCGCACCCACGTCCACGGTTCCTTCAAGTCACCCTCGGCCCGCACTTCGAGCACGGTGCGGTCCTTCTCGTTGTGCTTCGTGTGAACGTAGGTTTCATCCCAACTGCTGAACCCGGAGAAGCCCTTCATGATGGCGTGGTCGGGCTTCGCGATCTCGGTGCGGAAGGTGCCGGTGCCGTGGGAACGGAACTGCGCGCCCACGAGGTCGATGTACGCGGGTGAATTGAGGAAGCAGTAGCTCGCGCAGTGGATCGGGATGAAGCCCTTGCCCGAGGCGACGTAATCGAGGAGGGCCTTCTCCTGCTCCGCGCTGATCTTCACGTGGTTGGCATAGATGGCGAGGCCGTCGTACCCGGCGAGCGTCTTCGCGTTGAGGTCTTCGAGTTTGTCGGTGTAGGTGAGGTCGATGCCGCGTAGGGCGAAGACGGGTTGCAGGATTTTGAAGCGGGTCGCGGGCTGGTGGCCGGCCGCGTCGCCGAGGAACAGCACCTTGAGCTTCGGTGGCTCGGCCGCGAAGGCAGGGGTGGCGATCAGCAGGAGGCTGAGGAGAGCGAGACGCATGGGGAAACTCCACGAACGTGATTCGTCTCAGTCTACGGCTTTCTGCGGGAACTTTGCACTCCCTTTGAGTTCGTCGCTTTCTTGACGCTGCCTCCGGCTTCCCTATCATCGTCAGAGGGCTTGTGAAGTTTTTCACAAAGTATTGGGCCCGAGCGATTTCATGGCAGCACCCGTTCCCATTCAGACGCCCGCCGGCATCGAACCCGCGTTCGATCTGGCCGCGTATTTCCCCATTCTGATCTACGCCGTCGCCGTGATCCTGTTCGCCGTCGGCACCCTGCTCGGCAGCCATCTGTTCCCCTTCAAACCCCGCAAGCCGACCCGCGTGAAGCAAATGCCTTACGAATCGGGCATGGACCCGGTCGGCTCCGCCCGCATGCAGTTCGACGTGAAATTCTACCTGCTCGCGATCCTGTTCCTCGTCTTCGACGTGGAATTGCTCTTCCTTTATCCGTGGGCCGTCATCGCCTATGGCGAAGGGAGCGACCCGGTCTGGAAGCTGGCGTTTGGCCGCGTCGTGTTCTTCGAAATCCTCGTGTTCCTGGCCACGCTCGCCATCGGCTACGTGTACGCCTGGAAGAAGGGGGTATTCCAGTGGCGATGAACGGTCTGATGCCCGACTTCCTGGTGACGAAGCTGGATTACGTGGCGAATCTGGCTCGCAAGCACAGCCTGTGGCCGATGCCCTTCGCGACGGCCTGTTGCGGCATCGAACTGATGGCGACCGCTGCCAGCCGCTACGACATCGCGCGGTTCGGTTCGGAAGCGATGCGGTTCAGCCCGCGTCAATGCGACCTCATGATCGTGGCCGGCCGCGTGACCATGAAGATGGTGCCCGTGATGCAGCGAATCTGGCTGCAGATGCCGGAACCGAAGTGGTGCATCTCGATGGGTGCGTGCGCCTCGTCCGGCGGCGTATTCGACACGTATTGTACCGTGCAAGGAATCGATCGGTTCATTCCGGTGGATGTGTATGTGCCGGGTTGCCCGCCGCGGCCAGAGCAACTGATTCGCGCGGTGTTGGACATTCAGGAGAAGATCACGCGGACCGGTACCATGGATGCACGAGAGTTCGCGGACCGTTCGAGCTATGAAGGCCCGACCTCGCTGGCTCGCGAAATCGGACCTGAGGAAGCCATTGTGGCTCCCGGCGATTATCGAACCGCGACGCGGTTGCGGATGCCGTTGAAGTAAATATAGCCCGCCGTTTACGGCGGTTTTGAAACCCCGCCGTAAACGGCGGGCTAAATGTTATGCCGTACCTCGACACGATTTCGTTGAAGTTCCCCGGCGGATTCACCGCGAGTGAATTCCGCGGGCAGCACCGCGTGCTCATCGATGCCGAGAAAGCCCCCGCACTGTTATTCGACTTGATGGAGTGTTTGAAGTCGGAATGCGGCTTTGATTTTCTCTGCGACATCGCCGGCATCGACTACCTGAATTATCCCAAGGCCATGGACCGTTTCGGAATCGTGTACGCACTCACCAACATGGCCACCGGCGAACGCGTGTTCGTGAAGGCGTTCGCCAACGACCCGGAGCCGGAGTTGCCTTCGGTCGTGGAGCTGTGGAACGGCGCGGACTGGATGGAGCGCGAAGTTTACGACATGTTCGGAGTGCGTTTCCTCGGGCACCCAGACCTGCGGCGAATCCTGATGCCGAGCGAGTTCACGGCCTACCCGCTGCGAAAGGACTATCCGCTGAGAGGGCACGGTGAACGGCATAACTTCCAGACTGTGACACGATCGGAAAGCTAAGGAACAAGAACTCACCACAAAGGCACAAAGATCACACAAAGAGACACAGAGTAAACAGATCATGATTTTGATTTCTTTGTGTGACTTTGTGTGATCTTCGTGCCTTCGTGGTGAACTCTGAGATCGAATCATGCCGGTGGAACAACTGATATCGGAAGACGTCGCTGGTGCAGACCAGGAGTTCCTCTACACCCTCAACTTCGGACCGCAGCACCCCGCCACGCACACCACACTGCGATTGATTCTCACGCTCGATGGCGAAACGATCGTCAAAGCCGTTCCCGACATCGGTTACCTCCACTCCGGATTCGAGAAGCTCGGCGAAGACCTCGACTTCAATCAGTACGTGACCATCGTCGACCGGATGAACTACATCTCGCCGTTCGCCAATGAAGTGAGCTGGCACCACACGGTCGAGAAATTGTTGGGAATCGAGATCACGCCGCGTTGCAAGTACATCCGCACGATCCTCGCGGAGTTCGCCCGCATCAGCGATCACCTGCTGTGCGTCGGCGCTGCCGCACTCGATCTCGGAGCCCTGACGGCGTTCCTCTATGCGTTCAACGAACGCGAGAAGATCTACAACATTTTCGAGGCGGCATCCGGGCAGCGGTTCCATCCGAGTTTCTCGCGGGTCGGCGGGCTGATGGCCGACATCAACGAGAATGTCGTGAACCAGATTCGCGACTTCATCCGGACATTCCCGAAAGCTCATGCGGATGTGGTGCGATTGCTGAACCGCAATCGCATCTTCGTGGATCGCACGCGGGGCATCGGCGTGCTGTCGAGGGCGGACGCGATCAACACGAGTTGCACCGGCCCCGTGGCCCGCGCCGCCGGCGTCGTTCGGGACTTGCGCAAGGACGAACCCTACCTCGCCTACGGCGAGTTGCAGAGTGCGTTCAAGGTGGTCTGCGCCACGACCGGCGATTGCTTCTCGCGCTATCTGGTTCGCATGGAAGAGATGATCGAATCGCTCAACATTATCCAGGCGGCCGTAGAGAATATCCCCGTGGGGCCGGTGAATATCGCACTCAACGACAAGACGACCATTCCCGACAAGAGTGCGACTTATCGGAGCATCGAAGGGCTAATTCAGCACTTCGAATTGTTCATGTGGAATCGGCAATGGGAGCCGCCGATCGAAGAAGTGTACGGGGCGACGGAAACCGCCAATGGCGAACTCGGTTTCTACGTCGTGTCCGACGGCACCGGCCGGGCCTGGCGGGCGCGAACGCGGCCGCCTTCGTTCCTCCACTTCGCGGTGTTCCCGCGAATGATCGAAGGGCATCAGATTTCGGACCTTCCCGCCGTGCTGGGAAGTTTGAACATCATTGCGGCAGAGTTGGATCGATAACATGGGTGTGCTTTCCGAAGACCTGAAGAACCGCATCCGGGCGTACTTGCCGAAGTACCCGCGGAAGCAGGCGGCCACGCTTCCGGCGCTGCACCTCGTTCACGACGAGATGCGCACCGTGAGCAACGAAGCCATCGTCGAGATCGCCGAGATTCTCGAACTGCATCCGTCCGAAGTGTTGGACGCGATGTCCTTCTACGAGTTCTTCAAGGGTGACGGTGAGAAGCTCGGCCAGACGCGGTTGTGGGTGTGCCGGGGTTTGGCGTGCATGCTGCGGGGTGCCTACGAACTGATCGATCACTGCGAGGCGAGGCTCGGGGTCCACTGCGGCGAGACGACGCCGGACGGTAAGATCACACTGGAGTTCGCCGAGTGCATCGGTGCCTGCGACGGTGCCCCGGCCTGTTTGAAGAACGACATCCACGTGATGAACGTGACCACGGAGAAGGCCGACGAACTCATTCTCAATTTGAGGAAGTGAGCGAAGCCCACCCGTGGCAACGGGTGGGCTTGCGAACAGGAACCATGCCTTACGAACCCGTACTCCTGGCCCGGATCGAGCAGCCGAACAGCAATCGGCTCGAGGGCTACCGCGCGGACGGCGGCTACGCCACCTTCGAACGCGCCCTCAAAGATCTCAAGCCCGAACAGGTCGTCGCTCAGGTCAAGGATTCGGGCCTGCGCGGTCGCGGCGGCGCGGGCTTCCCCTGCGGCCTGAAGTGGACCTTCCTCCCGAAGGATCATCCCGGCCCGATTTACCTCTGCGTCAACGCCGATGAATCGGAACCGTGTACGTACAACAACCGCATCTTGATGGAGAAGGACCCGCATCAGGTACTCGAAGGCGTGATGATCGCCTGCTACGCCATCAAGTCCGCGAAGGCGTACTTCTACATTCGCTACGAGTACGGCGACGCCTACCGTTCCTTGAACCAGGCAATCGAGGAGCTTTATGCCGCGGGTCGTCTCGGTTCTAACATTCTCGGCAGCGGGTGCAATCTGGACATCGTGTTGCACCGCGGGGCCGGGGCCTACATCTGCGGCGAGGAAACCGGCCTGATCGAGAGCCTCGAAGGCAAGCGGGCCTGGCCGCGGATCAAGCCGCCCTTCCCGGCCATCGAAGGGGCCTTCCGCAAGCCGACCATCGTGAATAACGTCGAGACGCTCGCCTGCGTCACGCAGGTGATGAAGCGCGGCAAGGAATGGTTCCAGTCACTCGGCGTTCCCCCCGATCCGAAGAACCCGCGCGACGCCGGCAGCTACGGGCCGAAACTGTACACCATTGCAGGGCACGTGAACGAACCGAAGTGCGTCGAGTTGCCGATGGGCGTCACGATTCGCGACCTTGTGGAGAAGCACGGCGGCGGCGTCTGGAAGAATCGGCAGGCGAAGGCCGTGAACCCCGGCGGCCTCAGCATGGGCTTCGTGAATGTGAACGCGAAGCTCAAGGACAGCGACCTGACCGAGTACGACATTCCGCTCGATTTCAACGGCCCCGGTCGCGTCGGCTGCCTCGGGCTCGGTACTGCCGCCATCACGGTCATCGACGATCAGACGAGCATGGTGGACGTACTGCACAACGTCTGCCGATTCTTCGCGCATGAAAGTTGCGGGCAGTGTACGCCGTGCCGCGAGGGCACTGGCTGGATGCTCAAGATCACGGAGCGATTTCGCCGCGGACAGGGCTGCAAGGAAGACCTCGACATTCTCATTGATGTATCGGACCGCATCGGCATCATGCCGGGCACCACCATCTGCGGATTGGCGGACGGCGCGGGCTGGCCCGTGAAGACAGCGATTCGCAAGTTCCGCGGCGAGTTCGAGGCAGCCATCAAGAGCGGCGAAAAGAGCCGCTATGCGAAGGCACTGCAACTGGTCCACTAGCCGAAACCCGGTTTCTGCTTTGGAAACCGGGTTTCTCGCAACGTCCGAAAAAACCCGGTTTCCAAAGCAGAAACCGGGTTTTTGAACGGGAGGTCATCATGCGAAAGTCGCTGTTCGTCTGGGCGCTGATGGCGGTAGTCGCGCTGGGATGCGGCAAGAAGCCAGCGAAGGATCCTGGCGCGGATAGCACGCCCCCACCCATTGGAGGTGCGTTACCCGCGACGCTTCCGTCCTCCGCTTCGCCCGCTGCCTCGGACCCGAAGTACGTGTCGAGCGCGAGCGGTAGCAATCCGGTGAACCCGAATCAGAGCGGGAACCTGACGGTGAAGGGCGGCGAGGGGGTGCAGTCGCCGCGAATGGCCGCGGCCCGCACGATCAACAAGGCTCAGATGAAGCAACTTCATCTGAGCATGTTCCAGACGTTCCAACTGGACAACCGCGTTCCCGATGTGAACGAAATCATGCAGGAGGCGAAGCAGAATCGGCAACTGCTCACGCTGCTAACCGAAGAGGTCGTGATCCTCACGGGAACCAAGAACGGCGACGGAGTCTGGGCCTATTCGCAGTACCCGCAGCGCAACGGCAACCACTATGTGGTGACCCAACAGGGCGCGAACGAGATGAGCCCGGCCGACCTCAAAGCGCGCCTCGAACAGCAGATGTCCGTCGTGAAAATGTCGAAGTGATGGAGGGGTGGCACAGGCATTCTTGCCTGTGCTAGTTCACAGGCAAGAATG
>JAYTGN010000117.1:0-15874 GCA_043733485.1 Gemmataceae bacterium
AGCGGTACGCGAAGCGGCCACGTCCACGAGGCCGTGCCGTGGGTGGCCACCGGCTCGGACGGAACGGAAAGTAAGGACACCTACGGGACTGCACCCACCACGACGATCGCGGTGGCCGAAGCCTCGGGCGGCGACGCCCAGGTCTGGGGCCGGATCGGCAGCGACCCGGTCGCCGTCGAAGGCGTGCTCCAAAAGCTCGGCGGCCCCGGTCAGCTACGAAGCCGGCCCCACCGGATACGGCCTGGCCCGTCGGCTTCGCGCCGCCGGCTACGCTTGCGATGTGGTGGTGCCGTCGCTGGTGCCGACCGACACGCGGGGTCTCTCGTTCCAGTTGCTCCAGGAATTCGATGAACTCCTTCTGCCGTTTGCGCTCCGCCGTTTGCGCAGAGACCTTGCCGGTGCGCGTGTCGAAGGCGGCGAACAAGTTCAAGGCACCTTGGCGTTCGTACTCGCGTTCGACGCGAACCGGCAACCCGGGTTGAGCCGGCAACGTCGGCGACTTCCGCGTACGAGGTTGCAGACTCATTTTCTCGTCCACGCACAGGACCATCTCGTGCGGGGCCAATTTCCGCTTGTACAGCGTGCAGATGTCCTTCACCCGCTTGCAAAACTCGGCATCGCGCGGCACCTGGGGCGACAGCCACAGATGCTTCCGCCACGGCTTGAGTTTGTGGTTGGCCAAAATCCGCTGCACCGTCTGCGGCGAAATCGTCTCCACCACCTCGTCGGTCACCAGTTGCCGCGCCAACTCCGCGCAATCCCAGTGCGACAACGAACGCCCCACCTGATCCGGCCGCTCACAGGCGATCTTGACCAAGTGAATCGCGACTTCGGGGGGAAAAGACCGGCGGTCGACCGGTGCGTTTGCCATCGGAGAGCCCGGCCACGCCGTTCTGGCGAAAACGGTCCATCCACTTGTACAAATGACGCCGTTGCATCGCGACCAACCGACCGGTCGCCGAGACCGAACTTCCACCGGCCAAAAGCAAAACCGCCCGCGCCCGTCGGGCCGTCCCGCAGCCACGTTCGTCCGACGCAGCAAAGCTTCGAGTTCTCGACGTTGCGCTACGGACACGACCACGGCTCGTTGCTTCGGTACGATCGCCATAGGATCATCCTTGATCGAGGACCGGCAGGGCGGTTGCCGTACTGTTTTGAAGCCCCTCCCCGACAACCCACCCGTCGGAGCCGTACATGCCGGTCTTGGCCAACATCGTCGCCCTCTTGGAGGCCGAGGGCGTCCCACTCAGCCCAGAGTTCGTGCGGTTGCTTCCGGGCACCTCGGCATCGTCACCGAGGACCAGATGAAGTGGCTGCAAGGGCGGCTCGACGAGGCAAAGAAGAAGTCCCAGCGTGTGATTCTGGCCGCACACGTCATCCACCACGCGAACCAGCACCCCGATGTCGGCTGGTACATCAAGGACAAGCCGATCCGGGAGGCGTTCGGCACGCTGCTCGCCGCGAACACGCACATCGTCGCGTTCTTCGCGGGGCACGCGCACTGCGGGATGCGCGGATGGGACGACACCGCGCACGGCGTCCACGAAGTGATCCTGCCGTGCGTCTCCTACAACAACGACCGCAAGCTCGACCTGGCCCCCGACTTCGCCGTACGCGAGTTCCGCCCGGCTTGGACCCGTGTGGACGTCTTCCCGACCAAGTTGGTGCTGAACATCAAGCCCGTCGGTGCCGAAGTGGCCGCGACAAAGGAACTCCCACTCCTGCGATCGTGAAGTTCCCCGTGTCTGGTTCCCGAGAGACCGTTTCCACGCAGGCGACACCAAGCCATGAAGCGAAAATTACCTACCGTGAAATCCGACTTGGAGATCCCGAGCGGAGCGGCCGAAGCCTATACTCCGCGACAGGGGCAATTCCTTGCGTTCATCCACCTGTATCGGAAACTGCACCGCCGGGGACCGGCCGAAACAGACCTCATCAAGTTCTTCCGAGTGACGCCACCCGCGGTTCACGACATGATCGTGAGGTTGGAAAAGCTCGGGATGATCAGCCGCGAGCCGGGTGTTGCCCGATCGGTGCGGGTCACGATCGCTGCCGAGCAACTTCCCGAGCTGGAAGACATCGCCGGACCGGCGTGGTAAGCACCGTCGAGAGCGTGGAGATCCCGTTCCATACCGACGAGCGAGCAGTGAGGACGACGGCTTCGCTATCCGAGTTTCCCGAGTGTCCTTGAAGAATGGAGCCGCCACGTCCGGCGGCAACTCAGAGAGGGAGGGATCATGGCAGCACGATCGGAAGGCTACCCCGTGAATCTCAGCCAAGCCCAGCGACGGGTCATCGCAGAGATCCTGCCTCACCTCGCTCCACGCCTCAAGCTGGACGAGAACGCGCAACGCACCATTCGCTTCACGCTCGATGAATTGAAGGTGATTCGGGAGCTTGCGGCCGAAAGCATCGCCAGCGCTCGGACGGGGATGATTCGCAACTCGCTGCGCCATGTCGCTGACTTCGCGAAGCGCGCCGTCAATGACGCGGCTGGCGTCGGAACGATCCCCAAGCTCGAACGCCTATACCAGTTCGAGATCACGCTGCGCAGCAGTCAACCGCCGATCTGGCGGCGAATCCAGATCAGGGACTGCACCCTCGACAAGCTCCACGAACACATCCAGACGGCGATGGGATGGCGCAACTGCCACCTCAATCACTTCCGAATCGGCGATCAACGGTACGGCGATCCTGACCTTCTGTACGAGAACTTCGCTGACTTCGACTACGAAGACTCCACCGGCACGAAGCTCAGCAGCGTGCTCCCGAAGAGCGGCGAGCGGTGCCAGTTCGAGTACGAGTACGACTTTGGCGACTCGTGGTACCACGACGTTCTTTTCGAGGGCTGTGTGCGGGCTGAGCGTGGGACTCGGTATCCAATCTGCGTCGAGGGGGCACGGGCGTGTCCGCCCGAAGACGTGGGCGGGCTGATGGGATACCGAGAGTTTCTCGAAGCGATCGCGGACGTGGGTCACGAGCGGCACGACGAGTTCTCGACTTGGATCGGCGGATCGTTCGGCCTAGGTGAGATGCTTCACGGCCTATGCGGATGCTCGCGGCGTCACGCTCGTGCCGGAACTCGAAGTGCCGGGACACTCCGGGGCCGCGCTTCGCTCCCTGCCCGAGATCCTCACGGATTCCGGCCGGGGCGTTGGCGGTGTGTTGACAGTGAAGTCGCTGACGATCGACGGGCTGGCTCAACCCGCAGGTGAGTACACCGCGGCCAACACGAAGTGGATCGAAGGGAAGGGTCATATGATTGTGAAGCCGTGATTCGTCGAGCCGCGTCGGCTTCCTGTTAAGGTGCGGTACGGCAAATGCGACTCAGTTCCCGAGCCCGCGCCGGCCATCGGCCGCGGGCACCTCGTTGACCGGCGATTAGGAGACGGCGATGGTCATCGTGCTGATGGGAGTGTCCGGTTCCGGCAAGACGACGATCGGCAAAGTGCTGGCGGAGGCCTTGGGGTGGACTTTCGTCGAGGCCGATGACTTCCACCCCTCGGTCAATGTCGAGAAGATGCGAATGGGAGTCCCGCTGAACGACGAGGACCGGAAGCCGTGGCTCGCGGCGTTACGAACGCGGATGGATGAAGGGCTGAAATGTGGAGAGAACATCGTGCTGGCCTGCTCGGCCCTGAAGCATGCGTACCAGGAATACCTCGATCAACTCGACCCGCCTCACATCCACTTCGTTTACCTGCACGGGTCTGAAGAGTTGATCCGGGAACGGCTGGCGAAACGCAAGGGGCACTTCATGAACCCAAACCTGTTGCACACCCAGTTCGAGACGTTGGAGCCGCCAAGTGACGCCATGAGAGTGGAGATCACCGCGTCACCGGGAGCGATCGCCGAGGAGATTCGACGGAAGTTCGGCTTGTGAGTGATCACGGACCAGATCGCTCAACGCACGGTTCGCTTCACTCTCCGTAAATTGAAGGCGGTTCAGCAACTTGCTGCTGCGGGTACCGGATGCGGCGTAAGCGGGATCGCGGTATGCTTTACGCACTCCCCGTGCACTTCCGGCTTCGGTGATGTCGGGACCAGAAGCCGTCTCCAACTCAGGAATAACTCGTGCAAACGCAAGTTCTGTTCATCTGCGCCGTACTGATGACCGCGAGCGGCCCTCTCGCCGGTGCGGAGCCGTCCGGGCGGGGCCTTGCCAACGACAAGGCCGTGGCAGCTTTCTACCAGCCAGACGAGGTCCAGTCGGTCTACCTGCACGTCGCGGACAAAGACCTGAAGCGCATGCTGGCGGCGTTACCGGAACTCATCGAAGTTCCCGCGTCCTTCCGGTGGCGGGACATCGCGGTCGAGAACGTCTCGGTCCGCTTCAAGGGCAACAGTTCCTCGAACCCAAAGCAGACTCACAAGCGGAGTTTCCTGATCAAGTTCGACAAGTCCGACAAGGACCGCCGATTCTTCGGGTTGCGGCAGGCGTCCTTCGACAACGGCGTCCAGTTCGGCAGTCTGTTCAGCGAGCCGATCATCACCGAAATCCTCCGCGACCACGGCATCAAGTCGCACCGCTGTAACTACGCCAAGCTGTACGTCAACGAGGAATACCGGGGCGTCTACGCGAACGTGGAGCGGATCGACGAATCGTTCATCGCCAACCACCTTCCCGATGCGAGCGGTTCCCTGTTCAAGGTCGACAAAGGGGGACCGGGCGCCAACCTCCAGTTCCTGGGCGACGACTCGGCCCTCTATCTGAAGGCGTTCGAGGCGAAGACCAAGTCAGCAAAGAAGGAACCCGCCCGGTTGGTCGAGTTCATCAAACTGATCAACAAGACGGAGCCGAAAGAGTTCGCGAAGATGCTCGAATCGAAGATGGAGGTCGACGACTTCCTCCGCGTCACAGCGGTCATGCTGTTCTCGGGAGCGTTCGATCAACTGACCGGTTGGAACCCGCACAACTACTTCCTGTACCACGACGGCAAACGCGACCGCTGGCGATACCTGCCGTGGGATCTGGACGTCGGCTTCTGCGAAACGGCCTTCGAAAAGATCCGAGTCCATGCCGACTGGAACGCGGCATGGCCTGTGCCGACGACCGGCGCGCCCAATCCCCTGCTCGAACGCATCATCGCCGACCCCGTACTCCTGGAGCGATACCGCAAGGAGGCCCGCAAGATCCTCGACAAGTCGTTTGAACCGGAGCGACTTTGCAAGGTGATCGACGCGAAGTACAAGCTGATCAAGGACGATTTGAAGACGGACCCCTTTCCCCACCGGCGTGCCACCGTTCCCGGCGATCGAAGCTACGACGACATCGTCGACTCGATGAAGGCGTTCGTGCGCAAGCGCTACGCCAGTGCCGTTGCGCAACTCGAAAAACCGGGGGAGCGCCCTAAAGTCGAGCGACCGCTCGGACCTCCGCCGCTACTCGTTGGCAAGATCCAGCGAATCCAGAAACGCGCAGAGGAGATGCAGCGAAACGGTCAAGACATCTCACCAATCGCCAAGGTGATGCAGCGACTTGGCCCGGCGGTAGAAGCAGGCAAGTGGGATGAGGCCGAGAAGATTGCCGACGAGGCTCTGAAGTTGGTTGGCGAAAGGAAGTAGCCCCGGATCGGAAATCCCGCCGAAGCCGGAAGGGCCATGCCGTGCGCCGTGGAGACTCGGTGTGGTTCAATGTTTCGAGGGAGCGCGCGAGCACGCTGCCGCACCCAGTTCCAACGGCAAGCATCCCTGTCACTGATTTCCGACCCAATGCGTCTCCAGGCGTCTACCGAGTTCAGGTATCGCGACGGCAGCCTGACCCTCACCGTGGGAGATCGGAAGGCGGTTACGGCCAAAGCACCGGGGCCGATACCGCGTCAGCCGCAGGAAGACTTCTGCCTCGGTCTCGACAACGGCCAACCCCTCGCGATGTACTCCAAGGGCAAGCCGTTCGTCGGGACGATCTCCGACCTGTCTTTCACGGTGGTGTCGAAGTAGCCGTGCACCGTTGGGACTCGCAGAAGAAGCCGAGGCGAGAGTGAGCGATCAGCCGGGGAGCAAGATTGGTTCGAGACGGCTTCATCCGCGCATGTGCGGGCGTTTGCTGCTGGTGCCGAATTCGTCGGCGATCCTCTTGGTATCGGTTGGTCTCTTTTTCCCGCATCGATAGCACCATCAGGGGCAAGATGGGCACGTGAACCAATCGTCCAACTCATTCGGAAGGAAAACGTTGAGCGCATGAGCGCAGACATGCTATCCTCGAAAGGGTGTAAGGAACCTCCGACGAACCCTCCGGCCGGTGGCGAATCATCTGACGACTCGGTCACGATGCGAAGCGCCGTTCACGCCGACTCCGCTCCCACGAGCGACCTAATTCGCGGAACAATTCGACATGAATGGACCACAGTTACCACGGGTCGGTGCCGGAATCACCCGGCGCGAGATACTCTACGCCGGCGGTCTGGCTCCGTTCGGTCTCGGTCTTCTCGACGGTTTCGGCAACCCGACCTCCGCAGGACAAAAGGCTCGGGCGAAGTCCGTCATCCTGCTGTTCATGTGGGGCGGTCCCAGTCACCTCGACACCTGGGATCCGAAGCCCAATGCTCCGCAGGAAATTCGCGGATCGTTCCAGTCGATCGCGACGACCGTACCGGGAACCCGTATCGGCGAGCATTTTCCACGGCTCGCCACGCTGGCCAAGCGGTATGCGATCGTTCGCTCGATGAACCACACCGACCCCGCACACCTCTCGCCCGTTCATCACCTGATGACGGGACGGCTCGCCGCGAAAGTGAACTCCGACAACGACGGAGCGAGTCGCTCGGATGCACCCTGCCTCGGGGCCGTGATTCAGAAGTTCCTTCCGTCGGCGAATGCGATCCCGGCCTCGGTCACACTCCCGTGGGCGGTGTCTCACCCGTCCGCTCCGGGCGGCACCGCGCCCGGTCAAAACGCGGGCTGGCTCGGTGCCGGTTTCGACCCATTCCTCGTCAGCGGCAATCCGAACTCGCCGACGTTCGCAGTGCCCGGATTGAAGACCGCAACGGACGTTCCCGCCGATCGCCTGCACGCTCGAGCCGAGTTGTCGCGACTGCTCGAGCGAGAGACTCGGCTCAGCGACTACTCCGGGCTGAAGGCGAAGGCCATGGATCTGCTTCTTGCCCCGGCCGTATCGCGGGCGTTCGACCTCTCGACGGAGAAACCCGGGACGCGCGATCGGTATGGCCGACATCCGCACGGTCAGAGTTGCCTGCTGGCTCGCCGACTCGTCGAGGCCGGTACGAGACTGGTCACGGTCAACTGGCCCGACGATGGCCAGTCGTTTTGGGATACCCATGGGAACAACTTCCCTTCGCTCAAGAATCGTCTGATGCCCCCGGCGGACGCTGCGTTCTCGGCGCTGATCGAGGATCTGACCGAACGCGGGCTGCTCAATGAAACACTCGTCGTGTGGGTGGGCGAGTTCGGTCGGACTCCGCGGGTGGAGAATGGTGGGCGGCAGCATTGGTCGCAGTGCTATTCCGCGGTGCTGGCCGGGGGCGGCATTCGCGGCGGAGCGGTCTATGGATCGAGCGACAGGATCGGAGCCTATCCTGCGGAGAAGCCGGTCTCGCCACCCGACCTCACCGCGACCATCTACTCTGCGCTGGGGATTGATCCGGAAGCCCCCATCACCGATCGCCTCGGCCGCGAGTTGCTGCTGACCGAAGGCAAGCCGTTGAAGAATCTCTTCGGTTGACGACCATCGAGTCCGTCCTGGTCGAAGGGGTGTCCGTCATGAGTCGCACGCCTGCTCGCATTGTCATCGCCGAGTGCATTCACGAAGTCTGTTCGTTCAACCCCCTCCCGACGCGGTACGACGACTTCCTCGTTCACCGCGGGGAACGGATGTTCGACTACCACCGCGGCATCGGCAGCGAAGTGGCCGGAGCCCGTGGCGTGTTCTCCGAGCATCCGGGAAGCGAGGTCATCCCGGCATTCGGAGCCCGTGGGATCGCATCCGGTGGTACGATTCCCGCTGCCGACTTCGCGCGGATCGCGGACGAGTTTCTCGCCGACCTTCGCGGCGCGGGCTCAGTGGACGCCGCGTACTTCGCACTTCACGGCGCGATGGCTGCCGAGGGCGAGGACGACCCTGAAGGCTTCCTGCTCGCTGAAGCCCGCAAGATTCTCGGCGAGAACATTCCAATCGTCGTGTCGCTCGATCTGCACGGTATCCTGACCGCTCGGATGCTGCAACATGCCGACGCGGTCGTGCCCTATCACTCGTATCCGCACGTTGACTTCCTCGAAACCGGCCAGCGAGCCGCCAGGCTCCTGCTCCGCGTGCTGAGCGGAAGCGCGAAGCCGGTCACGGCGCGGGTTCGCATCCCGGCGCTCGTGCGCGGCGACGAACTCATCACCGAGACCGGCGTCTTCGGTGAACTCATTCGCGAGGCTCAGGCCATCGAGCAGAGTCCGGGCGGGCTCTCCGCTGGTCTCTTCATCGGCAACCCGTTTACCGATGTGCCCGATCTCGCGTGCTACACCGTGGTGTGTACCGACAACGATCCGGAGCGAGCCGAACGGGAAGCGATCCGCATTGCGCAACGATTCTGGGAACGACGTGAGCGGATGCAGGCCCGGCTGACACCACTCGCGGAAGCGATTCGAGTTGCGACCGAAGTCCGAACGGGGACGGTGGTGCTAGTGGATGCGGCCGACGCCACCAGTTCGGGAGCCCCGGGCGACAGCAACGCCATCCTCCGCGAGTTGCTTGCCAGCGGCTACCGTGGTCGCGCCCTCATTCCCATCGTCGATCCCGCGGCGGTCGCGGCTGCATTCGCCGCGGGAGTTGAGTCAACGATCCAAGTGGCCATCGGCGGTGCGTTCGACCGGCGGCACGCTCCTGTCGAAATCACTGCGCGGGTTCAGATGCTCTCCGATGGCCGCTTTCCAAGCGAATCGTTCGGCCAGGAGTGGTACGCCGGCCGAACGGCCGTTCTGAAGTCGGGCACGGTCACACTGGTGGCCACCACGCGGCCAGTTCACTTGTACGATCGGTCGCTCTTCCACGCCCACGGGCTCGACCCGAAGCGATTCGATCTCGTCGTCGTGAAGTCGCCGCACTGCCAGCGGCGGATGTATGCCGACTGGTGTGCGAAACTCATCAACGTGGACGCACCGGGAGCGACCAGCGCCAACCTCCCCACACTCGGCCATACGCGTTGTCGCCGGCCGGTCTTTCCGCTCGACCCGGACGACGACTTCAACCCGGTCGTAGAACGATTCACTCGGAGCAAGCGATGAAGCGATGTCTGATCCTGGCGGTCTTGGTCGCCCTTGCTTCGCACCGCGTGCAGGCCGAGGAGCCAAACGCGCCCCGCGATGTGGAGTTTATGGCCGAAGTCGATGGCACGATCCAGAAGTATGTGGAGATCATGCCCAAAGGATGGACCAAAGAGAAATCCTGCGATGTCCTGATCGTGCTTCACGGGTACCTGTCCGGCGGCTCGGTGGGCGGCACCTCCGCGCTGATATTCGCCGCGTCGCATCGCGCCGAGTACGTGATCTCTTGCCGCGCCGCCAAGCCATCAGAAGCAGTGGACGACACCGCTCTACTACAAGATGGCGGTCATCTACGCGGACGGAAACCACTTCGGAAAGAAGCAGTCCGCACTCAGCGACTCGAAACTCCTGAAAGCCTGGGACGACGCTCTTCAACATTCCCGCAAGGCCATGCTCAAGGCACTATTGGAGCAGGCCAGGATCGACCCACTGTGGCACGAGAACGACTCGCTCGACGCTCCGATTCGCCTCGAAACTCTGCTCTGGGGTGGGGACGAACTGATCTGGGTCGTGCCGGCGTGGAAGGGCTTCGAGGCGCTCGAACTGTTCTTCGCGCAGAGCAAAACCTCCACAGTCCCACCAGTATCAGTTGCCGGGTACGCTGATCCGCGGTCGTCTCCGCCATGCACTCGGGGAGTTGACCGATTGCGAAGTGTGCGAACCGGACGCGGTGAACGCATGGTTTGGCGAACGGAGCGACGACGCCCGTAACGGACCGGGCCGATACGATCCACGACGCCGGCGCATCCACATTTCGGACTTCACCGGTCCGCCGCAAGTGGAGAAGCAACCGCGGACGCGGATTCGCATTTCACCCGTCACCGGGGCCGTGTGGCTCGGAATGATGCAACTGATCGAGTCGCCCTTTTCCGCCGGCGAAGCGGTGCCTTTCAAAGGCGAAGTCTCCGCCGTGTGCGATGAGGACGAAGCGAATGCGTTCCGTCAGTTGCTGGACACCGGCCTTCGGTGGAACGCCGCATTCGGAGCCGACACGGGCATCGGGTTCGGGCAAGTGCAAACCGTGACAATCGACGAGCCGAAGATCGATTGCATCGCAGCGGTCACCCCAACCGAATCGGATGCGACCGAGATCTGGCTGGCCGTCGAACCGCAGGAACCGTTCGTCGTCGCGAAACGGCGGGTGACGGGAAATACGTTCGACTCGTCCGAGGTCATTCCCGGTGCCGTGCTGAAAGGGATGGTGGCCGATGCGATCCGCCAGTGGACCGGCCACTCGGACGCAGACGTGACGAATGTGGGTGGGCCATTCGCCGAAATTGGCGCGGCTCTGGGAGCCATTACGTTCAGCCATGCCTTCCCGTCGATCAACGGCAAACGACCCGTGGAGCCGCCGCGTTCGCTCGTGGGGACAGGTAAAAAATGGGGCGATGTCCTGGGGATGGGAAAGCCGTGCTTAGTCGACGGGCGGGCTCCGGCATTCGCGACCGACTGGAAGGACGTACCCCACGCGACGGTTCGCGAGGCCTTTGGCTGGCCGACGCTGAAACACGACCTGCGCGTCCGCACCGAAATCGACCGCAAGACGCGGATGGCGGCCGACCAGCAACTCTTCGCCTACGAGATGATCGTGCCGGAGAAGGGATGCCAGTGGCTTGCAAAGATCGACATTTCCGCCGTGGCCGAGGCTCGACGCGCTGCCGTTGTCGCTCAGGTCGAGCACCTCTGTAGCAATGAGTTTCGCAACCTCGGGAAGACAAAAGCCCGCGCTCGAATCACGCGATTGGAAAAGCCACCCGAGCAGGCGTTCGCTTCGGAAGCCCAGTCCGGTTACGTTGCGGTGACGCTTCAGACCCCGGCTCTAATCGGGAACCCAACGACGATCCACATGGCCCAGCCCGAGGCCACGCTGAAGCAGTTCTATTCCGACTACTGGACGGACGTGTCCGACGGTTCGGTCGAACTCGTCCGGTTCTACGCAAGTCAGTCTCTTGCCGGCGGCTACCTTTCCTACCGGTTCCAACCCGGCAAGCCATACCGCCCGTTCTTCCTCACCGACACGGGGAGTGTCTTCTTGTTGAAGGTGAAGGATCAAGGGGTCGCGGACACCTGCCGGGACGAGTGGAGCCAACGCGGCCTGCCGAGCGGGAAGTGGGTCCGGGAGAACATCGGCGACGATTGGAAGAACAACCCGTTCCGCCGCGAGGAAGGCTAGGGCGAAGTCGCCATCGACCTAGACTGCCACGTCAAGAAATCCCCGAAAGAAGTGTTCGGTTCCATCGAGGAGATCGGCGATGAGTGATGCCTCCCGTTTCGAGAACCGCTGGCGAATTGAAGGCACGCTCCGCGTCGTCTCGCCGCTCCACATCGGCAGCGGTCATCCGTGCGATGGCCCGATCAACCCCGAGACCGGCAAGCCCATTGAGGTGAACGCCCTCGCCCGGGATCACCGTGACAAGCCGTACGTCCCGGCCAGCACCTTGAAAGGGAACCTGCGAGCGTGGCTGACCCGCCGCCTGCCAGACCAGCTGCCAGACCAGAAAGTACTCATCGACCAACTCTTCGGCAGCCTTGACGCCGGGGCAATGGGGGCGACCGGATCGAAACTGCTCGTTCACGATTCCCTCTGCCTCGATACGGCCCGGCCACGGGCGTCGTGGCCCGCGTCGCACTCGACCGGGCCACGAAAACCGCTATTCCCCAGCGGTTATTCCACACGGAGTTCGTGTCGGCCGGCGTCGCCTTCAAGATCGTCATCGACGGCCAGAATCTCAGCGATGGCGAGGTTGCGGTCCTTCTCGCCGCGCTCGAGGGGTTCAACGACCAGCATGAACGGCCAGCATCACGTTCCCCGGCTCACCGCGGACAGGCGAGGACTCCTTCCGGCGGAGTCGGTTCGCGGCGCGTTGCGGTCGCAGGCCGAGCGGATCGTGCGCACCTTCGACGAGAAGCAGGCTCCGAAGGCCAACCTGGAATTCCGCGACCCGAACTCGCCATGGAACTTAATCGAACTGATGTTCGGCGACGCCGGATGGGCGTCCTTGTTCCGCATCACCGATGGCGTTACGGAAAAGCCGGTTACCACGATACCGCAGGAATTCGTTGCCGTGGATCGCTTCACCGGCGGAGTGTCCGGCTCCTCGAAGTACAACGCCGAGTACATCGCTTCACCCACCTTCACCTGCAAGCTCTCCGTGGACGTCGAAAGGCTGCGGGATGTCGAACGACTTCAGAAATATGCTCCGGCCGTGCTGGGTCTGCTCGCTCTGACGCTGCGCGACCTCTGCGAAGGCGACGTGCCCTTCGGCTTCGGCACCCGCAAGGGCTACGGTGCGTGTCGGGCGGAAGTCGGTGGTTCGCCCGCGACGAAGGAGGATGTGGACGCGTTTCGCAAGTTGATGAACGTGCCCGAGACTTCGACTGCATTGCCGAAGATCGAGAAAGTTGACCAAGCTCTTCCGGCACCAGCCATCACCTCGGTGCGGCCGGAGGCGAGTGAGTTCCACAACCCGTACCACTACGTGCCCGTGAAGAAGGGATCGCGAAGCAACGATCTGTCCCGCGACGACTTCGAGCATCGAAAGACTGCACACGTCACGCACGACCGCTACGTCGACGCCACGTTCAGCGGGCGGCTCGTGTGCAAGCTTACCACCGAAGGTCCGTGCGTATTCGGCTCGACACAGAAGCCCGGAGGCGGCGGAGTGACCGAGGTGCAGAACTATACTCTCGACGGCGTTCACGCCGTGCCCGCGACGAGCATCAAGGGGCTGCTCTCGGCGGTGGCCGAAGCCGCGTCGAATTCGGCGATGCGCGTGCTGCACGGCGAGCGGTCGTTCTCCTACCGCGCGGAGATGGGCGAATCCCTCGGCGCGATTGGCATGATCGTCAAGGATGAGAACGACCTGAAGTTGCTGCCGCTCGCGTTGCCGCACTTCATTGGCGTGCTGGGGCTCGAAGGGCGCGAGTCCGAGATGCCAACCACGAAGGCGCACGAACTCTTCATTCCAGTTCCCGAGGGCGACATTTCGAAATGGCAACACAAGAAACTGGACATCAAGGACGCACTCGAACGTTTTCGCCGATTGGCCCTCGAACGCAGCGAGGCGAGCGACGGCGAAACGCCGTTCCACTTACGAGGAGCGAAGTGGGACGCAGTTCCGGATTTAAAACCCGGCGACTTGGTCTGCTTCACGCTGAAGCCTGACGCGCAGCGAACGGCGGACCATATTGCCATCTCCTCAATCTGGCGGAAGGACGCCAAGACCGCCGACCACTACTTCTCCGCGCTCGATCCCGAGTTGCTCCCGTTCAACCCGACCCGCACCACGATCACACTCGCCGAGCAACTCTTCGGCTTCGTCGAGATGCGCGAGGAGAAACGGAAACGCGGCGAACGGAAGCCCGGCGTCGAACCCGGTGAAGGAGGTAATCCCGTTCTCGCGCTCGCCGGGCGGCTCCGCTGCTCCGCCGGGCGGCTGCCAGACGGCAAAGATGTGAAGCCGGTGAACAGGGTCATCCTGAAGATTCTCGCTTCGCCGAAGCCGCCGAGCCCGGCTCTGTACTTCGCCGGCCGCACCGGGACCGGCGGCCACCTGCTCAAGAAGGAGTTCGCCGACCACACGAACGGCATGCCCGTGCCGCAGGGTCGAAAGTTCTACGTCCACGACAAACTGAACCAGCTTGCGCGGCACGAGACGGCGAACGCCAGCGAGAATGCGAATCAGAAAAACAGCGTTCGACCGCTGCCCAAGGACACGGCGTTCTACTTCCACATCGACTTCGACAACCTGAGCGAGACGGAACTGGCCCTGCTTTGTTACGCCGTGCGACCCACGGAAAACTTTCGCCATAAGCTCGGGATGGGCAGGCCGCTCGGCCTCGGCAAAGTGCGGCTCGATCCGGTCGGCCTGTTCCTGGTTCACCGCACTGCCCGCTACGGCCACGACGAATTGAATACTCGCCGCTACCACGCCGGGTGGGTGTCCGAGCCGCCGGCGACGTGGCCCGAGCGCTACGAATTGGAGAAGGCCGCCCCCGCAACCGGTGGCCCGTCGCCGCACGATCTACGGGAACTATTCCGCACGGAGATGGACGCCGACATTCGCCACGCTCTGGAACTGCTCGGCGACCCAAACGCGACCATGGCTCCGGTTCAATATCCGAACACGACGGCAGGCGAGTCTGAAGCCTTCAGGTGGTGGGTCGCGAATGACCGCAATCCCGAGCCTGATGTCAGGCAGTCGCTGGATCCGATTTCGCCGCAGACGCATTCGCTGCCGACGCTACGGCGACAGTGATGGCGATGCTCGCCGTCTCCCGCGTCCGGGTCGAACTCGTCGCCACGCAGTCGGTCGTGCTGCCGGCCCACCCTGCGGCCGTGCTGTATGCCACCGTCGCGGCGGCATTCGCACGCTCCCAACGCGGCGTTTCCGCCGTTCCCGACGGAGTCCTCGTCGATCCCGTCGAGATCGGCCGCCTCGCCCTGCGACCCGACGACGTCTACCACTTCGGCATCACCTTCCTCGGCCTCGGGCCTCCCGACGTCGCCGATCTCGTCCGCGAACTTCACGACGGGCTCGCCGAACTCGGCAAGGCGAAGGTCGCCAATCGCCCCGTGTTCGGTGGGAACTTCCGCGTGCAGGCCATCGTGGACCTGGCGATCGGCCAGCCGTTCGCCGCCACGAACTTCATTCGCCCACTGCCCGCGGATCTGTTTCACTCCGAAGTTGCCGCCGCGAAGTTGCACGCAAAACTCACGCTGCGGTTCACCACGCCGCTGGCCACCGGCCGCAGCAAGACCGCCGGCCACCGGGTCGACGGCCGCGATCACTTCGACCGCGATTACTTCAATCCGTCGTTGTTCCTCAACCGCGTCCGTGGTCGGCTGCTCGAACTCGGAGTCGCCGCACCCGAGGTGGACGTTTTGCCGACGGTCAGCGTCAACCGGTTGGTCTGGGTCGACATCCCGTACGGCCCGACTCATCGGAAGCGGCTCGGAGGTGCTGTCGGCACCGTCGTACTCGACGGCGTGTCGTCGGCCATGGCGGAACTACTCGCCCTCGGTCAATATGCCCGCGTTGGCGAATCGACGCGGTTCGGGTTCGGAACGTACCGCCTCGCGGAACTCGGCCCGGGACCCTTCGCGATTGGCCGGACCTTGTCGCTCGTGGATGTGAATGGTGCCTGGGTCGCGGCTGCGTGGGATGCGTTCTTGGAAGCATCGTCGGAAGCACGGCGGCACGGCTGGAGCCGCGCGACCGCGATAGCGGGCGAACGGTCGGCCCGGCAAGCGGGCTTCGAATGGGGCGTGGACCTGGAACAACTGCCGCTGATCACGTCGTTTGGTGAGACGTTGCTGGCGGAACTTCTGATGGAATTGGCGGCCGGTCGCGTGGCGGGCGGCGGCGGTTCGGGCGATGCTCTTCGACTGGCGGCCGCGGATCGCCGACCGGGGCGGGCGAATCGTGCGACACGGCGATACGTTCTTTTGGGCGATGCGAGATTCGGCCGAGGCGCTGGCTCTACTTCCGCCGGAAGGCGGCGGCGAGCGGGTGCAGTCCCGTAGGTGTCCTTACTTTCCGTTCCGTCCGAGCCGGTGGCCACCCACGGCACGGCCTCGTGGACGTGGCCGCTTCGCGTACCG
>JAYTGN010000118.1:0-15845 GCA_043733485.1 Gemmataceae bacterium
CGAAGCTCATTTTCATCCCACCTATTTCAATGTCGCGGCGTTGGAAGATTTGGATATCAAATATCCCGTCGAATATGTCACGCTGCTCGCAGCCGCGAATGCCAAGTTGGCCCTCGAATGCGGCTACACGGCGGCCCGCAGCGGCGGCAGCCTCTTCAACATCGACGTGTGGTTGAAGAAAGCCATCGAAAGCGATCTGTGCCCCGGTCCGCGGCTCGCGTCCAGTGGTCGCGAAATCTGCGGCGTCGGCGGGTTGATGGACTGGAACCCGGACTTCCGCAAGATCGGGATGGACGGGCTGATGCTGCTGGTGAACGGCCCGGACGAGGCCCGCGCCGCGGTGCGGAAGCTGGTGAAGGACGGCGTGGAGTGGGTGAAGACCTACCCCACCGGCGACGCGGCGGCCCCCGACACGAACGACCACCACACGCTGTGCATGACGTTCGAGGAGATGCACGCGGTGGTGGCGACGGCACACAACCACAAGATGAAGGTAACCGGCCACTGCCGCGCGACCGAAGGCATCAAGAACGCGCTGCGGGCCGGCTACGACGCGATCGAACACGGCACGTTCATTGACGACGAGGGCTTGGAATTACTGCTGAAGCGCGACGTGCCGTGCGTGCCGGCGTTGTACTTCGAGCTGGCGTCGGTCGAACGCGGCAAGGAGTTCAAACTGCCGCAGCGCGTGATCGACGGTCACAAGGAAACGCTGGAGGGCGGGGCGGAGAGCGCGCGCCGCATCCTGAAGGCCGGCGGGCGTCTGGGCATGGGCGGCGACTACGGTTTCGGCTGGAACCCGCACGGCGACTACGCCCGCGAACTGAGTTTCTTCGTGAAGTACGTCGGTTTCTCGCCGCTTGAAGTGATCCGCTGCGCGACGCGAACCGGTGCCGAGATCATGGGCCGAGGCGACGAATTCGGCACCCTCGAAGCCGGCAAGCTCGCCGATGTGCTGGTCGTCGACGGCGAAGTGCTCGCGGACATTTCGATTCTCGAGGATCGCAACCGCTTCATTGCCGTTATGCAAGGCGGCATCGTGAAAGCAGGACAGCTTCACTCCTCCGGAGCAAACTCGTGAAAGCTTGGCGATTTCATGCCTTTGGCGACTTGCGCCTCGACGACGTGCCAGAACCGGTGTGCCCCCCGCGGCACGTCCTGGTCGAACCCCTTTGCGTGCAGCCGAGCGTGACCGAGGCACAACTCGCGTTCGGAATCCCCACACTGGCCTACGACCGCATCAAACGGCGGCTCGAAACCGAGGCACCCGTTCAACTGTTCGGCCACGAGTTCTGTGCTCGAATCCTCGAAGTCGGTGAAGGTGTAACGGGCTACCGACCCGGCGACCGCGTCGCAGCCCGCGCCAAGCTTCCCTGTCAGACGTGTTCGATGTGCCTTTCCGAACGCACGGACCTGTGCCGTAAGGGGCCGGTGATCGGGTTCGATTTGCCGGGCTGTTTCGCCGAGCGAGCGATCCTTCCCGAAATCGCACTCGTGAAGGTGGACGACCGCATCTCCGACAGCGAAGCCGCGTGCCTGCAATCGCTCAGCGATAGCGTCGCAGCCGTCGAGACCGCACAGATTCAAGTCGGCAACACCGTACTCATTCTGGGTCAAGGCAGCATGGGGATCGAGTGCTTGCAGGTGGCCCGTCTTTGCGGCGCGGGGATGCTCATCACCGTGGACGTGCGCGAAGAAGCGTGCCGGATGTCGAAGCAACTCGGAGCGGATCACGCGCTGAATGCGAAGACCTGCGACGTGGTGGAAACCGTTCGCGAACTGACCGGCGACATCGGCGCGGATGTGGTCTTCGAATGCGCCGGCGGAAGCCCCAAGCAAGGCCTTGCCGGCAGCGCGACCATCACCACGGCCCTGGATTCGGTTCGCTCCGGCGGCAAGATCGTCGGCGTCTCCTGGTTCGGAGCCCCCGTCGAGTTCCCCATCGATCTGTTCCGCGAACGCAGTCTGCGCTACGTCTTCCCGGACATCAGCACGCGGGCCCATCTCGAGTACACGGTCCGCCTCGTGGCCTCGGGCCGTGTCAACGTGAAGCCGACGATCACGCATGTCTTGAACGGGCTCGCGTCGGTGCCGCAGGCCTTCGAGATCACCGCGAATAAAGGGAAGTACCAGGCCATCAACCCGGCGCAGGTGATGATGGAGCTTTGAGTCAGGCTGCCACACTGCCACTTTCACCACACCGACTTTGGCAGCCTGACCCGTTTCGGCCCTGATTTGATGGCACTTTTGAAGAAATCTGTGGAATTCGGAACCGATCGAAGCGAGGGAACGAAAGAGGGCTTGCGACGAATCGCAAGCCCTCAAGGGTGGAGGCACCGGGAAATCAGTTCGACGGCTTCAGATGGGCTTCAATCGAGCGGCCATCTTCCATCCGAACGAACAGATCGAAGTTGTTCAGGTCGCGGAGCCGCTTTTTCAACTCGAACGTACCGATGGTGAAGCCCATCGTTCGGCAGAAGACGTGCCCTCGAATCGCCTTGAAGGCCGTCCACTGAAACGGTTCGGGCCACAAGTAGTACTCGTTCGCATCAATCGTCAGATTCCACTTGGGGGCGGTTCCTTCGAGATGGAGACGAACGTAGGCAGTAGACGACGGCGGCGAATCGCCGGGGGCGGCGGGGGCGTCTTCAACCGCCGCAGCGACATCGACCACCGTGCGGGATTGCGGACCCTGGCCGTGCATCGAAATCGGTTGTTCCCGATATCCGGGCCGCAGCCACTGCGGCAACTTCAGCGCCAGGAACCCGAGTGACGCGATCAGTAGCCAGGTGATGACGATCCAGATCGCACGGCCGATAGGCGTTTCGGAGGTCGCGCCGCGCCGTGAAGAAGACGCGAAGCTGAAGAATGCGATCGGAGCTGGCGAGATCACGCTGTCCGTCGTCTCGGATCCTGGCGTTAAGTTTTGGTTTGAGGGACTAGTTCTCGCTGTATTCGCCCCTGCGTAATCGACCGGTTCTACTAGACTCAATTTTACGCTAAGTCGTGCAATGGAAACGGCTTGCGGCCTTCGCCGCAAGCCGTTCAGTGGAGGCGCCGGGAATTGAACCCGGGTCCCGTCGTACTTCCGCGCCGGCATCTACGTGTGTAGCTCGCCTACAGTTGAAGCCCATCCGAAGACGGCTTCGCGTTCGCTTTCCGGAACTCCAGCAAGCAAGATTTCCGGTTCGCTATCGGCCAGGTTTTTTAGCAGGAACCGCCGCCGAGGCGGAACGGATAGCGTCTCCGTTCCTCAGGTTCCCGCGATCCCGAATTGCGTCCGAACCGCCTGCTCTCGGGTGAAGCATGCGGAACGGCTCACGGGTTATTACGCCGCGAGGGTGAACTGCGGTTCAGCAGTTAAATTTTGATCGGCTTTTTACGTGGCCAGCTGATCAACCACGACACGCCACCGAACACTTCCGATACCCGGTCGATACCAGATCGCCCCCTGGTTCAAAGGTCACCATCGTTTGATGGACACTGGCATTATACGGTTCGAGCCGGCGGAACAAATAGCACCTCACTCCACGACCAGGAACTCGTTCGCGTTGTAGAGCGCGCGACCGAGTGCCTTCAAGCCGTGCTCGGCGACGAGTTTTTCGCCGAGCGTCTGCTCGGTCGGCGTCGGGTTGCGGCCGAACGCCAGTTGCCAAGCACGGGTCACCTGTTTCGAAATGTCGTTGGGGCAGTCCTTGGCCACGCGGTCGGCGAAGGCACCGGCAGCGCGCAGGGCGAAGCCGCCGTTCCACAAGGCGAGCGCTTGCAAGGGCGTCGTCGTGATGGCTCGACGCGGTGCCGCGGACGCGGGATCGGGGCAATCGAACGTATCGAGCAGACCGGTGTTGCTGCCGCGCGGCAAGAATCGATAGATGCTGCGCCGCTGCGACTCGGACCCTTCCGGATCGAAGGGATCGTAATAAGCCGTGCCGTTGAAGTTCCGCTCCTTATAGTCTGAGAAGCCTTTGCCGCCGATCGTGCGGTTGAGCAAACCCGATGCGGCGAGCATGGAATCGCGAACGGCTTCGCCTTCGAGTCGTCGCGGTTTCATCCGCCAAAGCAACCGATTGTCGGCGTCGATGGCGAGGGAATTCTTGTCGGGTGCCGAGGACTGGCGATACGTGGCTGAAGTGACGATGAGTTTGTGGAGTCGTTTGAGCGCCCACGGACGGCCGTCCGTGGGCTTGATCAGTTCCAATGAAAGCCAGTCGAGCAATTCGGGATGGCTCGGGCGGCCACCGTTGAAGCCGAAATCGCTCGGCGTCTCGACCAACCCCGCACCGAAATGGTGGTGCCAGAGACGATTCACGATCACCCGTGCGAACAGCGGATTGCTCGGCGACGCGATCCACTCGGCGAGTTTCTCGCGGCGCAGAGAATCGGTCGCATCCGCGGCTAGAGCGAAGTTGAAGTTCGTCGCCGAGAGTGCGGGAAGCCCACTCGGCGCGACGATCTCGCCCGGTTGCTCCACTTGGCCGCGATTCAAGAATCGCGTGACGCCGGGGTTCTGCGGCACGTTCGCGTAGACGGCTTCACTCGCCCCGGCCTTGGCGAAGTTTCTCTGCGTCAGGACGTAGTCCAACTTCAGCTTCACGATTCCACGTTGCTTCTTGTCCTCGGGCGTCAATTTCGCTTCGAGTTCGGATTCGCTCATGAACTGCGGTCCGAACGTGAACGATGCCGCAACTTCGTCGAGTGACAACGCCTTGTCATAGAGTCGGGCCGCGGCCACGGTACCGGCCAACATCTTGTTGATGCCAGCCGGTTCGTGCCGACAACCGAACGCGATTACGGCCGAGCCCGCCTTGTAGGTCAGCGGCCCCTTCGAGAGGTACGACTTGCCATAAGGCTTCCCGTTGCGGAAGCTGGTGATCGTGCCATCGAGCGAGTACGCAATCGCGATGTGAACCGTTTGCTGATCCGTTTCTAATTCGCCTCCGAAGGGCTTGGTTCGCACGAAGCCATTGCTGCCGGCCATCCACTTCGCCGGTTCGTTCTCGCCGAACACAATCGCATCGAACTCGTTGCCTTCCGGCGTTTGGAGGCTCATCACGCCGCCGCCGCGCTGCGTGAGGTTCGACAGCGACACCCACGCTTCGAGAGTTTTCGCGCGGAGTTCGGAAGCGAGCGGTGCCGTGCGAACGAATCCGGACTTGCCATCGAAAACGGCACCGGCGGGAGTGAACTTCGCAGTGCCGATCGGCTTGGCGTGCATCTTCCCGATGAGGTCTTCGGGGCCGGTGCGGAAGTCCCATGCCGCAATCGGTGCCGCAAGCTTGCCCGGCAGCGATTCTTTGCCGCGTTCGGCCAGGATCGCCTTGCGGGCGGGCTCCTCAATCGCATTCAGCTCCTTCGACAGCGTCACGATTACGGTTTCCAACTGTTTCACTTTCCGAGCGAACTCCTCGTTTGGCAGCGAGCGTTCGCCGTGACCCACGCCCGAGAGTGCTGCGGCGAGGCGATAAAAGTCTAGTTGCGAAATGGGGTCGAACTTGTGGTCGTGGCAGCGAGCGCAGTTCACCGTGAGCCCGAGGAAGGTCTGCCCGACGGCCCCGACGAGGTCTTCGAGTTCGTCCACCCTGGCGACGGCTCGCATCTGATCGTTGCCGAGCACGGTGTTGTGAACGGCCGCGACGAGGTAGCCGGTGGCCTTGATCGCCTCGGGATCGTTGGGGCGAAGCACGTCGCCGGCGAGTTGCAGCTTCGCGAACTCGTCGTACGGCATGTCCGCGTTCAAGGAGCGGATCACCCAATCGCGGTAGGGCCAGGAGTTGGTTCGCGTGCCGTTGCGTTCGAAGCCGTCGGTTTCGCCGTAACGCACGACATCGAGCCAATGGCGAGCCCAGCGTTCCCCATAGTGCGGCGAAGCGAGCAGCCGATCCACCACTTTCGCGTAAGCCTCCGGCGACTCATCCTTCAAAAAGTCGACCACCTCTTCCGGCGTCGGCGGCAGGCCGATCAGGTCGAACGTGAGCCGGCGAATCAGCACGCGCTTCTCGGCAGGCGGCGACGGTGACAACCCCTTGTCACTCAGTTTGGCATGGACGAACGCATCGATCGGATTGGGGAGTTTGGATTTGGGAAGGGCCACCGGCTTGATCGGTTGCAGGGCCCACCAGTCGAAGCCCGCTCGACTGGAACTCGTGAAGCGGAACGGATCGATGGGGTCGGTGCCCCACTTCGCCCCGGCTTCGACCCAGTCCTTGAGTAGCTTCTTGTCGATGGCGGAAAGGGGCTTCTTGGGCGGCATTTCGTCCGCGGCCACGCGTTCGAGTATCGTGCTTTCCTTGCCCTGAACCGCGGCCTTGCGAGTCAGGTCGAAGTCGCCCTTGGGCTTGGCCCCGCGATGGCAGTCGATGCAGTGCGAAGCGAGCAGAGGCGCGATTTGCTTATCGAAGTCCGGCGGCGCCGCCTGGAGCGCGGTCCCGAGGAGCAAGGTCAAGAGGGAGATCAATCGCGGCATGGCGGAACCCGGAGGGGGAATGCCATTGTCCGCGTTCGTACCGTGGCAGGCAAGCGCACCAAATTACTTCGATTCGGACATGAAGTCGATCGGGCTCCCCGTCCACCGCGCGGGCGGTTCCCAAGAACTATTCATCGTGGGAAGGTGCCGGTGCAGGTAGAGGTTGATCGAATCGCCGAAGAAGAGATCGCGCGGGAACGTGGCCGCGGGTCGTGTGGTGCCAGCATCCAGAAGGCCCGCATACACCAAGGCCTCGCAAACGAGTTCGCTGCAGTAATAGGCTTCTTCATCCAGTCCGCGCGGCTTGCCCATGAATGCACTGCGGAAGGGGCCGCGACTTCGAAACGGCGTGAGTTGGATCGCGAGTTTGCGGGTCGAGAACGCGCGGCAGTTCGCCGTCAAACAAAACTCGGTGAGCCGGGCCGATTGCATCGGGGTCAGCGGGCACGACCGTTGACGCACCCAGACGCGCCCTTCGGCCTCGTAGCTGGCCAGATGCGGCGTCACTTCGAGGATGCGGCACTTCAGGGTATCGTGCGGGCCGCCTTCCAAAAGCGCGGGCCGGCCATCCGGCAACGCGAACACGATCATCGAGTGCGTCGGATGGCTCGTCCCCGCCAGGTTGTGCATGATCTTCCAGAACTTCGAGCCGTCGGCGCTGAAGACCATATCGCCGGGCTGCAGTTCGTAAGGCCGTGCGGGCAGGCGGATAATTTTGTCTTCGGCGAACGCCGGTTGATAGAGGAACGAAGGCCCGCCGGGCGGCACCTTGCCGGGCAGTGCCAGCGCGTTGACCTTGGCCAGCATTTTGTCGTAGGTACTTTGCCGTGCCCAAATCGGCTTCTGCCGCATCGGGCAGTCCGGAGGAATGTAAAACTCCGGCGACGGATCGGCACCCAGGGCCAACAGTGCGACGAGGCTCAGCGGAATCATGCGAGTCGGCTCCCCAGGACGGCACGGCTCCTCTCTTATCGTGTGATTGCTCGAAGAGATTCCGTGGGGGACGGGCTTACCGACCTCGAACCGGGTGGCCGTGCGAGCAGTCCTCCGGGTGGTTCCGATTATTCCGCCAAGGCAATTCGTCGAAAGAAATTCCGAAGTGTGAAACCGCCTTCACGTCCGCTACAATGCTCTCAGTTTGCCGATTCCCTTTATTCCCCCACGAGTGGTGCATCATGCGCTTGCGGCTGCTATTCGCCCCGGTCCTCGCGGCAATTCTCGTGTCGCTCCCGGCAGGCTTTTCCCAGGACAAGGACAAAGAGAAGAAGAAGGGCGGGCCCGAAGTCGCGCCCGCTCCACGCGAAAAAATCGCCGGGCCGCTCCCCAAAGCGCCCTCCGAACTCCGCAAGTACGAAGACGTCATCACCAAGGAAGCCAAGTCGCAGACTGGCGTCTTCGGCGTCCATCAGGTCGGCGACAAGGTGTACTTTGAAATCCCGACGACCGCCTTTCTGAGGCTGATGCTGTGGCAGGCGGAAGTGGCGAAGGGCCCCGGCGGCAGTAGCTGGGGCGGCTCGGCACTCGGCAGCGAGGTGCTTCGTTGGGAACGTCGCGGCAACAAGGTCTACCTTTGGAAGGTCGGCTTCAAGAAGCGGGCCGAAGGGGTCGCGGCCAAGTCGGCCGTCGAGGCCGCCAGCACCGATTCGATCATCGCCGTGTTTCCGGTCGAGACAGAAGGCAAGGACAAGGCCCCGGTCATTCTCGTGACCAACATCTTCATGCGCGGGTTGCCCGATCTCTCGATTAGCCGTGCGGCCGGCAACGCGGGTGCCATCGACGAAAGCCGTTCCTACATCTCCGCCATCAAGGCCTTCCCCACGAACGTCGAAGGCGAAACGCTCCTCACGTTCAGCGGCGGCGGCGGCTTCGGCCCCCCCAGCCCGTTCGGAGGAGGTGCCAGCAGCGGGTCCAAGACGGCCCTCGTTCACCAAAGCTTCGTCATGATGCCCGAGCAACCGATGCGCGGCCGATTCTTCGACCCCCGAGTCGGCTACTTCACCGAATCGTTCGAGTCCTACGACAGCAACAAACCCTGGACCGTCACGCATCAGTTCATCACCCGCTACCGCCTGGAGAAGAAAGACCCCGGCGCGGCGATCAGCGAGCCCGTGAAGCCGATCACGTTCTACATCAGCCGCGAGGTGCCCGAGAAGTGGCGACCCTACCTGAAGAAGGGCGTCGAAGACTGGAACACGTCGTTCGAGAAGGCCGGTTTCAAGAACGCGATCGTTTGCAAAGATGCCCCGACCAAGGCCCAGGATCCGAACTGGGATCCGGAAGATGCTCGCTACTCCGTGATTCGTTGGGTCGCGGAGCCAGTTGCCAACGCGATGGGGCCGCACGTTCACGATCCGCGCTCGGGCGAGATCATCTCCTCGCACATCATCTTCTGGCACGACGTGGTGAAGCTCTCGCAGATGTGGTATTTCGTGCAGTGTGCCGCGAACGATTCGCGCGCCAAGAAGTTGCCGCTGCCCGACGATCTCACCGGCGACTTGCTCCGCTACATTTGCTGTCACGAAGTGGGCCACACGCTCGGGCTCCGGCACAACCACCGCGCCAGCCAGGCGTACAGCATCTCGAACCTCCGCGATCCCGGCTTCACCTCGAAGTACGGCAGCGTCGCTTCGATCATGTCTTACGGTCGCTTCAACTACGTCGCGCAGCCCGGCGACGGCGTGAAGACGCTCATCCCCGTGATCGGGCCCTACGACGATTTCGCCATCGACTGGGGCTACCGGCCCATCGCCGCGAAGTCGGCTGAAGACGAACGCAAGACGCTCGATGAACTCGCCGCCCGGCAGATCAACGAGCCCTACCTCCGCTTCGGCGGCGAAGACGGCCCGACGCAAGTCGACCCCACCGTGCTCACCGAGAACGTCGGCAGCGATGCCGTGGAAGCGACCGCGATGGGCCTCAAGAACCTCGACCGCGTCATGGACATGCTCCTCGCCGCGACCACCGAAAAGGGCGAGGACTTCGAACTGCTCGAAGAGGTGTACAAGTCGGTGATGATGCACCGGCGGAACTGGTTCGGAGCCGTGACCAAGCAGGTGGGCGGCGTCGTCGAGTACCGCACCCTCGGCGGCCGCGGCGACGAAACCTTCGTTCGCGTGCCCAAGGAGAAGCAGAAGGAAGCCGTTCGCTTCCTCCTCGCATCGCTCTTCACCACGCCGACCAAGATGCTCAACCCGAAGGTCGTGAATCAGTTCAAGTACAACGGCGTGGCCAACGACATCATGGCTCAGCAGAAGGGGACCCTGTCGAGCCTGCTCAGCGCGAGCCGGCTCAATCGGTTGTTCGATGCCGAGGTCATGGGTGCGGATAAGGCCTACAGCGTGGTCGAACTCGTCGGTGACCTTCAGGACGGTTTGTTCTCGGAACTGAAGGACGCTGCTCCGAAGGTCGATCCGCTCCGCCGCAACTTGCAGCGGGCGTACCTCGACATCTTGAAGAGGGAGTTCGACAAGGATTCTTCGGCACCCGCGGCAGCGCCGTTGTTGCCGCGCGGTTTCCCTGGTGCAAGCGACGATGGCCCCCGCGTCTCGGAACTGCGTTCCGTGGCTCGGTTGTCGTTGACCAAGCTCGCCAAGCAGATCGAGACGGCTCAGCCCAAGACCAAGGACGCGGCGAGTGCCGCACACCTGGATGACGCGCTGAGCGAGATCCACTCGATCTTGACCGAGGCGAAGAAGAAGTAAGTGCCGTTTCGAGTTTGGCGACTGTCGAGAATGGAATTGAGCAGTTCCGGAACGAGGGCACCTAGAACCCTCTCCTCGTTGGGCCAACGGCCTAGCGAGGAGATGTGGGCCGGCTGTCAGCAAACACCTTTTCATTTTCCCGACAGATTCTCGCGGCTCACCTCGTATCCCTTCCCGTAGCGTCTATTCGCACGCGGGAGCCGCGCCATGACCAGTCTCGATCTGCCGCCCTCAGACGAAGTTCTTCGCCAATTCCTACTCGGCCAACTCGCACCGGAAGAGTTGGAAGTCGTGACCACATTGGTCACCCCGGTGACGGGGTTCGGGCTGAGCGACGGATCGAGCGCTCCGACGACGGCGGGTACCTCGCGGTTCTCGAGGTGGAGGGAACGCTTCTGGGTAACTTTCGCATTGTGAAGCTCCTGGGAGGTAATCCGAGTGTGAGTCGGACGAGGAAGATTTCACATCACCCGACGAACACGCCGCCGGTGAGCGGCAGGCCGCCGAACACGCTGATGTCCTGGAAGATCGCGGGTTCGCCGGCCCCAGTGAAATTCTTCCCGAGGTAGGCGCGAACGTTCGTCACCGAGCCTTCGCCGCTGCCGACGGCGAGGTCGGTCCGGTGATCGCTGTCGCCATCGATGGCGGCCACCCGCACGCCGCCGCGGTCGGTCGAGTTCCCCGCCACGAAGAAGTTCGCCACCGGCGCGGCATAAGCTGCATCGATGGTTCCCGTACTCACGATCAGGCCGTTGAGAATGAACACGCGCGGTGCACCGCCCGGCCCGCCGCCGAAGATCAGGTCCGCCCAGCCATCGCCGTTGATGTCGCCCAGCGTGACGAACGTTCCGTTTCTTAGAGTCACGGCGTCGGTGCCGGGGAAGGCGAAGAAGTCGCCGACGAGGCGGATCGGGGTCGCGAACAGTGTGCGGCCGTTGAACAGCGCGGTGCGGGGGCCGCCGAGGAAGCCGGCGGAAACCGCGAGGTCGGGCGTGCCGTCCGCGTTCACATCGCCGAGCGCGGCGCGGGCTCCGCCGCGGAACGCCGGATCGTCGATCCCGAAGAAATTCGCCCGCACCGTCGGCGTCGTTCCCACCAGCGAGAAGATGGTGACCCGCGGGCCGCCGCCCTGGTCCGGCGTCACGATGAATTCGGCCCGGCCATCGCCATCGAGATCGCCGGCGGCCACGAACCCGCCGCCCTCGAAGTCTTCGCTCCCCGCGAACGGTGCCGTTGGCAGGATCAACGGCGTCACGTCGTCGACCCCGCTGATGACGGCATACCGGATCGGCGTGCCCGGACCGGTCACCAGGATCGCGTCTTCGAAGCCATCGCCGTTCACGTCGGCGACGGCGCTGCGGACGTTGCCCGCGAAACCCGGGAAGAGGTTGGCCGGTGTCTGGAAGGGACTGCCAAAGGTGCCGGCCGCGTTCGGGGAGAACTCGGTACCCCGGCCATCGACGCTGCCGCTGACGATGAGCGACGTGGCCCGATCGACCTTGCCGATGATGCGAGCGAGGGCGAAGTCATCGGCATACGAGGACCCGACCACGACGATGCGGCCGTCGTTGTCCAGGACCATCGCGTTGCCTTCGTCGTCGGCCCCGAAATTGACGGTCAGTTTCCCGTTGCTGTTGAAGCTGGGATCGAGCCCGGTGCCGTTCGCGAGAACGCGGGTGATGCCGAAGTTGTCCGCCGAACCTCCCGTGACGGTCCGCCCGGCGACGACGAGCTTGCCGTCCTTCTGAATGGCCACGCCGGTGGCGAACTCCGCGCCGCCGAAGGGCGGCGCTCCGAAGGTCATGGCGAACCTCCCGCTCGCGGCGGGTTGATTGCCGCCGCCGAAGCTCGTGTCCGGTGCCCCGGTGGACGTCATCTGAGCGACGGCGAAATCGGCTAGACCACCGTCCCACGAACCGGCCAGCACGATCTGTCCGGTCGTGCGAATGGCGACGGCGTTGGCCTTATCGTCGTTCCCGAAGTTCACGGTCTGCTTGCCGTCGGTGTCGAAGGTGTTGTCCTGGCTGCCGTCGGCGGGATTGATCCGCGCCACCGCGAAGTCGTGCTGTCCCGCGGTCGTCTCGGCGAAGCCGGCGACCACGAGCTTGCCGTCCGCCTGAATCGCTACCGAGGTCGCCTTATCCTCGTGCGCACCGCCGATGTCGAAAAAGACCTGCCGCTTGCCGTCGCTATCGAACGACGCATCGAGGCTGCCATCGAGCGGGTTGATCCGGACGATGCCGAAGTCGAAGTCGCCGGCTGTGACGCGTTCGACGGAACCGACGACGACGATCTTGCCGTCGCCCTGGATCGCGACCCCGGCGGCCCGGTCGTCGTTGCCGCCGCCGAGGTTGAACGCAACGGTCAGCCTGCCGTCGGTGTCGAACGTCGTGTCGAGGGCCCCGGTCGAGGTCAGCCGGAGAATGGCGAAGTCGTTGTTGCCGCTAGCGTTCGTGAATCCGACGACGACGATCTTGCCGTCCGCCTGAATCGCCACCCCGGTCGCGACATCGACGTTGCCGAGGGGCACGGTCTGGGACCCAGTGCCGTTGAAGGTGATGTCGGGGCTGCCGTCCGGGTTGAAGCGAGCGATGGTAACGTCTTCCGGTGCAGCGGTTCCGGTTCCCACCGCGACGATCTTACCGTCCGGCTGGATGGCGACCGCGTTGGCGAGATCGACGCCGCCGAAATTGAGGGTTGTCCTGCCGGCGGTTCCGAACGACGCATCGAGGCCGCCGACGCGGGCGGGGACCTCGCGTTGTTCGAGCGATTCGAGGTGCAAGGATCGCTTCAGGGTGGGGCGGATCATAGGAGGCTCCTGAGAGGAGAGTCGGGTGAAATTGAGCACAGTGCAGGTGAATCCGGCTAACGACGATAAGCAACGGGTGTGCCAACCATTCTTGGAGTTTCCCGGAATGACTACCTGGGAGTTGGCTTCTCGCAGGCAGATTCCGAATTCTGATTTGGTCCGGTCTGCAAAACTCCAAGAATGGTTGGCACACCCTAAGCAACCTGCAGGCCAAAAAGATTCAAGTCCGGTCAGGCGATCGTCGACACAGCCCCGCCTCCTCCACCAGTCAGTCTCTTCGTTTTCAGGGTTTTTCCGGCCGCATCCTTTTCTTTTTGCCTTCGTGGCACTTCCCTACACACGAGGAAGTTACCCCAGGTTGCCGCTTCGGACAGGGTGTGCGGAATCGGTTCACGGATGTGCCGTGGCGCGCGCGGTTATGGGTTGCTCGGATGGTGGTCCAGTTCCGGTAGCCCGTATCCCCTCAATTCAAGACCGGTGATTATCATCACACTGCGGCTCGTCGGCTCAGCAGAGTTCTTCCTGCGTGCTTCAAGGTATGAGTCAGCCTGGCGCCTCAAACATGACCGGTGGCTACTCGCCCCTTAAACCGTTGGGCGTCCGGAGAGGGGGTCGGGCGAAATTGAGAGCAGTACAAAGTGTATCAGCTCACGAAACCCAAGCGAAGGAGAAAGTGGTAATTTGGGTAATTTATGACGCCGAAGCGAATCCCCAGTCGCGCGGCGTTTCCGTGATACACTTCGGACAGCCCGAACCCCATCCGCGGAATCCTTCCCGATGCCAGCGCCTCGCTCGCTCTCGATCGCCTCGCCTCACCCGCCGCGCGACCCCTCGGTTCCGCCTGGCCACACGTCGCGGCGGTTACTTCGGCCGCACCGCGTTCTATTATGGACGTGCCGTTGAGTGGAAAGTGAGTAGCCTTAGGGTTCCGTCCACAATTCGCTTCTCGCGTCTGGACTGCTTGGAACAAACACTCTTGCTCTACCGGTTGGGCAGCATTACCGACGTCGATGGGAAACCACTCAAGGTTGTCTGGGACCAGCACATCAAACCGCAATTTTGAATTCGATTTTAATACATTGATCGGCGCGGGCCGCAATCGAACTCCACCCCCGAATCCCCGAGGTTCCCCAATGATCCGCTTCGCCTGCCTGCTGTCGCTCGTCATCGCTCCCGCGATTTTCGCCGAAGACAAGAAGCCCGAACCGGGCACGGTCGAACTCTACAACGGCAAGGACCTCACGGGTTGGGGCTACAAGAAGGGCGACAAGTTCGAATCGTTCGACGGCAAGACGACCTCGTCCGACGAGCGCTACACCGCGAAGGGCGACACCATCATCGTGAACCCCGGCAAAGGGACTCGCCAACTCTGGACGAAGGCGCAGTTCCCCAAGGACTTCGAGTTGCGGCTGGAGTTCCGGGCGGCCGAGAACGCGGACAGCGGCCTGTTCGTTCGCGCGCCGCAATTGCAGGTTCGCGATTACCTCGTGGCCGGCCCGTACAAGAATTTGAAGAAGTACAAGCCGCAAGACTGGAACGAGATCGTCGTGATCGTGAAGGATGGCGTGGCCCACTGCACCTGCAACGGCGAAGTGCTGGAGGCCGCGTTGAAGGTGCCGGCGACGGGCGGCATCGGGCTCGAAGCCGACCGCGGACAGATGGAATACCGCAAATTGCGGCTCAAGGAAGTGAAATGACCATTTCGCGGCTCGCGACGCGTTTGCTTCTCGGCCCTGCGGATCTGCCTCCATCGCGCGACGACTTCGAAGTCGTCGGCGCGTTCAACCCCGGCGCGGTTCGCACGAACGAAGAAGTCGTGCTGTTGGTCCGCGTCGCCGAGCAACCGAGGGAATGGCGCTCGGGGTTCACTGGGCTGCCGCGTTGGGATGCGACTGCCGGGCTCACCATCGACTGGATGTCGAACGCGGCCCTCGAGCCAATCGATCCGCGGGTAGTCCGGTGCAAATCCGATGGCCGACTGCGCCTCACGTTCATCTCCCACCTGCGGGTCGTTCGCTGCGGCGATGGAAGGTCGGTCCGCGCGATCGACTCGTCAACATTTCAGCCGCACGGGGAACTCGAAGAATACGGCGTCGAAGACCCGCGGATCACCGCAATCGGAGATCGGTTCTACTTCACCTACGTCGCCGTCTCGCGGCACGGTCCGGCCACGGCCCTGGCGAGTACGGCTGACTTCCGCAGCTTCGAACGCCACGGCATCATCTTCTGCCCCGAGAACAAGGATGTCGTGCTGTTTCCCGAGCAGATCGACGGAGCGTTCGCGGCGTTCCATCGACCGGTGTGCGGCAGCCCGTTCACGCGGCCGGAGATGTGGGTTGCCCGTTCGCCGGATCTGATTCACTGGGGCGGTCACATGCCGCTGGCGCTCGCGGGCGGCGAGTGGCAATCGGGCCGCGTCGGTGCAGGGCCGCCGCCGATCCGCGTGCCGCAAGGTTGGCTAGCGATCTACCATGGGAATCGGCAACCGCAGGCACCGGGCGAAGTCGGCGTCTACTCCGCCGGCGCACTCCTCCTTGATGCCGACGACCCGAGTCGAATTTTGAAGCAGACCGTGGAGCCGTTCTTTCATCCGGAGGCGGACTTTGAAGTGAATGGCTTCGTGCCGAACGTCGTCTTCCCGACGGGCTTGGTTCGAGACGGCGAGCGTCTACTGCTCTACTACGGAGCCGCGGACGCCGCCTGTGGGCTGGTGGAGTTCGACTTGGCGGAGTTGATGGCGGCGATGGGATTGGCAGGGGGTTCGAGACGCTTCGCTAAACCTACAGCGCTATTCCAGCCGTTGGCACCGTGCCATCTGGGTTAATCGGATGCCTCGTTCCCGCAACTGCCGACGCGTTCGTTTCTCGTGCGA